>JAHFJG010000042.1 GCA_023246005.1 Candidatus Doudnabacteria bacterium
AATATCGAGGATTACATAAATCGTTTGCGGACTGGTGATATTAGGATTGAAGAAGGCGCTGATTTTGATCGTTTGATATTCAATCATGCGAAAAAACAATTTGAATATCAGGGAAAAATTATGAAGGTAAGAAAAAATGAAAAGACTAAATCAATCCGACTGAATATTTGTCTGTTGTTGTATGGAAAACCTTTAACTTATCTAACCCATGACGGTGAAGAAACTGATATCTATGACGACCGTGTTCATGACGACTATGAACCAGGAGACCCTGTCCATTTCGATACTGTTAAAAACTTTATCTTGGTTCGGGGCGAGCTGACAGAAATTAGAAACGCGTCTGCAGGCCAATTTAAACAAATCACCGATGCAATCAGCGATCTAAACGAAGACGCTGAGAGCAAGCTTAATATTAAAATTTTTAATTATGAAGATCAAGAAGTCTGGCTAGCCCGCCCCTAATCTTTGGTGAGTAAAAAACATTGATAAAACGGCTCAACTGAGCTGTTTTTTCGTTTGGTGAGTAAATGGTGAGTCAATTAGATTCCCCCACTGTTTTCATATAATCCCACCATGATTATTAATTTAAAGTCATGGCTTTAACTAGTCAGCAAATCGAAAAATTCCGTGAGCTTTACAAGACGCAATTCGGCGATGAATTGAGTCGGGGCGAAGCCATTGAAAAATGCATGCAGCTGGTTAGTTTGATGCGCTTAATTTATCGCCCGATGTCTGTGGTCGATCAACAGCGGGTACTTAAGCGTCGTAAAGAAATTGGCTTGGATCAATAATCATATGGACAAATTGTCAGATCAGGAATTAATTGCTGCTTTTCCAGAGGCCAAACAAATTATTCCCGAAGTAATTAAGGAATGGAAAAGTAGGCGTCTGGGAGTCACTAATGTGATCAAGCAAAAATTGGCGATTATAAAACAGAAGTCAGCAGCAGAAAATCAATGGTTTTGGAGAGAATTAGTTAAAAACTTCGATGTTCCCACTGTTATAGAAATTGATAAAAACATCGGCAGGCTAACGCGCCTTCAGAACTTAGCTGATAACAAACCAATGCCTCATGATTGGATAAGTCTACAAGATATAGCCCTAGCCCGATCCACTTCTGTAGTTGATATCGCGAGTGAACATACCAAGCTTCGCAAACGGGGTAAGAATCTGGTTGGATTATGTCCATTGCATAAGGAAAAATCACCATCTTTTACTGTTTATCCCGAGTCAAATACCTGGCATTGTTTTGGGTGCAGTAATCATGGTGATGTAATTAAGTTAATCAAGGTATTACTCGGCTTATCATTCAGAGAAGCTGTTAGATATTTGATTAGAAAGTAAAATATGGAAGAGGAAAAGTTAGAAAAAGCAATGGAAAAAATTGAGGAGGAAGTAGATAAAGAAGCTCCTTTGGATGATGAGAGTAAAAATCAGACCAAGATGACTGTCAATATGGTATTAAAAGGAAAAACCGTTTTGTTTCATGACCAATTCAAAACAGCTTTTATTTCTTTGTCAGGCGATGGTCGAAAAATACTCAAGCTGCGTTCAAAAGACTTCAAAGCATGGCTGTCATATTTGGTTTGGAGTTCCGCTAGAACAGCTCTGACTTCGACCGTCATCGAAACCGCTATAAGAATTTTGGAAGGTTATTCCCTTCATGAGGGAGAACAAATAGAACTTCAAGTACGAATCGCGAACCATGACGGTGCCGTCTGGTATGATCTGGGAAATGGCAAAGCTATAAAAATTACCGAAAATCAATGGGAAATTATTGATCAGCCACCAATTCTTTTCTATCGGCACAGTCATCAACAGACACAAGTAACTCCTATTGGCGGTGGTAACTTAGAAGATATTTTTAAGTTTATGCCCGAACCGCCTGACAAGAACGAAAGGATATTGTTGTTAACGTGGTTGGTAACCGCCATGTTTCCAAATTTCCCGCACCCTTGTTTGGCGGTAAAAGGACCTCAAGGCTCAAGGAAATCGACCTTATTCAAACTCTTAAGACGATTGATAGACCCCTCTATCACCGAACTCCATTCCCCACAAGGCGAACAGAAAGAATTGGTTCAACTGGCGAGTCACCATTATTTCCTGCCTTTAGACAACATTTCGCACATTAAGCCCGACCTTTCCGACGCCTTGTGCAGGATTATTACTGGGGAAGGATTTAGTAAACGAGAATTGTATTCTGATGATGATGACGTGGTCTATTCGTTTCGTCGAGTCATTGGTATTAATGGGATAAATCAAGTCATTGATAAGCCCGATCTACTAGAGCGCTCCATTCTGATTAATCTTGAACGGCCAGAGAAATATGAAAAAGAGTCTGTCCTGTTTGGAGGATTCGAACAGGCTCGATCAAAATTATTCGGAGCCTTATTGACCGCTGTCTCAAATACACTGGCTCTGGCAAAAAAGCATGGGGACGTAGAAGGATTGGAATCCTACAGAATGCAAGATTTTGCGCGTTGGGGTAGCACAGCCATTCAAGCACTTGGTTTAAAGATTGAAGATTTTGTTGCTGCGCTACACAGTAATCTCGAACTGCAGAATGAAGAAGTTATTGACGCTTCGCCAGTGGCACAGGTTGTCGTAGCGTTTATGGTGGGGAGGTCCGAATGGTCAGGACAACCAACCGAACTCTTGGATCGCCTAAAAATTCTTGGAAACCGAAGAGGAATAAAAACTGACGGTAAATACTTTCCCCAAGATGCTAATTGGCTCTGGAGGAGATTAGAGCAAGTTAAAACGAACTTGCTTTCAAAAGGCATTATGATGAACAAAGATAAGCATGGTGACAGAATCATAACTATTACCAATACCAGACGGTCGGAGGACGATGAAATTTTTACGATCGATGACCTCTAGACAGTAAGACAGCAAGGACAGCAAATACGGGGTTTTAATCTTTGGCAGAAGGTTGGCCTGTGATATAATATTAATACAATTAATTTGAATCGCAAAACCCCTGCCAGGGTTTAATCGCAACAGGCTGCCACCTGTTGAGTCCTGGCAGGGGTATTATTTTCCAATTATTAATTAAACAACTATGAAATTAGAGAATCAAAAAATCCAATATTTCCTGTATGCCCGCAAATCAAGCGAATCCGAAGACCGCCAAGTTCAAAGCATTGATGATCAGATCAGCAAATTAAAGGCTTTGGCAAAGGAACAAAAATTAATCATCAAAGAGGTATTAACGGAGTCGAAGTCGGCTAAAAAGCCAGGTCGGCCAGTA
>JAHFJG010000027.1 GCA_023246005.1 Candidatus Doudnabacteria bacterium
CAAGAACTGAAACTGCAGTTGTTTTCCCAACAATTGCTGAAGTTTTGGATTTTGATTGCGGCCAGTTTGGTTGTATTTTTTCTGCTGACCAAGGCTACGCAAATTTATCTTAATAGAACTGTCAGTAATACGCAGAATAAAATCAGCCAAAACAAAGCTTTGTTAAATTCTTCAGATTACCGCGATTTACAGCGTCAAATTTTGGCCATCAATAGCAACATTAAAGAAATCGAAAATCTTGAAGACCATCATTATTACTGGTCTAATGCCTTGATCGAGCTGGCCCGATTAATCCCGCCTGATATGCAGCTAAACAACATTGACTTTGATTCAATCACCGGAAAAATTCAAATCAATGGCCAGGCCCAAAATCGGGACGCAGTAATTGATTTGTGGTCAAACATTATTAAATCCGAATACTTTAAAAATATTAATTTTCCCTTAGCTAATTTAGAAAAAGCCAAACTCCCAGATTTTACCTACACTTTTTTTATTAACAAAGATAAGTTTAAATCCCAATAATGAAGAGTTTAACAAAAGTTATTTTAATTTCGCTTATCGGCTTTATTATTTCCGCCTGCCTATTGGTTTTGTTGATTAATCCTGGCGTCAGCCAAGTGATTGACCAAAAAGATAATGTTATCCTGCAGAAAACTCAACTAAAAACTTTAGAGCAGCAGCTTATCACTTATAAAAATTCCCAAATTGATCTGGCTCGGACTAATGATAAGCAGATAATTTTTTCAAGTCTATTAAACCGCGAGAATTTACAATTAGCTATTGAGGGAATTGAAGCAGCAGCAGTCAGATCAGGGACTCCTGAATCCTTAATTATTAACGAAGACAGCGCAAATAATCAGAAAGCAGCTATTGTTAGCGGAAAAGCGCATCTGGATGAAATTCGATACACCCTTAGCACAACTTCTAATTTTATGCAGATGATTGATTTTTTGAAATATCTTGAGCATCTTCCATACTTCACAGAAATTTCAAAAATCTCGCTTCAAGCCGCGCAAAGCAATAACAGCGCGGGCGGTTTGATCCACAGCGGTGATGTAATCGGGAGCACTCAAGCCGTATTCTTTGTCCAAAAACCATGAAGAATTTTAAATTTATGAATAAATTAAGCTTAGGAACGATTTTCAACTCGGCTGTTGCTACGGTGATTTTGCTTGAAGTGTTTTTCGCCTACTCGTTGCTTATAAAAAATCTAAACCCGCAGCCCCTGCCGATTGCGTCTAATAATATTGTCAGCCTTGATCTTAAAGCTTATCGGGAAACAACTGATTTAATTCAAGGCCTTCAAAATTTTTCTCCAGAGCAAATTTTAACTAATAATAGCAATCCATTTAAGTACAAGCCTTAAATGTCAAAATCTTCAGAGTTTGGATTTACTCTAATCGAGGCTGTTGTGGCTGTTGCCATATTTGGCATACTTCTAGGTGGCGTTATCGGGCTTTATAGTGTACTGACCAGAAGCGTTAAAGCCGGCAGAGAACAAACCCAGCTCGCCAGTCTTGCTTCGAATTATTTGGAAATTATTAGAAATCTACCCTACAGTCAAGTAGGCACGGCTTTTGGCAATCCACACGGAATTCTGCCAGACCAAACCAGCCCAATTCAAATAACTATTGCCAGCACTTTGTATAAAATTTATTACGAGGTCACGTATATTGATGACCCGGCAGACGGGACGATTGTTGCGGGCACAGATTCCGCCCCTGATGATTACAAACAAGTTAAAATGGATATTTTAAATACCGTCACAGGCATCACCCGTTCGTTTCTCACGAACGTCACGCCCAAAGGTTTGGAAGGAATTATCAATGCCGGAGCTTTATCAATTAAAGTTTTTAACGCCTCCGGCCAGCCTATTTCCGGCGCATCAGTCCACATTGCCAATACTTTAGTTAATCCAAATATCATTCTTGACCGCACGACTGACGCATCCGGCAATTGGATAGAAATCGGCTTGCCCGCAAGTGTGAATGGCTATCATATAGTTGTGACAAAAAATGGATATTCGACTGATCAGACGTATCCGATATCCGGGCAAAATCCCAATCCGACCAAACCAGATGCCACGATTGTAAACGGGATGGTTACCCAAGTCAGTTTTTCAATTGATCTGCTAAGCAATCTAACCATCAAGACTCTGGATTCGACATGTCATGCGTTAAGCGGGGTGGGTGTAAATGTGGCGGGCAGCAAGCTGATCGGAACAAATCCCAATGTTTTGAAATACAATGTCAACAGCACATCAGTCGCAGGACAAATAGTTTTGAATAATCTTGAATGGGATGCTTACACCCCAACCCTGCTTACTGGTCAGAACCTGATGATCTTGGGCACTTCCCCGATTCAGCAAATCAATTTACTACCAGGAACCAGCGCTACCTACAGCATGATTTTAGGCACGCAGACGACTAATAGCCTTTTGGTGATTGTGAAAGATGCGTCTACTGGCAATGCTTTGGAAGGAGCCGTAGTGCATCTCCAGAAGGGCGGAAGCACGCCGCAGGATTACTATGGCACTACTGGTGGCAGTATTTGGACGCAGAATAATTGGACTGGCGGCAGTGGACAGACGAATTTCCTCAATCCGACCCAATACTTCACTGACGATGGCAATATAGACATCAATTCAGCGCCAACCGGTGTCAGGCTGAATAAAATTTCCGGACGCTATGTTTTATCAGGCCAGCTAGTCTCTTCGACTTTTGACACAGGCGGGGCATCAGATTTTTCGACTATTACTTGGCAGCCAACTTCCCAGAATCCTTCTGCCATACTCAAGTTCCAAATCGCCAGCAACAACGACAATACGACTTGGAATTTTCTGGGACCAGATGGGACGAATGCGACTTATTATACTGTTTCAGGCAGTAATATTGCTCCAATCAATGATAATCACCGCTATGTTCGGTATGAAGCTTTCTTGAGCACGACTGATGACAAGCAAACCCCAGTGCTCACGAGTCTTGGGATTAATTATGTTTCAGGTTGCTTTACGCCGGGTCAAACTTCGTTCGGCGACTTGACTGCCGGCAATAATTATAATCTGGACGTTAGTTTGTCCGGATACCAGACGACTACGATCTCAAGCTTGGATATTAACGGCAACCAGTCGTTGCAAGTGCTATTAAGCCCTTAATTATGAAACGAAACGGCTTTACATTGTTAGAAGTGGTGGTGACAGTTGGGATTTTTAGTTTGATCAGTGTCGGGATTATTGCTTTAGTTTCAGCTGTGCTGGTCAACAGCAGTAAACAAGGCAACTTATTGGCTAATAATGATCAAGCCAGGAAAGTTGCGTTCAACCTTATGACAGAAGCACGCAACGCCCAGACTTCGGCTAATGGTTCATATGCGCTAGCAACAGCTAGCGCTCAACAGCTAATTTTTTTTAGTAATGTCAATGGTTCAATTAACCGAATAAATTACTTTATCCAAAACGGCGTTTTAAAAAAAGGCGTAACCACACCAAGCGGTAACCCGCCGAGTTATAATTTAGCCCAAGAAGTTATCACTACTGTTCAGAATAATGTCGCCAATGGGGCCAATCCATTATTCTATTATTATGACGACACTTATAATGGAGTCAGCGGCAATCCACTAACCCAGCCTGTGAACGTTACCAAAATTAAATTTATTACAATTAATTTAAGTGTTTATAATTTGGCTGGGCTTGCTAACACGTCCAGCTACACAGTGACGTCCAGCGGAGCGATAAGAAATCTTAAAACCAATTTAAGCAATTAATGCGAGTTAACAACCAAAAAAATCAGCAAGGAATAATTATCATTTATGAAGTGCTAATCATATTTATTTTTTCTTTAGTCATGACAGGGATTATCAGTTATTCGGTTTATCAATTAAAAGCAATTCACTCAACCAGCTTGCGCGAACAAGCCTTTCAGGTGGCTGAAGCAGGAGTTAATTATTATCAATGGCACCTAGCCCACTTTCCAGTTGACTATCAGGACGGAACAAACAACAACGGCCCTTATGTTCATGATTATGTCGATGCTGATACTCAGCAAATTATTGGCCGATATAGCTTAACTATTATACCTCCACCGACTGGGTCAACTGTTGTCACCATCCAATCAACCGGTTATACCATGGCAGATGTTAATAATAAAAGGACGGTAACTGTGCGTTATGGCATCCCGTCCTTGGCGAAATATGCTTTTTTGACCAATTCAGACGCTTGGATTGGGGATACAGAAAGCGTCAGCGGATCATTTCACAGCAATGGCGGGATCAGATTTGATGGCACTGGCAATGCGCCTATAACTTCGGCCAAACAAACTTATACTTGCCAACCAACATTTGGATGCAGCCCGGCAACAACGAAAAACGGCATTTGGGGAGCAGCACCACAGGCAACCAAGAATTTTTGGCAGTTTCCTGTGCCAAATATTGATTTTACGAGCATCACAAGCAATCTTGCGACAATCAAGCAAAATGCTGGAATTTATCTGCCGCCATCTAATGCCCAAGGCTACTCATTAGTGTTTAATGCTGATGGCACGGTCAGCATTTATACAGTTACGTCTCTAAAATCTGACCCAACTGGGTGGGACGTAAATGGTAATTCTCACAATGAAGATATAGATTATAACAATCGTACGCTATTATTCACTCAAGCCGTGCCAGCCAACGGGTTAATCTATATCGAGGATCGGACTTGGGTGGAAGGCACGGTCGCGGCCCGAGCTTTGGTTGCAGCGGCGACTCTTCCATATAATGCCGCTACAGCACCGAGCATTATAATTCCGAATAATCTTGTTTACAGCGCCAAAGATGGCAGTGTCGAGTTGGGTTTGATTGGCCAGCAAGACATTTTGATTTCTTATAACGCTCCGAATAATCTAGAAATTGACGCGGCCTTGATTGCCCAAAACGGCAGCGCCCAATATTATTATTTCCCGGGGAATGTTAAAAACACGATCACAATTTATGGCGCCACCTCAAGCTTCGGGACATGGACATGGAGCTGGGTGGATGGATCCGGCAACACGGTTTCGGGTTATCCAAATACCAATACTGTTTATGACTCCAATCTGCTTTATGGGCCGCCGCCGAATTTTCCTTTAGACTCTTCCGGCTATCAGCAGATCACCTGGAATTCGGATTTTTAATTTAAACACATGAATAAAAAAATATTTTTAATTAGTATAGTTACCATGGGAATATTTTTTAGCTTGCCGGTTCTGGCGGCACACGCCGTTCCAAAGCTTAATCCTTTACAGCCAGTTCCTCAAGGCGTTGGGGCCAACACCAGTCAAAATATTAACAGCAAAGACAGCCCAACTAATAAAGCCTTGCAGCAGCTGCAAAATCAAATCCCAGACAATAATTTAAAGTCCGTCCCTGCTGATCAGACAAGCAGTTTATTCCAGAACCAGACGCAAACACCAGTCCCGCAAGAATCAGGGTTGTTTTATTGGATTTTATTGTTTATTGGCATACTTGGGCTTGGCGGGGTCTTAATTTGGGCTTACATCCGTTTTGGCAAATTGTAATTGTATTGATCTTTAAGCCGGATCGTTATATGATTAAACTGTAGTATTAAATACTTGATATGAATGAAAACAATATCCCGCCAGAGCATTATTATGGCGATTTAGTCAGAAAATTTTTTTTGACTGCTGCTGGAATTATGGTCATTGGCTTGCCATTTATTCTGCCATTTCTTCCATGGCCGACATTATATTCAATCGTGGCGATCATTGTGCTTGGCGTGTTGGCAGGACTGACCAGCCCAAGACAAACTTGGGTGATCGCAGTCAATACCGGGGTTTCGATTATTGCCTTTCTTATGTTTGAATCTTATGCCATCAGGTTTTATAACCTGAATGAGTCATACTTCTTTGTCATGAATCAGCTGCTGGCTTTGATCTTTCTGGCCAGCACTTACTACTCAACCAAAACCTGGCGGGGAATGAATAAATAAAAAATTTTAATTTTGGTGGGTTGGCTGGGACTCGAACCCAGAACCAATTGCTTAAGAGGCAACTGCTCTACCAGTTGAGCTACCAACCCTAGTTTACGACAGCGACAAAATTATATCAAAATTGTCGTCCTTTGTCGCTATATTTTTTTTAATCGTTTTACATATTAAGCATTGATGAATTATGACATATTCGCCGTGGTTTTGTTCTAGTTTTATTGGTTTCATCAGTCCCTGGCAAATTTCCATCCGATCCCCAGGATTTACATCCACGTGTTTGCTATAAAGACATTTGGGACAGTGATTCGTGTAACCACTCCCAATTACTTTGTAACCACAATTATCGCAAATAAAGTCTTCTTTTCTTTTTTGAAATAGTTTCATTCTCTGTTTGACTATGGTGAGCCTGACTTGTCTTAGTCCGAGGCGACGATCGACAACCCTGACCGAGGTCGTCCGAGGTCAGAGCGATTTAGGATTTCGGAGTGACCAACTCGACCATCTGCCGAGCGTTGATGATGCGCGTTCGGCCCCAAGAGTCCGGGAAGTGCTGCTTGTTGCCGGTGACGAGGTAGTCGGCGCCGGCAGTCTCCGCGCACTCTAGGAAGCGGTTGTCTGCTTCGTCGGTGGACACGGACAGCGTCTTTGTCGGCTCGACCTTCTCGGCCACTGCGCGGATCGACTTCATGAGCGCCGACACGACCTGTGGCGGGCGGCGGAACTTGGGCCGGCGCAAGACGCCTTCGTACTCCTCAAGGATGGCGTCAGATACGCACAATTGGACATGTCGATGCAACCCGAGCCGAAGTACATCAGCGGCCGTTCCAGCAGGACTGAGCATGGCCGACACCACGATGTTGGTGTCGAGTACGACCCGCATCAGCGGCTTCGTCCCTTCTGCTTCTCACGACGATAGCGGCGGATCTCGGAGTCGATGTCTCGCATGGTCAATTTCGCGACTCCGGTACGCTTGGCAGTCTGCCAGCTTCGCTTGAGCCAGGCGGGTGTGGGCGCGATGGTGTCGAGGTAGTCCTTGATGCTCATGATGACCGCCTGCGGCTCACCTCGGCGGTCGACCACGAACCGCTCGTTCTTTTCTTTGACTCGCCGAATGATCTGCCCGAACTGGGTCCGGGCGGTCAGGGCGGAAACGATATTTGGCATGGTTGAAGTTTTAATGACGGGCCTCCCTATGAACTGATTGATTAGTTCACAGCAGTATTGTACCAAGCCACATGGAAGCCGTCAATACTCGAAAAGGCCTCAGGCGGCTTCGAGAATACGCCCAGCCAGCCGATCCGGATTGGCCGATTCCGATTTCCTGGCTGCCAGTCGCCTGTCCAAACAAAAACGACCTCCACGGTGCAGGTCGCTCGTTAGATTTTTTCGAGAATTCAGCGACTTCGGAACTGTCTTCGTGGTGCGTCCGGAGGGAATTTCACCCCCACACCTTTGGTGTAGTATTCTTGAATTAGTCCGAACGCATTTTTCCGAAAAAATCCCCCCGCGAAAATTCGGAAAGACGGCGGAGCCGCACCGCTGACAATTTCAAGTTTTTCTTTGGCGGCATCTTGTTCTTTGAAATTTTGTTCAGATTACTGAGTTGCTGAACAGCGATACTCTCCTAATTCAGTTTTACTGAGTGTGGACAATGTAAGCACAACATGCGCCTCTATTTCTGCTCCTAATCCTTCGGATGTGTATTCTGCTATTTTTGGACAATTTGTTTCATTTGGTTTTGTGTCTACAGGACTCCAGTATGTTATCGAACTACTACTTACTACAGTTGGCTCTGAGTAAGAATCTGTAAATACTTTTCTCCGAGTAGTTAGATCGTAAATAATAAGTCCTCTAGGCGATGGGCCTGTGCCACTATCAAGAATAAGAAAATTATTTTCTAGTGCGAAAACATACTCTGCCCACTCATTTTTTATTTGGAAATCAGAATCGCTAGCTAAATACTCACAGGAATATTTTTGGTCCTTCGTTGATTTATATTTCACCAATATATCTGACCCAACACTGTCAGTTAAACCTTCTTCAACGACAAAATATTTATCATTACTCACGCAAGCTGATTCATAAATCTTGTTATCCAAAATACATTTTTGAGGTGCATTGAAATCGGGAGTAATATCTTTGCCTCCATTGTTTATGCATCCCGTGAAATCATTGGGTTTAAGACTTTCAGTTATTGGTGTAGGAACGGCGTGTTGTGTTGATGGTTTTGGGCTTGAAGTAGTCGTTTGCTGAGACTGACCACTCTCTTGAATAGACTGCTCGGGTGGAATGTTCTGGGGTGATTGGTGTGAAGCAGTTTTTATGAAAACAGTATATACTCCCGCACTAAGAGTTATTACAATGACTACGGCTAATAAAATTATTAAAAACTTTTTTGAAATCATATGATTAAAAAATTTTCTTCCCCCAAAATGTGAAACCGCCAATTCGTTTTTACCCCCAAAATTGAATACAAATTAGTCGCCGAGCGAAGCGAGGCGAACCAAAACTTTTTGACTTTTCCTTTCTGGTGCTCTCGGTAGGAATCGAACCTACATCAACGGTTCCGAAGACCGTTGCTCTATCCGTTGAGCTACGAGAGCAAAAGTTTTCCAAAGGTGTGGGGGCGTGCCCCCAATA
>JAHFJG010000014.1 GCA_023246005.1 Candidatus Doudnabacteria bacterium
AGGGTTCCTGTATAATCCAAAGGCAGACTGTTTGCAGCATTGAATTCGGCTGACGCTTTAACGACAAGATCACGACTATTAGCCAATAACTGCCGGTTACTGATAATTTTTTCATTAATATTCTGATTTTCAAGTCCTTTACTGCTTAATTTAACTTCATCAAACAAAGACAAAGCTGCGCTTAATTTTTTTCCGGCTTGGGCCAGCAATCCGGCTCCTGTGAGAACATGTCCTGCGGAATTTGCCTGCGGAGCCAACCATTTGAGAATTTGAAAATTATTAAGTTTATCCTGGGCTGCCTGAACATTAGTTTCTGCCGCATCAAATAATTGGGATGCTGATGCAAAATTCTGGTTGCTCAAATTCAGGCCTGCAGAATGCAGGTCAGAATATACCGAGGTTGCTTCGCCTAAAATTTGGCCGGAAGCAGTCTTGGCTGATGACAAAAAAGTTAAACTTTGCAGAACGCCGATCAATAAAAGACCGATAATTGCCAGGGATGCGATTTGGAGAATTGGCCTTTGAATAGAAATAACATCAAGTTTTTTTGGTCGCTCTAAAACTTTTCTTTCCATGGCTTGATGCCAGAAAAAAACAAATTCAGGGCTTAATGCTTCGCGCTTAACTTTGTGTCTGACTTTTTTTGGTTTAGCGCGGCGTCTAATCGAACCTATGTCAATTTTAGAAAATTTATATTTCATACTCGGCGTAACGAGAAATATTTAATAAAATGCCCATTGAAGCCAGACTAATCAGCAATGAGGTCGAGCCATAAGAAATAAATGTCAGCGGAATGCCGGTTAGCGGAATGAGTCCGATGATTCCGCCAATATTTATTAATGCTTGAAAAATCAGCCAGCTGGTAATGCCTCCTGCAACCAGTTTGCCAAATATGTCAGGAGCTGTGCGCGCAACTTTCAGCCCGCGGTAAGCCAAAAATAAAAATAATAACAAAATGGCGCAAATTCGAATAAATCCCAACTCTTCCGACATTATGGCGAAAATCGAATCCCCGATCGGCTCCGGCAAATAACTGTATTTTTGACGAGATTGTCCAAATCCCAAGCCCCAGAATCCTCCTGAACCGATCGACAGAAGCGCCTGGTTGATTTGATATGAGATTCCTTGCGCGTCAGTGGCGGGATTCATAAAAGCTAAAAAACGTTGTGCTCGGTATGGCGCCGCTTTGATCAAAATCCACAAAACCAAAAGCGCGGACGCTGCCGTGACATAGATGTAGCGCATCCTGACGCCGCCTATAAAAAACATCACGGCGGCAATCGAAGCTAACACCAGCATAGTCCCAATGTCAGGCTCCAGAATAATTAAGCCGGTCACTAATCCTACGATTGCTAGGCTCGGCAGATAGCCATAATATAAATCGTGCACATGATGCTTGCGACGGTCATACCAGCTGGCCAAATATAAAATCATTGCCAGTTTCACAAACTCCGCAGGTTGAAACAGAAATAAGCCAAAATCAATCCACCGCCTGGCATTGCCAACTTTGTATCCGATTTTGGGAATCAAGACTGCCACGAGCATGATAATTCCGACTATCACGAGCAACGGCGCGGTTTTTTGCCATTTATGATAATCTATCCTTGAAAACAAATACATTAAGGCAAGACCGGGAACGGCTCCGAATGCAAACTGTCGCAACAAATAATAATAATTATTGTGAAATCGCTGATACGAAAGCACAATTGAAGCGGATGACAGTGTCAAAAGTCCGATTACGAGCAAACTTAAAACTAGCCATAAAACATATCGATCAACTTTTGGTAATTTTTGCTTTTTGATCATAATCCTTCAACGGCTCTTACAAATTGATCGCCACGATCCGTTTCATTTTTAAATAATCCAAAACTAGACGTGCCTGGAGAAAATAATATTGTATCGCCAGGGCTTGCAATCGAATGCGCTTGTTCTAAAATTTCACTCATGTTTTTTGCTCCTGTAAAAATCCGTCCTTTAAAGCCTGGAGCAGTTAGCAGAATTTTTTCCGTAACATCTCCAATTACAACCAAGACTTTAACATTCTGTGTTTGTAAAATTTTTTCACCAAGCGATTTGAAATCTAAACCTTTATCGTGCCCTCCTAGAATCAAAACCATTGGCGACTTAATCGCTTCAATCGCAGCAATAGTTGGTTCAATATTTGTGCTGAATGCGTCATCAACGTATGTGATTCCATTAATTTGCTTGATCACTCTAAGCCTATGGGGAAGAGCTTCAAATTCGGCAACAGCTTTACGGATTGTTAATTCTGGAATCCTTAACAGTTTGGCTACGGCAACTGCAGACGCAATATTTTCCAAATTATGCTGGCCCAAAAGTTTGGTGTCAAATCCCTTGCTTGCGGTCGGGGTAAAAAAAATTTTCTTCGCTTGCCCTAAATTTTTAAACGAAGCCGAAAGATTTGGATGTAAAATGGCGAAATCATCGGCCATTTGATATTTCAAAATATTTGACTTGGCTTCTTTGTATTCACTGATATCTTGGTGATGATTCAGATGATCTGATGTGATATTTAGCACCACAGCGATATGCGGGCTTTGATCTAAATCCTGAATCTGAAAACTTGATAGCTCCAGAATCACAAAGTCATCTTTTTTTATTTGGCCCAAAAACTCAAATGGATCCTTGCCAATGTTGCCGCCAAGCCAAACCTTTTTGCCTCCTGCCTCCAGAATCTTGGCAATCAGACTGCTGGTCGTGCCTTTGCCCTTGGTTCCAGTCACGCCAATAATCGGCGCTGGGCAAAGTTCAAAAAATAATTTGGTTTGGCTCGAAATCTCAACACCTTTTTCCTTCGCTTGTTGCACCGCTTTTGACAAATACGGCAAACCAGGAGTGCGAAAAATAATTTCAAAGTTATCTAGCTTTCCAATCAGTTCATCGGGACTTTCCCAGCAGTCAATTACTTCGTATGTAATATTATTTTTATGGAAATACTCGGCCAGCTTGACATTGTTTACGCCAAGTCCAACAATAGCGATTTTTTTATCTTTTAATCGCTCTAGAATCATCTTTTAATCACCTGCCCGTTTAAAGAGAAAATCTGCTTATTCTTGTAAGCCATCTTGCCATTGACCAAGACTGCGTCGATTCCTTCTGATAACAGCTCGGTATTCACATAGTCAGCCTTGTCGGTCACAGTTTGCGGGTCAAAGATCGCGATGTCAGCCTTATTATTTTTCGCAATCACGCCGCGGTCAGAAATCCGCAGTAAACTAGCCGGCTCCATGGTTAATTTTTTTATCGCGCTCTCCCATTTCAACATTTTTTTCTCGCGCACCATTTTCAAAAACCTAGGCATAGCGCCAAAATTCCGCGGATGAGCCAATACTGAACTCTTGCCTAAGTATCCGGCGCCGTCCGTGGCGATCATAGATAAGGGGGATGCGCAAAATAATTCCACCTGCTCGGCCGAAAGATTATGATCAAACACCATAACTTGGGCTTTAGCAGCAGAAATAATATTTAACACCGCGTTCTCAATCGAAACATTCTGATTTTCAGCAATTTGGCCAATTGTTTTTCCCACAAAGTTAGAATTGCCCCAAGCGTCAGACACAATCAGATTTTTAAAATCCTGATTTTGATCGCGCAAATAATCCAAAATTTTTCTCCGACTCATATCACCAGCAATAGCTTCCAGAATATGGCTGCGGCCGCCTTCATAAGCCCATTTGGGCAAATAAGTATAAAGCACAGACCATGACGTATCATAAGGATAAACATCGAAACTAATTTTCACTCCTTGATGGTAAGCGATTTCGAGTTTGCTGACGACTTGGTCAAACAAATGCCAGTTATTTTTGTTTCGAATTTTCAAATGAGAAATTTTTATCGGAATTTGATGAAACGACGCCAAATCAATAACCTCATCAATACTATCTAAAATTTGACTTCCTTCGCTCCGCAAATGAACGCTCAAATACTTATTAGCAGGCTTTAAATTAGCCGTAATCGCTCGCAATTCCGGCAAGGATGAATTAACTTCATGGGCATAAACCAAACCCATTGATAAGCCAAGAGCGCCGGCATCCAAAGCATCGCGCAATGTTTTATCCAGAATTTTAACTTCATCTAACGTCAGCTTGCGGATCTGATCGCCAAGCAATCCGCGAGTCAAGGTTGAATGCCCAACCAGGGTTCCGACATTGACTCCAAATGATTTTGCCTTAAGCATTTGGAGAAATTCCGGCATGGACGCCCAATTCAAATTAATCCCGGAAAGATTATGCCACTTCTGAATTGTCTTAATTGATTCCTGATTCAAGAGCGGTGCTAATGACGCGCCGCAGTTCCCGATAATAATTGAGGTGATGCCTTGGGACAAAAAACTTTTTTGTTCCGGCTGGTCAAACAATGTCCAATAAGAATCCGAATGGTTTTGGATATCAATAAACCCTGGCGTTACAAATTTATTTTTGGCATCAATGGTTTGTAAGGCCTGGCCTGTGATGCTAGCGGCAACTTCTACAATCTTGCTTTTTTCAACAGCGACATCGAGAATTTTTCCAGGGCTGCCAGTCCCATCAATTACAGTGCCGTTTTTGATTAGAATATCGTACATAAGTTATCGTCCAATAAGATTTACGGCAACTCCTATTAACGCGCCCACCACTGCGATTACCCAAAACCGCATAGTAACTTTGGTTTCTGGCCAGCCTCTGGCTTCAAAGTGGTGATGAATCGGGGATGACAATAATAATTTTATGCCGAGTACTTTCCGCCAAAAATATTGCAATAAAGTTGAGCCTGATTCCAAAACTAAAACCAGACCAATCAGAGGCAAAACCATGACCGAATTGGTCAAAAACGCAATCACAGCCAAAACTGTACCTAATGACATAGCTCCAGTATCGCCCATAAAAAATCTGGCTGGAAAAATATTGAACCATAAGAAAGCTAATAAGCTTCCACTAATCACGCCCGCTAATGCTGCCAGTTCAAATCGGCCCTGAAGCAATGCGATCAAGCCGTATGAGAGAAAGGCTATACCCAAAACCCCGCCAGCCAATCCATCCAAGCCATCCGTTTGGTTTACAGAAAAGCTTGTGGCAATCACAACAAAAATAAATAATGGAATGTACCAAGCACCAATTGCAAAATTGCCAAATCCTGGAATGTGCAGAATATCAAACTGCAATTTGTAATAAAACCAATAAGCCCCGACCACGGCGACAAACGTATAAAACAACAGCCGATACCGCATGCGCAATCCCCCGCCTTTACCGCCGCCTATTCCTTTCACGCCCAAATAATCGTCAAATAATCCTAACAGCGCGGTTGCAAACAAGGCGCCAAGGGGCAAAAGAGTCTGCTGGCGAGTCAAAAAATTTAAACCATGAAAAAAATCCCAATGCATGACTCGATCCAAAAACCAAAAAACCGCAGCCATTCCCATAGTCGTTAGCCAAATCAAAATCCCGCCCATGGTCGGAGTGCCGGCCTTTTTTTCATGCATTTTGGTAAAATACGGAGTGTCACCGTCAGCTCGGATTTTTTTGCCAAACTTATGCTTGAAGACAAAATTGGTGAATAACGGGGTTAAACTAATAGCCACAACAAAAGCAATTGTGGCTAAAGAGAAAATTTTAATTAGAGCTTGAGTAATGCTCATTTTATTTCTGTTTCGCAATACATGATATGTGATTCATCACTCAAATTATACCATAAAACTTAAATATTTACCATCTTTTTTCGCAGCATCCGAGCGGCATTACCATTTATAAACCGTAAAGAGCCAATCAAGAAGTTTTTGGGTGTCAGCCTCTCGGTCATCACTATCTAAAACAATAGTTATAATTTGTCTGCCGTAGTGATTAATCAAAATAATTAAATTTCCTTTGGCTTGTGAGGTAAAACCAGTTTTGATTCCTACAACCTCTGGATTATCCAACAAAAATTTGTTAGTGGTTGTCAGCTCGTGAATATATTTGCCATCAATAGAACTAATTGTCATCTGCTTGGTCTGAACAATCTGCCGCAGTTCACTATTTTTTAAAAATTCTTTGACTATCTTAATTAAATCCAAAGTATTGGAATAATTATCGCCAATATCCCAGCCCACGGCATTCGAAAAATGCGTGGAAACTAATCCATAGACTTCGGCTTGCTTATTCATAAGTTCCGCAAACTTATCATCGCTGCCAGCCACAAAATTCGCTAGCGCTACTGCGGCATCATTGCTTGAAGCAATCAGCATGGCGTGCAGAAGACTGTCTACAGTAATTTTTTCTCCTGCCGCTAATCCTATACTGCTCCCGACCACTCCCACATCCTGTTTTTCAATTTCAACCACTGCGTTTAGATTCTGATTCTCCATTACTGCCAGCGCGGTCATAAGTTTAGTCAAACTGGCAATGGGCAATTTTTCATCTAAATTTCTCGAATACAGAATCGCTCCAGAATTATAATCATAGGCCAGCGCTGCTTTGGCGGTTAAAATTGGAGCAGACAAATTCACAGCCATTTCAGGAGTTGGAGTCAGCGCGTCTTCGACTCGTTGCGTTGAGGTTCCTGAAACAATGCGATTTCTGCTGGAATCTTTTGACGGATGTGGAAAAAATACCAAAGCGATACTAATTCCTAAAATTGTATAGATAATTTTATTTAACAATTTGTTTTATCAACATTAATCTTATATAATATTAGCACAATTAACGAAAGTCTATGGAAATTACATTAACAGATGCCAATTTCGAACAAGAAGTTCTCAAGTCTGATAAGCCTTTTTTGGTTGATTTTTGGGCCGAATGGTGCGGTCCCTGCAAAATGGTCTCTCCTGCAGTCAGCCAAATTGCCGAAGACCTTAAAGATCATTTAAGAGTCGGTAAGCTCAATGTTGATGAAAATCCCAAAACTACCCAAACCTACCAAATTCTAAGCATCCCGTCGCTTAAAGTTTACAAGGATGGAAAAGTTTTCGGTGAAATGATCGGCGCCATGCCAAAACAAGTGATTGAAAAAAAATTGAAGGAAATTTTAAGCCTTAACTAAATGATTTAAAAAACAGCCAGTCACAGGCTGTTTTTGTGTCAAATAGTTGGTACTAAGTGTGGCGGTCTGCAACAGATGAAGCGCCATAAGATTCTGGCTTAGTTTTCACAGCAAAGCCATTGCCTTTGATCATGCCCACAATCTCATGAACCATCTGCTTGGTCTTGCCATTCGGCCCGACATCAACGTGAATAGTCAAACGAAAATCAATAATATTTTTTTCTTTCAACCGCTCAATCAGCTGTTCGGCCAGCCTAAGTGAGAACATGGCTTCTTGAAAAATTCTTTGCCTTAAAGTGTGCAATTTCCCTTCAGAGCGTTTCGACCAAAAATATATACCGCCGCGATTTTTGCGATGGACCACGATTGCCGAAACAAAATCAGCCGTCGCATTAGCTCCAGGCATAGAATCCGTACCAATGATTAATTCATACTCCAAACCTGGTTCTAAGCCGATATATTCAAAGAGTTTCTCTAAAACCCGCTCAAAATCCAATGGCCCATGGGTTGGACTTTTAAACTCGTTAAAAAATAGCAGAGTGTTATCTGACATGCGAGTTATTATAACTCTGAACTAGATTTTTTGCAAAATGGTATAATAATATTATTCATGGTTACCAAATACAAAAATTACCTAATCACTCTTCTGTGCGCAGCAATGCTAATAGCGTTAGGAGCTTTAGCATCCGCACAAACCGGTCAAACACCGCAGACATCAGATGAAAAAAATCAGCTCCAACAAAAGCTGCAGGACATTGAAAGCCAGATCTCACAATACCAAAATGAACTTTCCCAAATCAAAGGACAAAAAAACACTTTACAGAATAAAATCAACCAACTGAAAAAACAACAGGCCACTATCAGTTTGCAAATGAAGGCCACTGATCTTGAAATTAAGGAAATTAAAAGTCAATTAATCGAAACGCAAGCCAGCATTGATGCCAACATAAAGAAAATCCAACAGCTGAAAATACAAGTGGCCGGAGTCATCAAGCAAGTCAACAAAACTGATGACTATTCTTTATTGTATATCCTCTTGTCCCAGGAGAATTTATCTGATGTTCTAACAGAAATAGAAAATTATTCCCAAATTTCCAATAGTTTACATTCTCTGCTGAAACAAAACGTAGACACTAATAATCTTCTGGATAGCCAGAGACAATTTTTGATTCAACAACAAGAGGAAGCAAATAATCTTTTAAGCATCTGGAGTTTGCAGCAAACTCAATTAACAAATTCTGTCAGCGAACAAA
Organism: Candidatus Doudnabacteria bacterium; assembly: GCA_023246005.1. Lineage (GTDB taxonomy): Bacteria > Patescibacteriota > Doudnabacteria > UBA920 > O2-02-FULL-48-8 > JAHFJG01. The sequence continues at coordinate 8,268 of JAHFJG010000014.1, forward strand.
ACTCCCTGCTTGCTGAAACTAAGGGCAAAGAAAGCAGTTATCAGGCAGTATTAAAAGATAAACAAAAACAAGCGGCAGAAATTCGAACTAGACTTTATCAACTATTGGGTGTTTCCACCCAAATCACTTTTGGCCAAGCTGTCCAAATCGCGCAATGGGCATCAGGCCAGACTGGAATCAGAGCCGCGTTCTTGCTCGCTATTTTGACGCAAGAATCAAATTTAGGAAAAAATGTGGGGACTTGCAACCGGCCAGGAGACCCTCCGGAAAAAAGCTGGAAAGTCGTCATGAAACCGACGCGCGATCAACAACCGTTTATCGAGATCACGCAAGAATTAGGCATGGATCCTGATATCACGCCTGTCTCATGCCCAATGCGCGACAATAAAGGAAAGCAAATCGGCTGGGGCGGGGCCATGGGGCCAGCACAATTCATTCCATCGACTTGGATGGGCTATAAAGATCAAGTCACAGCCATCAGCGGCAAACTGGCCAACCCTTGGGACATTCGAGATGCATTCCTGGCCGCTGCGATCAAATTACAAGCTGGCGGCGCTGGCAGTGTGGATGGCGAATGGGCAGCAGCCATGCGTTACTTTTCCGGATCCACAAACCCGAAATACAGATTCTATGGCGACAATGTCGTGGCCACAGCCAAACAGTATCAAAGTGATATTGATCAGTTGACTCAATAATTTCAGATTGGTATATTTACTTGGCTTAAACTGCGTTGGGGAGTCGCCAAGTGGTAAGGCAGGGGCCTTTTCCGCCACAATAATTAATTCTCATAAGGCGGATGCGCCTACGGCGCAGGAGGCGATCGCCGATACTTATGTTTTACGTTTACGTATTAAAAAGCCTTAAGAACAGGATAAGATATGTAGGAAGTGGTGAAGATTATTTTGAGAGACTCCGTCGACATAATAAGGGTGAATATCAGTTTACTAAAGGTCATCTGCCTTGGGAACTGGTTTACACTGAAGAATATACGACAAGATCAGAGGCAGTTAGGCGCGAAAGATTTTTAAAATCTGGGCAAGGAAGAGCATATTTAGATAAGATTTTAAAGTAGCGTTTATCTACATTTGGTTGGGGCGTAGCCAAGCGGTAAGGCAGGGGCCTTTGGAGCCCCCATTCGTAGGTTCGAATCCTACCGCCCCAGCCAAATGGAGGTAAGCCCTTTTCCGCCACAATATTAAATCTAATATGGCACCACTTCTGCTGATCAGAATTTATAAACCAGCCAATGACGATAAAAAAACCTCAGCTTGGTCTGAGGTAATTTGATGTCCATATTTTTTGAGGAAGTGTGTTTTACATCGCTCAATAAGTTCAGCACTAAACTGAAACGGCATACAAAAAACCCTTACTATTCGCAAGAGTTTGTTTCAGTTGAATATATTAGAATTTTATCACAGGTCTTTTTTAGTAATTGCCTGGGGTTTGAGAGTTGTCGTTATTTGATAAAATACTTGCGGAACCTTAATTTATTAAGTTATAAATACAGCTTATACTTAAAGAAAAAAGATGTCAAAATTTAGGGTTTCATAAAAGGCTTAATATCATTTTCTGATAAAACCCTTTGAACATCAGTATTGTAAATCAAAGTTTTCACTGGGCGGGTAGCTTCAACCTTTGCTGTTTGCGGAAAGGAAAAACCAATATATTCAACCTTCTTTTTCATCCGAGCGCGCACCCATTGCACTGCCGGAATTAAATCAGTATCAGAACTTACCACAATAGCCGTGTCGTATTTATTATCCACAGCCCCAACAATTAAATCTGTTGCTAACTTTACATCAATACCTTTTTCGCGTGATCGTTCGTAAATGATTTCTTTTATTCCAGTTTTAAAGATCTTTTTATAACCCTGCATGCGGTCATCAACCTTGATTTTTTCTAAACGGGTCCTAAGCTTGCTAGTTTTTATCATCCAGCCGGTTTGGATTAAATTACTAAACAGCGAGTTTTGATTAGACATAGCCTGCTTGCTCTCGTGGCCGTTCATGGTTTCTCTGACTGTTCCAACATAATATCTTTTCCCGCCAAAAGCAATTTCACGATTATCGCCCTTGAGGAATTGCGCGAATTTTTCAAAATCAAAATTCATCTCACGGCACCCCAGTTTTTTGAGGACCATGTGATAAAAGTTTCCAGCGTCAATAAATATATCTACTTTTTCCATACCGATAGAATAGCACAATTGAAAAACCTGCACACTCCGTGAGGAGGCGCAGGCGACTTTCATAAGTATCTTATACTGCTATGGCTGTTTTGTCAAGCCTTGTACGATTGCAGGGTTCCAGTTACCTTTTGGGGGTTAATGATGAGTTCATTGGCGGTTGATTGTAACAGGGTTTGGGTAATCTTCTGGGCAGGGATTAATCCGTGCATACCCAAGCCCCAGTGTCGTCTGTGGTAGTTGTAATGAGTCAGCCATAGAGCATATTTGTAGTTAGTGGTTTCCATTTAGTCATTAAACGAGCAGTAGCGGTAGAAAAACTCTCGACGTTATTGATTTACCTTAATTTTAATAATTTCAGTTCCAACTTGGTCAAATAAGGTCAGCCAAGAAAAATCCATCCTAGTTGATGGATTTTTTATTCGCTAACCTCACCTCCCATAATTTTCAATGCTGATTGGACCGTTTCATTTTTTTCTTCTTTCTCTTCCCCTTGCCAATCTTTTTGCAATTCTGGCTTGACCATCAATTTAATTCCTGTGACTTCTTCAATGACCTGGTCTACGACAACGCGATTTTTGCGCGCCTCAATCGCATCTTTGTGAAATTTATAAGGAAATAGCAAAATTAATTCTTTGCCTACAATTGCAATGGGTACAGCAAGTTTAAGACTTGAAATAAGAGAGTGATTGTAATCTTTCAATTTTTCCAAGATTTGCGGCCAATAAGATATAATTTGATTAAGCTTGTCTCCATTGTCTTTGCGAGAAGTTGAAGGCAGCACGCTCGACTGATCGTCGGATCGGACAGACGAAGCAATCTCTTTATTTTCTTCCTCTGTCGCCTCCACTGCTGCTAGCTCAAGCGGCAGGCTCTGAATTGTCGCCCATTTGATTTCAGATTCAATTTTTTGAAAAATCTGGATGACTTTCATGATTCTGTCCAAAGATACTCTGTTTGCTTGCGCATTCAGATTTGCTTGAATTTCTTGGCTAAAGCCAAAATCTGTAGTGCCGCCAACCTTAACCAACAAAATTTTACGCAAGTATTCCAGAAAGTCTTTTTGAAATTGATACAAATCGCGGCCCGCAGACATCAAATCTGAAATAAAATTCACAGCCTGCTGGGTTTTGCCATCAATAATCAAATCCAAGAATTTTGCCGTTGTTTTAATCCCGGTCAAACCCAAAACCTGTTCTACCAGCTCTTCCGTAACCTCGCCATCGGCATAATTGATCACTTGGTCAAGCAAAGATAATCCATCGCGGAAGCTGCCATCAGCTGCGGCTGCAATTTCCATGAGAGCGTTGTCATTTATCTTAACTTGATTATCCCCGGCAACAAATTTCAACAATTTAATTAAATCGAGCATGTTGACTTTTTTGAAATCAAACTTTTGAGTGCGCGAAATAATTGTTGCCGGAACTTTATTGATTTCAGTCGTAGCCAAAATAAACACCGCGTGCTTCGGCGGCTCTTCCAAAGTTTTCAATAATGCATTAAACGCGCCTTTGGATAGCATATGAACTTCATCCACAATAATCACTTTGTAAGTGGCTTTAGTCGGAGCAAATTGCAAATGTTCAATCAATTCGCGGATGTTGTCAACACCTGTATGGGAAGCCGCGTCAATCTCGAGCAAATCCAAACTTGTGGCTTCAAAAAATGATTTACAAACTTCACATTCATTGCAGGGTTCTGAACCTTTTCGATTAGTGCAATTAATCGCGCGCGCAAAAATTCGAGCAAGCGTGGTTTTGCCTACTCCTCTGGGCCCGGTAAACAAATACGCGTGCCCCACGCGATTATTCGCGACAGCATTAGCCAGAGTGGTCTTGATGTGCTCTTGATTCACCACTTGGGCAAAATTGAGCGGCCGATATTTGCGATATAGCACTAAGTTTGACATATTTGGCTCTTCATTTTACCACAAAACAAAAAAACAGACCAAAGTGGTCTCGTTCTACCAACTATTATCTATCAACTAACAACTAATTCTTAAACACGAACAGTTTGTAACCAATAAAGTTCCAGACCAAACTTATTCCCGTGGCAGCCAAAGCCGCAACATTGAGCCAGAGATGGGCTGACAGCCCAAATATTGGACTGATGTGAGTTGTAATCAAATAGACAGTTCCTGAATTAATCCCAGCGCCGATAATACTAACGATGAGAAACAGGCTGAATTTTTTACCTGCGTCAGCATGGCTTTGATCCCTAAACGACCAATGCTTGTTCAATAAGTAACTGTTGGCCGTTGCCACGGCAAACGCAAAAACAGCCAAAGGAATGACTCCGCTGCCTTTACTAATCCCGGTTATATATGACAAAATATTTAATACTGCAAAATTGATACTGGTATTTATGACGCCAACTACTGCAAAACGTAAAAACTGGCCGGCTAGCATCTTAACTTGAGTATTTGTTTCCATCTATAGTTTACGATTCTTCCAATTCAGTTTCATCAGAGCTGGCAGATCGCGTCATAATACTTTCTGAATTGCCGATTTGATCTTTTTTGATGACATTTTCCACAGCGCCCCAAACGCCTTCTTTGTCTTTTGGTAAAACAATTGTCACCTGATCGCCTGACTCGGCTTTGAAATAAGTCAGACTAGCCAGCAACACCTTATAAGGCTTGCCTTCCGCAATCACGCGGTACTCGCCTTTTTCGTCGTTTGTGAGAATGCCCAAAACCTTACGGCGTTCGGCAGGGCCAATTTGTTTGTAAATAAATGACCCATCTTCGGCAATTGTCAATTTGAGCACATCGCCTTCGATCAGTTTGCTCTTGGAAGCATAATTGGCGGGAACCGGATATTGCTTACCATCAGGCCCGACCATGTTTTGGCCGTCAAAAACGCCTTCAATAATCTTGCCGCCGTCAGACACGCTTAAAACTTGGGCTTTTCTGACAAATTCCGAACTCATATCACCTTTGCCCCCCATAATTTCGCGCAATAACTGCCTAGCTGACTGAATATTTTTTTCAGCAGACTCGATCATTTGCGCTATTAAAGCAATGTTTGTCAGATTATCCATATTTTTTATTTGATTTCCTGATGCGGACTATATTTATCCACATAAGTTATACGGCTGCGATTGTCTTTTGTTTCTAAAGCTTTTACTAAAGCTTAAATATTATATCATTTGTCATTATCTAGCGCAAGGAGATTTTTTACCCAAGCTACAAAGATCTGCAAACCATGCGTAAAACTGCCATCAGGCGGGTTTTCTAACATTTGGATGGCTTGGTTAAAATGCTCTGGTTTAATTTCAGCCGCCTTTTCTACGGTTTGTTCGCCAGATTGCTCAATTTCTAAATCTTCTATTGCATTCATATGATATTTTTACTGATAAAATGATTGAATTGCGGAAATTTTAGGCATAAATCTTGAACAGTGATATCATCCTTAATCGCTTCATTAAGAATTTGCAGGGCCAGATTAGTGTCTTGTGGCAAGATATTTACAACGAATTCTCGGACTTTTTCTTCTAGATCTTTGCGAACTGAAACGTGAATGTGCATTTCAATCCGATCACCAAGCATATACAATTCTTCGAAATCCCCAGATAATTCCTTGATAAACCGCGAAAAATCCTGTTCCGTTTCAATCAGCCGAATATTTTCTGTGACTTTTTGAGCTATCTCCGCAGCTCTGGGCAATTCTATATTTCGGATACTCAGCTGTTCAGCCAAAAAATAACAAACGGCTTTGGCATATTCTTCTTTTTGACTCGCCTGGTTAATAGCCATTTTTTTCTGTTGTGGCGTTTCCAGTCTGGACCGGAGAGCCTAATTTGGTGCGCTCTAAAATTTCAGCTTCAACTTCTGATCTAGCTCTGCCAAATTTTAAGCGCGACAAATTGCGAATAATTTTTGCCACATCAGGATTTGCGCCAGGCGGCTTTGAATAAGTTTCCATATTAAACGGCCTTGAGGCTGTTCCCTTAATCATAAGTTTAACGTAGGCGTTATATCGATCAATATTGATAACGTCAAATTCATTAAATACTGGGGCAAATTCTTTGGCAATAGTTTCCGAATCCTCAACGCCGATTCGAAAACAAACCATAGTCCCAGTATTTCCGAAAACCGCGTCTTTCATGGACGTATCAAGCGCTGATGAGCCTTCTTTCTCCACGGCCAACTGGGAGATAAACTGATGGGCCATAATGAGATTCAGGCGATATTTACGGGCTTCAGACAAAATCGTGGCAAAGCTGTCTGTCACAAAATTTTGGAATTCATCCACATATAAATAATAATCTTTTCGATTTTCTTCTGGAGTGTCAGCTCGAGAAAGCGCTGCCATCTGAAGCTTGGAAACAATAATTAATCCTAATAATTTGGCATTAACTTCCCCAGTTTTGCCTTTGGATAAATTAATCAGCAGAATTTTGCCTTCATCCATGATTTTCCGAAAATCAAACGCGCTTTGCGGCTGTCCGATAATGTTGCGCATCATTTCATTTTCTACGAATCTGCCGACTTTTGAAATGAGGTATCCTAGCATTTCCGATTTGTGGAAGTCTGAAGTTTTCGCCATTTCTTTCTCCCAGAACGACCGGACAATCGGATCCCTGACTTTTGAAACTTTATATTTCTGAAAGTCGGTGTCTGTAAACATTCTGGGAATGTCTGCAATAGTTCCAGGATACAGCTTATCTTCCATCAACGTCAGCATGACATTGCGCATATTATGCTCAAACATTGGCCCGATCATTTCTGGCGGAAACAACTTCATAAAGATCGCGATCATTTCCTGTACCGCAAAATCTTTTTGTTCCGGGCCTTTAACCTCAAGCATATTAAGCCCCAACGGTCGATCCATATCAAACGGCTCGAATAAAATTACGTCATCCGCCCGCTCTTTGGGGATATATTGCAAGACATCCTCAACTAAATCCCCGTGCGGATCCACAACACACAATCCTTCATTGTTGCGAATATCTTGAATGGCCATATTTTTCAAAAGTTCGGTTTTGCCAGTGCCAGTGCGCCCAATAATATACTGGTGTCGTCTGCGGTCATCACGCTCAAGGAAAATTTTCGTTTCAATTCCACGATAAATATTCTTGCCTAGCAACACGCCGGTAGTCGGCGTGTTTACCGGTGCTGGGGCTTTTTTCGCATTAAGCCATTTTATATTCGGAGTTTCGATAAACCTGGTTGGCAAATGCCAAATACTCGCCAATTCTTCGGTATTTAAAATCGCGCGAGTGTTACGAAATACCCGAAAAATATAATCAGTCATAATCTGCTGGGGCTTCTTTCGAATCACTTTAAACCCGTTAAAGGGCGGCATGGAATACTGCATAAATGAGGCCAAAATATTATGCAAATTGCTATCAGCGGCAGGCTGGTCAGAAGAGGAGCAGACAACGCGTAAATTAAATTTAAATCCGGCTTTGGAAGCCTTCTCTTCGAATTTCTTTATCATATCCTGTTGCATTGGAGTGAGCTGCAGCGGTTTGTTCATGCCGCTGTGGTCCATGTAACCGGAAGTTTGCTGGTTTGATTTATTTTTTGTGGAAAAAACTTGATCAAGCGCTTGACCCATAATGCGAAAAGTTCCATTCAAAATTTTCATTGAAGTCGAAGACGTCACCACATCAGGATTACGGCCCTGCTGAATCTGCAAAGCGTACCGGTGCGGCTTGGATTGCCAATGATGCGCCGCGGGACTGATTAATATTTGAATCACGGCGCCTTCTTCCTGGGCCAATTTTGACAAACTGTTGGTCAGCGCATTCAGCGGATCAGTTTCTATAGCCTTATATGTTCGGAGCGGGAACGAATAGTTTTTTTGCAGAGTCAGCTCCGCGGCCGCGACAAATGATTTGGCAGAAAAAATATTGTAGGGTTTGATAGTTTCGATTTGAGCTTTGGGGTACTGGGCATGCAGTTGTTTTTCAACTAAACTTTGCAAACGTTTGGGAACATTGATATAAAAAGAAATTTTTTTATTGTGCGCCGCGATCTCAAAGCTCATGTACTCGTTAATGCCCAGGAAATGAGCCAGATCGCGACCTGCAGTGGTGCCAATCGTGGCGAAGAACTGCTCCGCAATGCCGATCATGTCTTTTTCTTCTTTTTGCGGTTCTGATTCAGGATCTGAATTTTCTTTGGGAATTGAAACTTCTAAAAAAACTGAATTAAGAATCCTCGGCGCCCAGGTTTTCTTGCGCATCAAATCAGTCAGGATATAATACAAAAGCATGCCAACTAAACCCAGAATGGCAATCAGAATTAGCCAGAAAATAATTAGTGAACTGTCAATTAAGCTCATTTTTATTTTAGTGTCTTAAACTGTTATCCGATGTTTCTTTGTAATTCTTCGGTTAAGGCATTGCCAAGGTCGCCTAATTCATTTGGTTTGGCTTTCTTGCCACTTTCGATCAACCGGGCCAAATGGATTTTTTGCTGTTCAGGATCAGTGATCGAAACAGGCAAATCCATCTGGGCCTCGCGATGAATTGCTTTGGCCTCCAGGTATTCGGCCATAGGTACAGCTGACCGGCTGGCAATTTCCTGGGGCGACTCACTGAACTTGCCAATATCGCGTGATTCTGTGCCCGAACCGGCAGCTTCTTTAGCTTTTAAAACCTCATCTGCGGCAGCCATTTGCTCTCGATGCTTGCGTAAAAGCTCTAATTCTTCAGAGGTTTGAGCGCGTCCTGGTTCTGGATTGTTTGGATTAAATTCATTCATAACTGGCTATTATATATTATGTTTTGTTTCTTGACAAGAGGAATGGATATTTGCCTAATTATAACATAAATGCTAGAATTTAAGCAAAGTTTTTGTAATTTCGTACGATTCTAAGCAGAAACAAAAATTCCTTATGAGCTTAAAAATCATCCATACGAAAAACTTGCGCTGGGTTGACATAGTCAACCCAGATGACAAGGATCTGGCTTATCTGAAAGAAAATTTCAAATTCCATCCATTGGATTTTGAGGACGTAATGACGCCGTCAGTCAGGACCAAGATTGATGAGTATGATCACTATCATTTCATCATTCTCCTGTTCCCGACTTTTCATCGCGATCACAATGAAATTCGCCCGGCTGAAGTTGATTTTTTTGTCGGCAAAGATTTTCTGATAACCATCCATGACGGCGCTATGAAAACTTTAAACAACTTGGTGCACAATGTTCATCAGTATGATAATGTCCGCTCCAGTTATCTAAACCAAACGCCGGGATTTTTGCTTTTTTCAATTCTCGAAATTTTATTCAAACGCAGCTCGCCAATTTTAGATAAGATCAATCATCAGGTGATTGATTCTGGTCGATCTGTGTTTGAGCTTGATATCAAAACATTGGAAAAACTTTCAGAACTCAAAAAAAATATTATTGTCTACCGCCGCATCATGAAAATGCATAAATTTGTTTTAGGCAAGCTTGCCTGGAGCAAAAAAGATTATTTGCAATTCAAAGACTCCAAAGGATTTTTCCAAAGCCTGATTGAATACGCGGAAAATACCTGGGACGTGCTGGCATCGGATAAAGAAAGCGTCGAGAGCTTCGAAGATACGAACCAATCACTGGCTACACACCGCATCAATGATATTTTGCAAATTCTGACGGTTGTGTCAGTTATAGTTTCAGTTCTAGCGCTCATCACTGACGTTTTTATTTTTTTTGAACGGGCGAATTTGGAAAAAACTTTAGGCATTAGTTCGGATTTAGAACTGGCTGTGTTTATCAGCAGCGGCTTGTTAATTTTATCCAGCATCATGCTCTACCTATTCCGAAAAAATAAATTTTTGTAAGTCCTTCTCCCATCCCCGCGAAAGCGGGGATCTATTTCTGGATCCCGCATCAAGTGCGGGATGGGCTAGCTTTTGTTATACTTAGCCCATGCTGAAACTTTTTAATTCCCTGACCCGGACAATTGAGGAATTTAAGCCAATCAAACCTGATCAAGTTGGCCTATACACTTGCGGGCCCACAGTTTATAACTATGCTCACATTGGCAATTTGCGAACAATGATCATGTCTGATTTGTTGCGCCGGGTTTTTGAATACAATGCTTATGAAGTAAAGCAGATCATGAATATTACGGATGTCGGCCACTTAACGTCTGATGCGGATACGGGCGAAGACAAGATGGAAAAAAACGCCAAGACCAAACAAGACGTTTTGGCAATTGCTGAGAAGTACACCAAAAGTTTTTTGAATGATCTGAAGGCTTTGAATATCGAATCCCCAACCATCATGCCTAAGGCTTCTGAACACGTAGCCGAACAAATTGAGATGATTGAGTCTTTGATCAATAAAGGTTTTGCCTATCAATCAGATGAAGCAGTTTACTTCGACGTTTCCAAATTTCCTGAATACAACAAGTTAATCGGACAAAATTTGGACGAGATGAAATTGGGCGCTCGGCAAGAAGTTGTGCAGGATCCTAAGAAAAAAAACCCGATTGACTTTGTACTTTGGTTTAAGACAGTCGGGCGATATGAAAATCACATTCTCCGCTGGGATTCGCCTTGGGGAACGGGCTTTCCTGGCTGGCACATTGAGTGCAGCGCTATGAGTAATAAATATTTGGGTATGACTTTTGACATTCATACTGCTGGAATTGATCTTAAATTTCCTCATAACACAAACGAAATCGCTCAATCGGAAAGCGCTAATGGCAAGCCGTTTGCCAATTTTTGGCTCCATGGCGAACACTTGCTGATCCAAGACGGACGAATGGGAAAGTCAGAAGGCAACTTCATTACTCTCCAAACTCTCATTGATAAAGGCTTTAATCCCCTGGCTTTTCGTTATTTAGTTTTAACTTCGCATTATCGATCAAAATTAAATTTCACTTGGGAAAGTTTGCAAGCCGCGCAAAATGCTTTGAATAATTTGAACCAAGAAGTTTCAAGCTTCGACGAACCGAGAGTCGGCTGTGCCCAATTCGAACAAGATTTTTTGCAAGCTGTTAATAATGATTTAGATACGCCCAAAGCAATTGCCATAATGTGGGACTTAATCAAGACAGATGAGTTTCCTGCATCGGCCAAAGCTCAAACCTTGTTTAAATTCGACCAAGTGCTTGGACTAAAGTTGGAAGAAACCTGGAAAAAATCCAAAGCAATTCCCAAAGAAGTCCAAAAACTGGTTGATGAACGGGAAGAAGCGCGCAAAACCAAGGACTTTGCAAAATCCGATGAGCTTCGAAAAGAAATTGAAACTGCGGGCTATTTATTGGACGACACCTTGGATGGATACAAAATAAAAAAGAAATTCTAGCATGAACGCAAAAGACGTTGTCAAATACGGCCACGAAGCTTTCTTGAAGGCAATAGAAAACCTGCCTGAATCCGCTTGGATCGAAGGGTTCGTGACTGGAACTTGGAATGTCAAGGATGTTGTCGGCCACATTGCCGCTTATGAAGCAGTCTTTGTAGAAGTTTTAAAAAAGGTCTTGGAACCGGCTTTTGCCACCCCGTTAATTGATAAACGGCTTGACCCGAATTATCAATTCAACGAAGAGCAGGCCGCACTAAGAAAAAACCAGCCTTACAAACAAGTTCTGCAAGAATATCTGGATACCCACGAGCAAGCCAGACAACTGGTTGAAAAAATCCCAACGGAAAAATTGAACCAAACCGGAACACTTTCCTGGTATAATCTGGAGTACTCTTTGGATGATTACATCGTCTACCGAAACTACGGCCACAAACGGCATCACGCCGCGCAAATCAAAATATTTCGGCAAAAAAATAATGCATAACTCAATTTTCCTCACTTTTGGCCGATCGGCAATTTCTGTGACCAAATAACATTAAGTGTAGATTAAAATGAAGCAAAAAACTAAAAAAAGAATAAAGCAATCTATTAAAAACTTCAGTATTGAATTGCTTGAAGCAATAAAAGAACTGGCGGAGATGGCGCCTAAACCTTTTGAAAGCAAATACGAGCACCAAAAACGCATTCGTAAAATGATGCGCGGCTATCCTCCAAAACAAATAAGCCAAAGCCTCATTCGGCTAGAACAACAAGGCTTAATCAAAAGAAAACCGAATACAAAAAACTTCAACTATCAATTAACACTTAACGGCCATCAAAGGCTTTTGATTCACACAATTAACAAATCAAGCAAAATTCGCAACAATAATCAAGGTTGCTTTATAATCTTTGATATACCTGAAGAAAAACATAAGCACCGAAAATTCTTAAGAAGATTACTTTTAAAGAACGGGTTTATAAATTTACAAAAAAGCGTTATGCTGGCCTCTCATGATCTCCCAAAAGAATTTATTGATCTGTTAAACGAGTTGGGTATTCGCCAAAATGTTACAATCATCAAGGGCTTGATTCAATATAAATAATTATCCTCACTTTTGGCCGATCGGCAATTTCAAAAAAACAGTGCTATATAATTAACTCATAAGGCGGCCTTGAGGCCGCTTTTCAGGTGTCTAAAGTTATCCACGCCATCCCCACAATCCACAGGCTTGCCGAATACATTCGAGGTTATCTATAATAAGATACATTAAATAACTTCAATGGCCAAAAACCAGGCAGAAAACAAGCCGAACGACAATTACATTAATCGCATCCCGCCACAAAACCTGGAAGCCGAACAATCGGTCCTAGGTTCGCTTTTGCTTGATCGCGATGCAATTATAAAAATAGCTGACCTGATTGCTTCTGATGATTTCTACGATGAACGTCATCGGATAATTTATTTAGCAATTCTAGCGCTCTATGATGAGCGTGCTTCAATCGATATTTTGACAGTGTCGAATAAACTGGAAGAAGGTGGAAATCTTGAAAAAATCGGTGGAATTTCTTATCTGACAACCTTAGTCAATGCCGTGCCGTCATCCGCGCACGTCGTGCACTATGCTAACATTGTCCGCCGCAAAGGCACTTTGCGGCGGTTAATTTCGTCTGCCACTGACATTGTCGGCCTTGGGTATCAGGAAGATTTGGATTTGGAAAGTTTGCTCGATCAAGCTGAACAAAAATTGTTTTCAGTCTCCCAAAAATACCTCAAACAAAATTTCATCGCCCTCGGCGAAATTTTACATGAAACCTTTGACCGCATCGACGAATTACATCGCGAAAAAGGCAAACTCCGCGGTGTGTCCACTGGATTTTCTGATTTGGATAATAAACTTGGAGGCTTGCAAAAATCTGATTTGATAATCCTCGCCGCCAGACCATCCATGGGCAAAACCTCTCTGGCTTTAGACTTCGTCCGTCATGTCGCTATGAATGAACACAAAGCCGTGGCAATTTTCTCCCTGGAAATGAGCAAGGATCAATTAGTCGATCGCTTGCTCGCGGCTGAAGCTGACGTTGATCTTTGGAAAATGCGCACCGGCAAATTAAATGACCTGGGTCCTGACAATGATTTTGAGCGAATTGGACACGCATTAGGACGGCTGTCAGAGGCGCCAATTTTCATTGATGATTCAGGATCTTTAAATATTATGGAATTGCGTACTAAAGCGCGCCGATTACACTCTGAACACGAATTGGATTTGATTGTCGTTGACTATTTGCAGCTGATGCAAGGCCGTAACACAGAAAACCGTGTGCAGGAAGTATCAGAAATTTCTCGCTCTCTGAAAATTTTGGCCAAAGAATTAAACGTCCCGGTACTGGCTCTGTCACAGTTATCGCGCGCGGTTGAACAACGCGGCGGGGATAAAAAACCGCAGCTGTCTGACCTCCGAGAATCAGGTTCTATCGAACAAGATGCTGATGTCGTGGCGTTTATTTATCGGGATGAAATGTATCATGGCCAGGATAGCAAAAAACCGCATATTGCCGAAATCCTAATCCGCAAGCACAGAAACGGCCCGACTGGGGATATCGAACTGTTCTTCGACCAAGAAAAGACTTCATTCAAGAATCTTGCTAAACAGTCGCCGTCCATGGAAGAAGCCATGATGGAACAGATAATGGAATAAAGATGATTAGAGCTGTAACAAATTAATTCCGTTATCGTTGCAACATGTGCTATCCTAAAATCAATGGACAATCTTACTGATGAACAACTCGTGGAATTTTACCTCAAAGGCGACAGCAAAGCCTTGGATTTTTTGATTCAAAAAAATTTGGATGCGGTTTATAACTTTGTGTTTAAATACGTTCACACAATTGAGGAAGCGGAAGACGTGACGCAAGAGACATTTATAAAGGCTTGGCAAAAACTGAATAAATTTAATGCACAGTACAAATTCAAAACTTGGTTGTTCACAATTGCGAAAAACACAGCGCTTGATCATCTAAAAAAACGCGGCCTTATTCCATTTTCACATTTGGAAAACGAAACGAATAATAACTACGCCGACAACCTATCGTCTCATGATCCTCTGCCCGAAGAGCTGATGATCAGAATTGAGGATATGCAGATGATTGGGCTGGCAGTTGATAAATTACCAAAAAAATACCACCAAATTATTTCACTTTATTATAATGACCAGCTCAACTTCCGGGAAATTTCCGAACTTCTGAAAGAATCCATTAATACTATCAAAACTCGACATCGCCGGGCATTGCCTTACCTAAAACGAGAAATTTTCGACAGATAAGCTTGAACCCAAAAGCATAGCTTGCACGTATAAATAACAGCAAACTATGCATAAACTTAAGACCCAACCCGAGCTTTACGCCCGGATAATTAGTCAAATCAAATACGAGCAACAGCTTCTCAAACTTAGAACTAAGCTGATTTTATTTGGTCTCATGCTGGCTACTTCCTTAGTAGTTTTCGTTTTGGCATTCAAGAATTTTTTTGTCCAGGCAAACCTATCGGGATTTCTGCTGCTCTTGCATTTGTCGGCAACGGATTTCAAGATTATCTCGACTCATTTGTTTGACTACGTTTTGTCTTTAGCCGAATCCTTGCCAGTGGTCAGTGTTGCTTTGGTCGGCGCGGTCTTACTGTTCACGCTGTTCAGCAGCGCGAAACTCATTAACTATCTTTTAAAAATTAAACACTTAAGGATTAATTAAATTTATGGAATTAGAACAAGCCGTAAAATCAAAAAAAATCAAACTCGGAGCTGCGCTCCTAATTGGCGCGCTCATTCTAATTATTGTTTTTGCTGCTGGTGTGTTTGTGGGTTTGGAAAAAGCTAAATTTTCGTACCGCTGGGGTGAGAACTATTTTCGCAACTTTGCCGGAGGCCCGCGAGGCGGTCCAGGACAATTCTTTCCTGACCGCAACTACTTCAATCCGCACGGTTCAGATGGCCAGATTATTAAAATCGAAGCTACTACTATAATTATTAAAGACGAAACCGGAACTGAAAAAAATATCATTGTAGCGGCTGATACAGCGATCCGCAAAGACCGCATAGATCTTAAACTGGATGACCTCAAAATCAATGATAATATTGTCGTAATTGGATCCCCGGACGATAAAGGTCAAATCCAAGCCAAATTGATCCGCGTAATTCCAAGTCCGCTGCCCTAAACCAATATGTTTCAAAAATTACTGAAGCTCATTAAAGCCCATAAAATTATCAGTGCCATTGGCATAGCCATTGTGATTTTTGGTAGTTTCCAATGGTACCAGAAGTCTCATTCGACTTCTGGCGCTGTTCAATATATTACTGGACCTGCACAAAAAACTACCATCACCGTATCAATCAGCGGCACAGGCCAGATTTCAGCGCAAAATAAAATTGATTTAAAGCCAGGAGGCTCTGGCCAGAGCGCTGCCCAGATTACGCAAGTCTTTGTTAAACAAGGCGATCAGGTCAAAGCTGGCCAAGTCATTGCGACAGTTGACGAAAAAAATAATAATGTTGCGCTGATCCAGGCGCGCGCTTCCTTACAAAGTGCTCAAGCCAGCTACGATAAACTTATGGCTGGCCTGAATAACATTGATCTTAAGGCAGCGCAACTTGCGGTCACTTCCGCTCAAAACAACTATGATAATACTGTTATCCAGCAACAGCAAGCTGTTGATAAAGCTCTGTCTAGCTTTTTAAATTCAAATTTAGAAGCAGCGCCGGATAATTCTGCCACGTCAACTACTATTGCCATCAGCGGAAATTACTCTGAAAAAACCGAAGGTAGTTACAAGATACATACTTATCTGACTGGAGATGGCTTGTATTATGGCGTTTCAGGTCTTGGAAATGATAATGGACCCTTATACGTTGGTTTACCTAGACCCATTGGAAACGGTTTATACATTACCTTTAGCACCACTCAAACATATACTACTTACAACAGTTGGACAGTTGAAGTTCCCAATAGCAAATCAACAAGCTATCTCTCAAATAAATACGCGTACGAGTCAGCTCTGCAAAGCCAAACTCAAGCCATAAACTCTGCTCAAAATTCTTTGGCTTCAGCTCAACTGGCTTATCAAAGCAAAACTCAATCCCCGGCCGACGCTGATGTCTCTTCAGCTAAAGCGCAAATCGCTCAGGCTCAAGCTTCACTGGCAACCGCAGAAGTCAATTATGACAACAACATCATCAAATCGCCTTTTGATGGCCAAGTAGCGGCGCTCAATAATCAAGTTGGCGATCAAGTGACATCATCCACAGTCGTCGCCACGGTCATTACAAATCAAAAATTGGCAATAATGCCGCTTAATGAAGTTGATGCTGCCAAAGTCCAAGTTGGCCAAAAAGCCAATTTAACTTTTGACGCTTTGGATGGATTAAACATTGTCGGGCAAATTGCCCAAATTGACACCATCGGGACAGTTAGCCAAGGAGTCGTGACTTACAATACTAAAATTGCCTTTGATTCTCAAGATATTCGCATCAAACCCGGCATGAGTGTCTCTGCTGCCATCATTACTAATGTCAAAA
>JAHFJG010000043.1 GCA_023246005.1 Candidatus Doudnabacteria bacterium
GCCCGCCCGAGCGTCAGGATTCGTTTCTGCCGCGCGAAGCGCGGCAATCAGTCAATTTCGTTCAAAAAATGTTCGAGCGGAGTTGTATAATTCCACCAATATCAAACTTTCCGATTTTTTCCCGACCAATTCGGTGGCGCGAAGCGCCGCAGAGAACGGCAGGACAGGGTTTCCGCGCGCTTCGCGCGCGGCCAAGCGCAGGTTCGAAATCCCTTGCGATTTTAAGTATTTGCTTTGCCCAATTAAAAACTAACAACATAAATTTATGAACAACAACAAATTTTTTCTATACGCCCGCAAGTCCACAGATGTTGAGGATAAGCAAGTTTTGTCTATTGAAGCCCAGATCGCAGAATTGCGCGCCTTTGCAAAACAAAACAATCTCAACATTGTTGAAGCTTTTATTGAAAAACAATCAGCCAAAATTCCGGGCCGTCCGATTTTCAACGACATGCTTGCGCGAATGGAAAAAGGCGAGGCGGACGGAATTTTAGCTTGGCACCCCGATAGATTGGCGCGCAATTCTGTGGACGGCGGACGCATTATTTATCTTGTTGATTGCGGGCGTATTGCGGCGTTGAAATTTCCGCAGTTTTGGTTTGAGCCAACGCCGCAAGGAAAATTTATGTTGAATATCGCATTTGGGCAAAGCAAATACTATGTGGATTCTCTTTCCGAAAACACGAAGCGCGGTTTGCGCCAAAAAGTCCGTAGAGGCGAATATCCGAGCGTTGCGCCCATCGGCTACATCAATGATGTGCGAAATAAAAGTATCGTGGTAGATAGGAAGAAAGCGAAAATTATCAAGGCCGTTTTTGAGTTTTATGCCACCGGCAACGCTCGGCTTGAAGATGTGAGCGACTTTTTGGCGCAACGCGGGATTATGTCCCGCGGCGGAAAGAGAATCCACAAGACGAGGGCGACTTTTATCCTTTCCAATCCGTTCTATACTGGACTATTCCGCTATGCGGGCGAAATTCATGAGGGCAAGCACGAGCCAATCATCACAAAGAAACTTTTTGATACGGCGCAAGAGATTTTGAAACAGCGAGGTAAGCCGCGCCACAAGCAAAAGAATGAACCTCAAGCGTTTTGCAGTCTCATCTCTTGCGCCGAATGCGGCATGATGATAACTGCCGAAAAACAAAAGGGTCATATTTACTATCGTTGCACAAAAAAGAAAATCAAATGTTCTCAACCCTATACCCGTGAGGAAGAATTGGATCGGCAGTTATCATCTCTCATTCAAAAAGTTTCTTTGCGTCAGGATTGGGCGGACAAACTTTTGGAAATGGCAGAAAAAGACAAAGCAGTATCCGCCCAATCCGTTTCTGCTTTTGTTCTTGAATCTCAAAACAAAATCCGCGCCATACAAACGAAACTCCAGCGACTTCTTGACGGGTACTTGGAGCAAGATATTGAACGAGAAATCTACCGCGAACAAAAAACAAAACTTCTTTTAGAAAAGAAGTCGCTGGATGAGAAAATGGCGCGAATTGAACAAAAGCAGAATGATTGGCTCGAACCGTTCCAAAACTGGATAAAAGTCGCTACAACCCTCGTCAAAATCGCAAGGGATAGCAACCTTTTGGATAAAAAGGTTGCTGCCAAAGAAATCTTTGGCTCGAACCTCGTCTTGGCCAACCGCGAGGCGCGCGGAAACCCTGTCCTGCCGTTCTCTGCGGCGCTTCGCGCCACCGAATTGGTCGGGAAAAAATCGGAAAGTTTGATATTGGTGCCCGGGGAGAGACTCGAACTCTCAAGAGCTTGCGCCCACAGCATTTTAAGTGCTGCGTGTATGCCATTCCACCACCCGGGCTTGATGAATTCTTGGAGGCGTGAACGGGAATTGCACCCGTGTACGCGGTTTTGCAGACCGCTCCCTAACTATTCGGGCATCACGCCTTGATTGCTTCAAATATTATAGTTGTTATTAGTGGTTTTTAAAAGCCCCGAAATTTGCTCGGGGCTTTGAATTTAGTTTTCGAATGCTAGTTGATTTAGCTGGTCCAAGGTTTGACTGACAGCGGCAACCCAGGTTGGGCTGTAGGAGCCAACGTAACGATGGACAAGATTTTTTGGCTTAGTCATATCAAGATCAGCGTATCTGTTAGTTAACAGCTGATCAACATCTGAAATTCCGTCTTCCAGCGAATTATAGCGTCGTAAATTCCAAGCACCACCAATGCCCCAACAATTGTTATACATTTGATGCTTACATAAGGTTGATTCACCATTGGCAATTGCAATAATCAATTTCCAGTTTTGCTGTTGCAATATAGTTTCAGCGTGTTCAGCCAGCGGTGAACTTTTCTTTTGCAAGTAATCTTGTAAGGCAGCAATGTTTGGATCAACCATTGGCTGCGGAATAACTATTGGCTGTGGTTGGGGGTTGGTAAAGTTCTGAATCGTATCAAGATCAGGAATTGTGGGTAGATTTTTTATTTCAAAGACGAGTCTTGTTTGGTTTTGTTCGGTTTGAGCTGCTGCCGAAAAAGGGAATAACAGGGTCGGCACGTAGGCCAGGATTGCTACCGCAATAATTTGGTAGGTCACTGGTAACCGGGCAAAACGGCTAGTCATGAAATATATCCTCGCCGATTATCAAACTGGAACTTAATCTCCCAGCTAAGGTTGTAATTTAGCCAGGCTGACATTGAAGCCAGGACTAAGTAAGAATAATAAGCGGTTTGGGTAAGACCTTTATAAGCTTGTAAAGAACTGCCTGCCTCGCCGGCAGGCGTGCTGCGTGGAACACATAGGTTTTAGGCCTATATGTTGCCTACCCGGTCCCGCACAAGGCGGGAGCCGGTACGCAACTATCAATGATAGCATAAAAGGGGTATTTTGTCAATAGCTAAGGCTTGGGCTATACTTTCTTTATGATTGAAGAAAGTAGAAGTAATTTTAATCGATGGCAAGCTGAGCAGGATTATTTAGCTGAGCAGAAACA
>JAHFJG010000028.1 GCA_023246005.1 Candidatus Doudnabacteria bacterium
GGGGCTTGGAATGCACGGATTAACCCCAGTCCAGAAGATTACCCAAACCCTGTTACAATCAACCGCTAACGAATTAATCATTAATCCCCAAAAGGTAACTGGAACCCTGCAATCGTACACCGCTTGACAGTAAACAACATTCAAATTAATATACACTATTCACATTACCATAACTAAGGAGGGTTGTAATGAAGAAACAAATCAAGGAATTCTGGGCTGGAGTCTCGACTTTAACCTTGATAGCCACGATCGGCGCCTGCTTGATACTTTGGCGAAACCCACACGGCACTGACCCTGTAGTCATCCTCGGGTGGATGATGGCAGAACTTTACGCTGTGAGTGGAGCAAGCTCTCTTGCCGTATTTGTTGGAAATATCGAAGCCAAAAGGAACCGCGATCTTGCATTACAACGCTTCTATGCAAAAGTAGGCCGTACTTTAGCTGCGGTTTTCGCAGCATCAGGCCTAGTCAGCCTAGCTTGCGGTATATACCAAGATATTGTCTACCCTACAACATTACGCTAAAAGGAGTCTTGCCGTGCTATTTAGATTTTTGCCACATTCAGTCTGTTCAAATTGACGGCAACAACCGGGATCCTGTGGATATATATCGGGATTATTGGCTGAGTGGCTATGACATTTCGTAATTCAAAGTCTAAGATTCCCGGATGACCACCACAAGAGTCGTCCAATTTCAAAGGCCGGTTGCCACAGCAGCGACCGGTCTTTTCTCATGGGAACTATTCGCCTATTCGCGCGAATTGGACTATACAACAAACTGACGATCGTCCAAAAGTCGTATACTACTAATTTTCACGATCGACAATTTTCATAGTATAAAAAACTATCACCTATTCCCTATAAGCTCTCTTATCACTTCGCTCCGGAATCCTTTTCTCGACAACTTTTGCATTAATTTAACTTTATCTATATCCCCTGCCCTCTCAACTACTCGGAGGGCAATTTGTTTTTCTGCCTCAAGGGACAAATTTTCTTTCAATAATTTTTCTGCGTCATTGGCTAGAATTCCCCTTTGCATCAATTTGGCTTTAAGCCCATAGAAACCAAAAGTCTTGTATTTAATCAGTTCATCCAAATAATTTTTCGCGAACTGCTCGTCATTCAGTAGGCCTTGCTCAAAAAGCTGGTTGATAACTTCCTCAACATCACCTCGATTAAAACCTCTCAAAGTTAACTTTTTTGCTAATTCAGCTGAATAATGGGGCCTTATTTTGATTAAACTAACTGCTTTATCATATGTATTCATAAGTGCTTGCCCAGTAGATCAACTTCGATAACGGTTTTGAGTCCGCTTTTGCCTAAATATAAGCCTTAAATAATAGTATTCTGAATATTTATCGATTATAATATAGCTATTCAAAACCGTTAAAGGCAAAAGCATCGAAGTTGTATTACCGGGCTTGACGAACCTGCTATAATATAAGTATAGTATAGACCATTATGAACCACTTTAGTTTCATTTTAGAACGTCTATCGAGTAGAGCCAAAAATGCTCTGATCACCTCTCAGAGAATTTCTGAGGATCTTCATCATGATCACATCGGTACCGAACATTTGCTCTATGGCATTGTGGAAGAAAAAGCTTCCTTTGCTTCAGAAATTCTCCTCAAAAATAAAGTCAGTTCCGAAATCATCAAACAAGAATTGATTCGCATGAATGAATATCATTTGTCCGATAAATGGCAACCAAAACTTTCCAACAATCTTCGCGAAGTAATCGAAAAAGCCGCAATCGTGGCAAGCCGCTACCAGTATCAATTTATCGGCACTGAGCATTTTCTATATAGCATTTGCGACATGGAGTCCGATGAAGCCAAAACCATCCTTGTTTCGCTTAAGGTTTCGCCTTCCGAGCTTCGAAAAAATTTGATATCAATTTTCGAAAATGTTTCTCGATTCCCGGATCTTTTGAATGTCGATGAGCAAACAGAACTTCCGTCAGTGGAAAAAAATACCAAGACTCCGGCTCTCGATTACTTCAGTACCGATCTTTCCAAGAAAGTCTTGAAAGGAAAAATTGATCCAGTGATCGGACGCAAGGCAGAAATTGAACGATTGATTTCAATATTAAACCGCCGCACAAAAAATAATCCTGTATTAATTGGCGAACCTGGCGTTGGCAAAACCGCGATCGTCGAGGGCTTGGCTTTGGCCATCAGCAAACAAGAAGTGCCAGATACTTTGATTGATAAAAAAATTCTAACCTTGGATATGGCTTTAGTAGTGGCCGGGTCAATGTTCCGGGGTGAATTTGAACAACGCCTTAAACAGGTGATTGATGAAGTTAAAGATAACTCCAATATCATTTTATTCATTGACGAGCTTCATACCATAGTAGGCGCTGGCGCCACTACTGGGTCTTTGGATGCTGCCAATATCCTCAAGCCTGCTTTGGCTCGAGGCGAAATCAGGGTCATCGGAGCCACGACCCTTTCCGAATACAAAAAACACATTGAGCATGATGCGGCTTTGGAGCGTCGTTTCCAGCCGATTTTGGTGGAAGAGCCTTCCAATGAAGAATCAATTGAAATTTTATCCGGACTTCGCGAAAACTATGAGAAACACCACAATGTTATCATCACTGATGACGCTATTAAAGCTGCTGTAGATCTGTCCTCTCGTTACATTTCTGATCGCTTTCTGCCTGACAAGGCGTTAGACTTAATTGATGAAACTGCCGCATTCAGCAAAACTTTAAATACCAAAACTCGCAACATCCGGGTTGTAAAAAAAATCGAAAGCGAACTTAAGCGGCTGGAAGAAGAAAAAACCAAAGCCGTGATGTTGCAAGATTTCACAACCGCTCTGCATTTGAAATCCCAAGAAGACAAACTCAAACGGCAGAAAGGCGAGTACCAAAAAACCTTAGTTAGAAAACCGGGCGGAATCGTCCAAATTACATCCGAGGACATTGGCCGGACCGTTGCGAATATCACCAAAATTCCGCTGACCAAACTTCTGAAATCAGAAAGCAAAAAACTGATTGGACTGGAAAAAATTCTCCAAACCAGAATCGTAGGCCAAGATGAAGCAATCAAACTAATTTCTTCTGCGGTCAGGCGGTCAAGAGCTGGCATTGCCTCGCCCAAGCGGCCAATCGCCTCTTTCTTATTTTTGGGTCCGACCGGAGTTGGCAAAACCGAAACCGCCAAAGTTTTGGCTGAAGAAGTTTTTGAAAGCAAAGATGCTTTAGTCCGCGTGGATATGTCCGAGTTTATGGAGCGACATAATGTTGCCCGACTAATCGGCGCGCCTGCTGGCTACATCGGCTACGAAGAAGGCGGTCGACTGACTGAAGAGATTCGCAAAAAACCTTATGCTGTGATTCTATTTGATGAAATCGAGAAAGCTCATCCCGACGTGTTTAACATTCTGCTTCAAATTATGGAAGAAGGAGAACTAACTGATGCTGCTGGCAAACGGGTGAATTTCCGCAACACGGTGGTCATTATGACTTCAAACATTGGCATGGCTGATTTAACTCGCACAGCCACTGGTTTCGGTTTTTCTCATGAAATAAACGGCGAGACCGCGGATAGTGAACGAAAAAAAGCCGAAGCTGAATACGACCGAGTTAAAGATAAAGTTTTATCATCCTTAAAGGAAGCCATGCGGCCGGAACTGCTCAATCGAATTGATAAAATCATCGTGTTTAGGCCATTGGGCATGGAAGAAATCAAGAAAATCGTAAACTTGGAATTAAACCAATTGGTTGATCGAATTGCCAAGCAGCAAAATATTACCTTAAGTTTTGAGCGCGAGGCTGTAAAATTCTTGACAGAAAAAAGTTATGATCCAGCCCAGGGCGCGAGATTCATCCGCCGAAACATTCAGGAATTGATCGAAGACAACCTGGCTGAAAAAATTATCACAGGCGAAATCACCGAAATGTCAGAAGTGAAAGTCAGCGTTAGTGAAAACAAAGTTGTCATCAAACAAATCGAATTAGCGCGAGCCTAACATGGAATTGTTTGTCCAGGCAAAAAAACTTGGTCAGAGTTTGCTTGACTTGATTTTTCCTATTTCTTGCCTCATTTGCGGAGAGGATGGCTCTTACCTGTGCGATAAGTGCCGGACGGAGCTGCCAAGGCTAGCTAATCAACAATGTTTGGTCTGTCAGACTCCCTCGCCATTTGGGAAAACGCATGTTGCGTGTAAAACCAAAAATACAATTGATGGCAGTATCTCGGCGCTTCCTTACAAAGACAGAAACGTTCACAAAATCATTGAAACATTTAAATATAATTTCGTGTCAGATTTATCAGCGCCATTAGCAAGTTTACTGATCGATGAAATCGAAAAACAAGGACTAAAAAACTATTTTCAAGAATTTATCCTCATCCCAACACCGCTTCATCAAAGACGGTTTAATTGGCGAGGATTTAATCAAGCGCATCTGCTCGCCGAGGCATTGAGCAAGAAGCTTGAAATTAACATTGACAACCAACTAATCCAGCGGACGAAATTCACCCAGCCGCAAATCAAACTCAACGCTGATGAGCGCAAACGCAACATGGCAAACGCCTTCGAGTTGACCAAAGACGCAACCAATAAAAAACTATTAGTTGTGGATGATGTGGTCACATCAGGCTCCACAGCGAATGAATTGGCCAAACTTCTCAAACGCGGACATGCCTCTGAAATCTGGATAGTTAGCGTCGCGCATGGATAGTTTTTAAGATTTCAAAGGAACGAATAAAAATCCTGGAAACTCTTGCTCATCAAACTTATTTTTACTTATCCTATCAATTTTCCAAATCGAACCTTGAACCGGAATAATTATTCGGCCGCCAACTGTCAACTGTTTTGGCAGCTCATCGGGTAATTTTGCTGCCGCGGCTGAAACTAAAATTCGATCAAATGGTGCTTGTCTTGACAATCCTAACCTTTTGCCCGCCAAAATAATTTTGGCATTTTTAAAGTTATATTTTTTAAGATTTTTATTTCCAAATTTTACTAGTTCGGGAACAATCTCAGTCCCAATCACTTCCCCGCTATCTCCAACAATTTTGGCAAGCAAAGCCGTGGTCCAACCGGATCCGGAACCCACATCCAAAATTTTTTCGCTCCGACTCGGCTGCAACTGATTGAGCATAAATAAAACAGTAGTTGGCTGGGAAATAGTCGCCCCGTGCCCAATTGGCAAGGCTGTGTCCTGATAAGCCATTTCCCGGTATTCAGACAAAACAAAATCCGCCCGGTCAATTTCCCTGAAAGCCTGCTCAATATATTTATTAGCAAATCCCTGGCTTGCCTCAAGATAAGCGTAAAGCTTTTGCTGCATATTCATACTTGAATAATACACCTTAATTGGCTAAAATGAGAAGTGTGTCAGTGTGTCGAGGAGAGGTGGCCGAGTGGCTTAAGGCAGCAGGTTGCTAACCTGCGACGGTTAATAGCCGTCCCGTGGGTTCGAATCCCACCCTCTCCGCCAATTGGGAAAATGCAAATTTGCAGAGGTTGCCTCGTCCCGCCGTTGGCGGGACTCGGCTAGGATTTGAAAGGGCTTTTTTGGCGAAAAGGAAAAGGATTTATCAATCAAAATATGGTTCGAGCCGATTTGTTTTAGAAATGTTGTCATTTCCAACTTGTCCCCAGATTTGAGTAGATTCTCCGCTTGATTTAAGGATTTAACCCACGCACGAGCCGGTTCGAGCCAAGACACTCCTTTGTCTTCAATTTCTCTGATTTTCTCTTTCAGCTCTACTCTGTGGTCGAGCATTTTTTGTTTTTGCGAGGTATATTCTTCCGGTGTAATTACTTCATCGAGGTACACAGAAAGCAATTTGTCTAATCGTGTTTCAGCTTCTGCTAAATCACTTTTCATATTACCCACCAAAATTTTACTATCCTCTCTTGCTTTCTGCTCGTCCTTATCCAACTCGCGCAAAACTTTCTCCGTGTCTTGGCTCGGCAAAGAAACTTTTTGAAGAAAACTTTTTACCTGCTCTGTCAGTAATTCTTCGCGGACATATTTCTGTGAACACATTTCGCGCTTTTTGGTACAACGGTAATAGTTATGTCCTTTTTGTGTTTCGGCAGTAATCATACACTTACATTCGCCACAGGTTAGTAGTCCGCGAAATGGAAAACTATTCTCTGCTTTTCTCGTTTTAATATGTCCGCGGTCTTTCATCACTTCTTGGCATGTATCAAAAAGTTTCTTTGAAATTAACGGCTTGTGCGAACCTTGATATGTCTCGCCCTTAAACTCAAAAATTCCATAGTAAAAACTGCTTTTCAATATTCTCTGGACACAAGAAACTGCCAGAACATTGCCTTTGTAGCTCCGCAGTCCGAGGTCTTTCAATGCTTTAGCTATTTGTTTTAGGGTATATTTTCCTGTCGCATACAACTCAAAACCTTTACGGACTAGCGGAGCTTTTTCCACATCAACATCAATGTCTCGTGTTTTGTGATTGTTCTCATATCCGAGTGGGGCAAAGCTAGGCCAGATACCTTTGCGAAGTTTAGCCCTATGTCCACGCCGTATATTTTCTGAAAGATTATCTACATAATATTTGCTTTGTCCAAAGGCAATGTTCAGCATGAATTTTCCTTGTGGCGTGTTCTCGAACCAAAATGTAGGAAACTTAAGGTCTTTGATTTTTCCTGTGTCCAGTAGATATACAATTTGTCCTCCATCTATGGAATTTCGGGCGAGACGATCCGGGTGCCAACTTAAAATCCCATCTGCTTTCCCTGATTCTAAAAATGACAACATTTCTGCGAATTTCATTCGCCCAGGTTCTTTGGCAGTTTGGGCCTCGCAGAGCGAGGCAACAATTTCAAGTTTTTCTTTGGCGGCAAATTCCCGCAATTCAGAAATCTGGGATTCAATACTCATTATTTGTCTTTCCTCACTTTCAGTAGATTTTCTCGCATAAATTATGTATCTCATGGTTTTGAATTGAATGAAAAAATTTTTTTTGGAAGGGCAAAAAAAATTTTTTCATAAGTATTTTTCTCAATAGTCGGCAAGTTGCCGACTATTGACTTTTATTGTTTAATCTGCTACCTTCGAATGAGATCTGGGCATTGCGCTTAGATTGCAGTTCACATTCCAAACCAAATAGGAAGGAGGACCGAAATGAATGCTCAACCGTTCTTTCTCAAACCAGACCATGTTCCGGTCGGGATGCTGGCCTACGTCTGTGCGCCAGGCACCAAGACCCCCGAGACCGACCACAGCGGTGCTCTGTTGCCGCCACTCAAACTTCTGTTCGGCGGTGTCCCCATGCGGGCGAAGTGGTACATCTTCGATCCCGCAAGGAAGGGCATGCCGAGCGGCGGCTTCGAGTACGACGCGATCCGCGCCGACGCCCACTTCACGCCCGTCGAGACCTTCTCGGAGGACAACGCGCCGGTTCGCAAGGAGTACGCAGTTTTCGTCAACGGCGAGCGCCTGAAGTACGACGACTATCCGAAGGAATTCGTGAAGGTCGCCACCGCGACTGACGGCCGGGTCGTCTCGTTCAACGGGTACGCCTACAACCACTGGCTCCGCGAATACAATCTGCCCAAGAACGCCGTTCTGGTTCAGACGGGCGATTTCGCGGCTGAATGGGACTTCGCCCTGCTCGGTTGCATCGGGATTCCCAAGCCTAGCACCGAACAACGCGCGGCACTGGAAAAGCTCGGCGTCGTCTTCTTCGACCACGCGCCCTTTGCGAAATTCCACTTCCGTGACTACGTCGCGGTGCAGTTGCCGAAGAAGTGGCGCGTGGTCGAGAGCGGAGGCTGGTATTTCAAGTGCCCGTTCGACATTGAGATCTGCGACGCCAAGGAGTGCCCGGTCGCTCGCATCCATCAGCAACCGCGCGAGTACAGCCAGCAGGCGATGTGGACGGGAACGCTCAGCATCGTCTGAACAACCGAAGAACTTGGTTGCCACATCAAGGGCTCCCCGCAAAACAACGCGAGCGGAGCCCTTTCTTTTTTGATTTATTCTGAAATTTTTCATAAAATACATTTGGTATTCGCTTTGCGAATTCTGAATTTATTCCGCCAAAGAAAAACTTGAAATTGTCAGTGCGCACGGCGGAGCCGCTCATTTTGCCCCGCCACACCCGAGCCGCGCTGTGCGCGGCGAGGGCAGAATTCCGTTCGAGCTA
>JAHFJG010000029.1 GCA_023246005.1 Candidatus Doudnabacteria bacterium
GGGGGCTTGGAATGCACGGATTAACCCCAGTCCAGAAGATTACCCAAACCCTGTTACAATCAACCGCTAACGAATTAATCATTAATCCCCAAAAGGTAACTGGAACCCTGCAATCGTACAGGCGTTGACAAAACCCCCAAAAAAGTATATAATTACCCGTTACAATGGCCGTCTATAATCTTGGCAATTCCGCCTTGATACAAGACATAGCCGCGTAACGGAGGATAGCAACATGGCTTCTATGTTCATGAGCGCTTGGAGTGTCTTTCGGACCTTCTGGCAGACCCTCGAGGAAGAGATCGTCGCGGCAGGCGGTAGCGTCGAGATGCTCGACAACTTGGCGAAGAAACACGTGCGCCCGGCGATCAAGCAATTCGCCATCGCCATCGTCAAGCTCTCCGTGTTCCGTCTGTCAGGGAGTTTCAGCTCACACGCCGAAGCGATCAAGGCCGGCGGCTACGACTACCTCTACGGCGTAGCCAACAATCCGTCCGAGATCAAAGGGGTGGCAATTCACCCCGTTGATTGCGACACGGTGTTGGGACACCCCAACGAGGAATTGACCACCCAGCAGATCTACGACCGCTACTTTGCCGGAGACAACGCAGCCGATCTGTCTGACCTGGAAATGTTCGGGATCAAGCATCCCGATGTCCAGCGCCAGTTCCCGGTCGTGGTGATCTGGAAAGTCGGAGACGAGTTCTGGTATGCGGTCCTCCACGGGGGCGGCTCGGGGCGCAACTTCTACGTCGACCGCGACGATGCCGACGTACGGTGGAGTCGGAGCTTCCGATTCCTGGCTCGCAAGTCTCGCGCGTAAGCGCGAGGGAAGCCCTTGGGACCTGGGATTCTTGGACCTTTTGGTTCTTGGATCCTGGGTCTCTTTTCATTTGTGCTAAAATATCTAAAGAAAGTAGCGAATTTGATCCCAAGGCCAAGGCTTTGGGCGGCGAAATCCGGATTGCTTAATTTAGCCGGAATGATACAAGGCTTAAGGCCTTTATCAGAGTGCTTGTAAGCTAATTCAAAAAATAAAGATACTTGGTGCGATAAACCAGTGGATAAAATCCCAAATAAAATACAGCCCCGTGGAGAATTCTGGGGGCAGTGGCGCAGATGATTTATCGTACACTTAGCAGTTCTGGTATGCGATCCTCAACAAGGACAGCTCGAAGCGCAACTTCAACGTCAACCGCAACGATGCCAACGAACAGTGGAATCGGAACTACCGATTCCTGGCTCGCCAGTCTCTTTACTCTCCTCCGTTTGGAGGAGTTTCTTTTAGGAGTTGTTTTTGCCAGCCACCAAGCATACGCCCGAGCTCTGATATAAGGCGAGATAATTCTTGATATTTATTGTTATTAAAAATTTTAAGTTCCCAGACAATTTGTAAAAAGAATTTCAGCAAATCAAGTTTAACGCTGGCTCGCTGGACAATAATTGATTTTTGTTGTTTATTTGTAAAACTTGCAGCCAGAATTAATTCCAGCAAATCAACAAAGATTGAATCAATTTTTAATCCTAAACTGTAGCGATAAGTTTTAGGAAAGTTTTGTAAATAGGAACACCACAGCTTATAGGCTTGAGTTGCAGTGTTTAATATAGGCGGAGTCGAAGCGTTGGGGGGGGGGTATATGAACCAGTTTTATGAAAATTCGGTTGCGACATAACTTTGAAGATTTAATTTCAGTCGAAAATCTGCTAAAAGCTTGGCAGGAGTTTGCTTCCGGCAAAAGAAGCAAATTAGATGTCCAGAAATTCTCAGCAGATCTGTTTGATAATATTCTACAGCTTCACAACCAACTTGCCAACAAGACTTACAGGCACGGCGGCTATTATAATTTTAACATTTCAGATCCCAAACCTCGGAAAATCAGCAAAGCCAGTGTACAGGATAGATTAGTCCACCACGCAGTTTATAGAGTGTTATATCCTTTTTTTGAGCGAACTTTTATTGCTGATTCATTCTCATGCCGAATAGATAAAGGGACGCACAAGTCAGTAAATAGATTTTTAAGAATGTTTCGTCAAGCCAGCCATAATAACACCAAGGGTTGTTGGGTGCTCAAATGTGACATCAAAAAGTTTTTTGCAACGATAGATCATGAAATTTTAATCAATATTCTAGAAAAATATATTCCGGATAAGGATATAATTTGGTTGGTGCGAGACATCATTTCTAGTTTTTCAACCAGTCCAGGCGTGGGTTTGCCATTAGGAAATCTCACATCGCAATTGTTTGTTAATGTTTATATGAATGAATTTGATCAATATGTTAAGCACAAACTTAAGGCCAGGTATTATATAAGGTATGCCGATGATTTTGTCTTTTTGTCTCAAGATCGGAACTGGTTATTGCGGTTGCTACCAGATATAAGAAATTTTTTATACGACCGGTTAAAGTTAGCGATACATCCAACCAAGATTAAAATTAAAAGTTTTGGATCCGGAGTTGATTTTTTAGGTTGGGTTAATTTTCCTACTCACAAGGTTTTGCGCACAACCACTAAGAACCGTATGCTCCGTCGAGTAAGAGAACATCCGACATTTGAAACCCTACAATCTTATTTGGGGTTATTAGAACATGGCAATACCGCTAAAGTTAGTAAAGAATTGTTGAATACTTATTGGTTATTCATTAAGCGATGATTCCGGCCATTTGGCAATCATGAGCAATTCTTTATGTTCCATCTGCCAAATTGTTTCAGTCACGAAAGGCATGAATGGATGCAGAAGCTTAAGATTGGTTTCTAGCACGGTTTTGAGCATGAATTGCGCCGAGCCTTTGGTTTTTTCATCAGCTAGTTTTGGCTTGGCTTCTTCAATAATTTTGTCCGCAAAAGTGTGCCAGAAGTAATGATAGAGATTTTCCGCCGCATGGGCAAAGTCGAATTTGTCCATCAGCTTGGTTGTATCTTTGATCAGTTCATCGAGCTGTTTGAGAATGACTTGGTCTTCTTTGTTGAGCTTGGAGTCTTTGTTTAGTCCATCAGTATTTTGTATTACGAATCGGGCGGCATTCCAGATTTTATTCGCAAAGTTGCGGTAGCCGCGGACTTTGTCTTCGGACAAAGGCAGGTCACTGCCCGGTAGATTATTTACAGTCAGCGCCATGCGCAGAGCATCCACGCCGTATTGGTCGGTGATGCCAAGCGGATCAACTATATTACCTTTGGACTTGCTCATTTTTTGCCGATCCTTGTCGCGCACCAGTCCGTGCAAGTAAACTGTTTTAAATGGAATATCGTTGAGCAAAAATCCAGTCATCAGGATCATGCGAGCAACCCAGAAAAAAAGGATATCATAGCCTGTTTCTAAAATATCTGTTGGATGAAACATCTTCAGATCCGCAGTCTGGTTCGGCCAGCCCAAAGCAGAGAAGGTCCAAAGCCCAGATGAAAACCAAGTGTCCAAAGTATCTGGGTCTTGTGTCCAGCCTTTTTCTTTCGGGGGATCAATGTTGACATATATTGCAGGGGCGAATTTATAAGTGTACAACCACGCTGGGGTAGATTGATTTACTTCCTTTTGAGGGTGATGCCGTTTGAAAGCCTTAATCAAGTCTTCCAGTTTTTCATAAGTTTTCCAGTGTTTTTTATCTTGCAAGTCTATTTCACCAACCGTAGTTTTTTTTATTTCTGTTATGGTTCCATAACCAAAGATATTGGTCTTGCTGCTATCTTCGAAAGCAACTATATCGCCAATAGAGAACCCATGGTCGCGCAATCGATAAGTACGAGTTTTGGTATTGAAAACCTGGCTTACAATATCTCCTGCAAACCCCATCTTTTTTTCAGTCTCAATCTTTTTATACCAAACCGGAATCTGATGGCCAAACCAAAGTTGGCGGCTAACGCACCAGTCGCGTAAATTATCTATCCAATGGAAATATGTTTTTTCCAAATGTTTGGGGATGATTTGAATACGTCCATTTGCCACCACATCCCGCATCCATTGCTTTAATGATTTTCCATCGCGAAAAACTTTGTTAACGTCTATAAACCATTGTTCTTTAATTTGCGGTTCAATTATGCCACCGCCACGTGAATTAGTAGCGATTCGGTGAACGTAATTTTCATCAATTTTTTCCAGCAAACTCTTGGATTTTAGTTTTTCGACCACCATGGGCCGAGCTTTTTTTATATGTTGGCCAGCGAATTCTCCAGCAATTGGCAGTAATACTCCGCGGTCGTCAATAATTTGTTCTGCATCGAGTTTGTGGCGCTGGGCAATCTCAAAATCCGCCGCATCATGCCAAGGTGTGATGGTCATCACGCCCGAGCCAAACTCTGGATCCACAGCTTCGTCTTTAATCACCGTGGCCAAAACTTTGCCATTAATCCATTCCACCTCAAACTGCTCGCCGTCCTTGTATTTTTTATAACGGGCGTCTTTTGGGTGCATGACCACGTATTTATCGCCGAATTTAGTTTCTGGCCGGGCAGTGGCAATGGTGAATGGGCCGTATTTAAGATAATAAAAAGGGGCTTTTTCTTCTTTCCATTCGATCTCATCATCCGAAACATTGGTTTTAAGTTTCGGGTCCCAGTTAACGATGCGAGCACCGCGATAAACAAGTCCGGCATCATACATTTTTTTAAACGCAGTCCGCACAGCCAAGCTTCTGGGTTCGTCTAGGGTATAAGCTTCTCGGCTCCAATCACATGAAGCACCCATTTGTCGGATTTGATGCACGATTGTGTCATGGCTTTCTTGGGCAAATTTTGTGGCACGTTTCTCAAATTCCATTCGGCCGATATCATGACGGGTTTTGCCTTCTTCTTTGTACAAGATTGATTCCACTTTGGCCGCAGTCGCGATCGTGGCATGGTCAGTTCCTGGCAGCCATAGAGTTTTTTTACCCAGCATGCGCTGGTAGCGAATCAAAATATCCTGCAAAGTTAAAAATAAAGCGTGGCCAACATGAAGCGTGCCAGTGACATTTGGCGGCGGCATCATGATTGTAAATGGTTTGCGCAGATCAGGATTTCCGCCAGAGGCGGATCCCCCTTCGGGGGAAAAATAACCCGAAGATTCCCAAAGCTGATAAAGCTCGGCTTCTTTTGATTGGTCGTAATGAGTTGGGATTTCTTTCATGGCCTGTATTATATCATTTTAAGACCAAGTTTGGTTGAGCTGAAAAGTTTTTGGTTGAGAATTTTTTGTGTTTAATTCGATAGGAAGCGGCAAGCCCAATCATAGCCGCATTGTCAGTACAGTATTCTAATTTAGGAATTGAAGATGATAGTTGATAGTTGATAGATAATAGTTTAAAACGTTTCCTAAGTAATTCGTTTGCTGCCACACCGCCGCCGAGCATGACAGTTCTTGGTTTATATCGTTGAATGGCTTTTTCGAGTTTGGCAATCAAAACATCCACAATCGCTTGTTGAACGCTAGCAGCTAAATTAGCCTTTTGTTTTCGTAATCCTGAATTAAATTCAAGATCTATTTTTTTGAGATGCTGAATCGAGTTCAGCATTGCATTAGATTTGAGTTCTTGAATTTTGTAAAGCACAGCCGTTTTCAATCCCGAGAAACTAAACTCAAAATTATTTGAATTAATCATGGGACGTGGGAAATCAAAAGCCTTGGGATTACCTCTCTTGGCAAGTTTAGAAAGTTGCGGCCCGCCCGGATAGTCCAGTCCTAGCATTTTCGCCGTCTTATCAAACGCCTCGCCAGCCGCGTCGTCCAAAGTTTCTCCCAAGATTTGATATTGCCCGTGGTTTTTTATTTCAACTAAAAGCGTGTGTCCGCCGGAAACAATCAACATGATTGCTGGAAAATTTCGAATTTCGCCAACGAAGTTGGCGTAGATATGCCCTTCTAAATGATTGATGGGGATCACGGGAATATCCAAAGCAGCAGCTAAAGCCTTGGCTGTATCGACTCCAACCATGAGCGAAGTCGCAAGGCCAGGACCTTGAGTCACGGCAATATAATCTAAATCAGCCAATTTGGTTTTAGCTTTTTTAAGAGCCAAGTTAATCGTCGGAATAATTGCGATAATGTGGCTTCTGGCAGCCACTTCAGGCACCACTCCGCCATATTTGGCATGAAGTTTTTCCGCTTGTGAAGCAATAATGCTGGATTTAATTTTGCCATTAACAATAACCGCTGCTGCAGTCTCATCACAGCTTGATTCAATTGCCAGGATTTTCATGTCGTCTGGCTAAAAATGCAAAAGGAAGAGCTAGGAGTTGAACAGCTGCCGCGACAGCGTAGGATACCGGGTAGCTGCTGACATCAGCAACTTTGCCAAGTATGGGCTGTATGACAATTCCGCCACTGGAGCCGAGCATGGAATCAAATGATAGAATCGTAGCGCGCTGATCTGTCGGAATGATACTGTTAAGATAAGATAGTTTAATGGGAGTAAGCCCTGAGAACATCAACCCCCACAGAAACACTAATCCTAACACTGCGTAAAAATTATGACTGATGGACACCAAAAATAAAATTATGCTTCCCATGAAAATTGCGCTTAAGATAGCGGTTGTTCTATGAGTAAATAATTTTTTAATATGCGGGGATAGAAGGCCGCCCACGATCTGTGAGCAAGCGACCAAAGCGGCAACTAGCCCTGCGATGCCGTAGGCTTTCGGATTACCGTAGAGTTTGAGCAAAAATGGCTGAAGAGCGTAGAAGACATAAAAACTTACGCCAACCAAAAAAGGAGAAATCAGCATAACCCAACGAACAGGCGGTTTCTTCAAACCGTGTTCCAAAGCCTCAGAAAAAATTCGTTTTGTTTGGGTAATGGGATTGCTGCCGCCTTTCGGAATGAATCCAAGGTCTTTCATCAGGAAAAAGGCTATGGCAAAATTTATCAGTAGCACTCCAGACCGGACGAGGTAGGGAACCCCCAGGTTCGTGTGTTGCGCGATAATGCCTCCGAGGATGGAACCGGTAAGCATGGCCGCTCCTCCAACGCTTTGGCCTTTGCCAAATACTCCATCAATACTGCCGGTAAAGCCCGTAGCATGCAAAGCGTCAACCAGCCAGGCTTCCAAAGCGCCGCTAAAAAAAGTAAAACCAAGTCCTAGCATAACCGAAGCTATTGCCCAGCCCCAGAGCGGGCCATGGATCTTCCACATAAAATAATAAAAAAGAGTTGAGAATGACAAAGTAATCGCGCCGAATAAATAGGAAGTTCTTCTGCCGTAAAGATCAGCGATTATGCCAGTGGCTACTTCAAAAAAAACTTGGCCCAGAGTAAAAAGACCGTTCATAGCGAATGCTTGAAAGTTGCTTAGGCCTGCGTCCAATAAAAAGATAGTATTAATTCCCCAAATAAAAGACGCTGCCAAGGTATTCGATCCGACCAAATAAAGATAAATTCGCTGAATGCTTTTGGGTTGGAAGTTCATTGTTAAATTATAGCCTAAATTAGGTCTTGAAAATAGAGGGTTAAATTAGTATAATTACCTCTGCTACGAGGTCCCATCGTCTAACGGTTAGGACGCCAGGTTTTCATCCTGGTAATCCGGGTTCGATTCCCGGTGGGATCACCAAAATACTTATTTTTCCAAAATTAAAATATTGCTGTATACTTTAGGAAAAGGTCGAGCCTAAATCAGAATCATACTATATGCCCTTTGGTTCATTTTTAGACACATTCCCATCAGCCCTGTTCATTACAGTCCATATCGTACTCCTGCTCTTTGGAGTCTGGATTGCTACTCAAGCTTCAAAGAAAAAACTGCCATACGCTCAAGCGTTTTGGCTCTATGTTATAGTGCATCTTGGATTTCTGGCCTACTTAACTGGAATTTTTACCATCCGAATGAGCGTCTTTCTCGAACAAGTGTTGATGTTTGCCATGGTCCTGTGGATTTTCAAAAAATCACAAGGATCCAGCCAAGCTTAAAGTCTTACTGTCAGATTTTTAGAAACAAAATAGCAAACCGCCCGATGCGGGAGTTATTTGTTATGTAGATTCACTCTGCTGATTTTATCTTAATCTTGAATCATTGAAATCCATCATGGTCAGAATTGGCCTGGCCAAATCATAAGCATTGGCATTAACGACTCGACTGCTCTGACCGCCATTGGCTGTGAAGATATCAAAGCTCGAGATT
>JAHFJG010000007.1 GCA_023246005.1 Candidatus Doudnabacteria bacterium
TGAATTTATTCCGCCAAAGAAAAACTTGAAATTGTCAGTGCGCACGGCGGAGCCGCTCATTTTGCCCCGCCACACCCGAGCCGCGCTGTGCGCGGCGAGGGCAGAATTCCGTTCGAGCTAATTCAAGAATACACCGCCAATTGGAATTTTGTGTTATATTGAAAACAAATCGGCTCGAACCATATTTTGCCTGCCTGCCGAAGCCTCAGCGCAGGCAGGGAAGGACAAAAGAAATTTTTTCATTTAATTTTTTCCAAAAAGCGGCTAAACGCCGCTTTTTGACGTAAGGATTAACTTATGCTAGGATATTTTGTAAATCTAGGCGCGTCGCTTAGGTTGAAAATCGTCCTTTGAAGGAGGGAAACATGGACCAAAAACTGGAGGATACACGTCGCGCGCTACTTCTGGCGTTAGGCTTCATCTCCCAACAGAGTACTCACAAAGCGTATCAGTCAGCGGCGCAGTATGGTGCCGCAACGCTACTCGTGCAGCACTTCGGTTCGCCGGAAGCTGTCGAGGAGGCCGGGATCGCACGCCAACTCGAGTATTTGTGGCAAGGGTGCGATCAGCCGCGTGAAGCGCGGGAGAGGTTCGCAACGGCATGGCTCGAAGCCAATGCCAAGAAGCTCGGTCTGACTGGTCTAAGCTTCTCGATCAACGACATGGATTCTATCGTGGCAGAGGTCGCTTTCGTCGCGATGACGAATCGAGCGCTGGTTGGTCTCGATCCGGCGTTAGCCTAGGCCAAAATGTCTACGATGATCCCAAGCTCCGCACAGAGAAGCTCCGTACTTCGTCTGGTGCGGGGCTTTCTTTTTCATAATTTAAAGAGCGAGAATTTGCCGCCAAAGTCAGTGAATTTTTCAATTTAAGATTATTGAAAAATTCACTGAAATGAGTTATACTTAACTCATTAAAAACTTGAAATTGTTAATGCTCTCGGCTTCAGAATTCATTTTGCCCGCCCGATTCATCCGAGTCCCGCGAAGCGGGACGAGGACAGAATTCCGTTCGAGCTATTTTTAGAATACACCGCCAGTTGGAATTTTGTGTTATATTGAAAACAAATCGGCTCGAACCATATTTTGCCTGCCTGCGGCAGGCAGGGAAGGACAAAAGAAATTTTTTCATAAGGATTAGGATAATTAAACCACCTTCGCCTGAAGGCGAAGGAATTGGTCCTCGCCTGAAGGCGAGGGATTTCCAAGACCCCGGGCTAGACTTTAAATATATGGATCAACAAAAAGGTTTTACAAATATTGTACTCATTGTTTTGGTCGTAGTTCTCGCTGGAGTAGTGGGTTATTTTACTTTAGTAAAAAAATCTCCAGAGATTGCCCAGCAAACTAATACTCCGACACCGACACCTATCCAAA
The DNA here is from genome assembly GCA_023246005.1 of Candidatus Doudnabacteria bacterium. Classification (GTDB taxonomy): domain Bacteria; phylum Patescibacteriota; class Doudnabacteria; order UBA920; family O2-02-FULL-48-8; genus JAHFJG01. Next base: position 1,377 of record JAHFJG010000007.1, read on the forward strand.
TCCAGAATCCGACTCCTACGCCAACCCCTGCTCCAACCATTGTCTCAAATATATTCACATACAAATCAAAACCTGGTGATAAAGTTGGGGGTATGGTTTTAAGTAAGATCAATCATCCTACAAGTCAAACTGAACCTGCTGGTCCCGATTATGTCTATGCAGAATTTACGGGCACAATCACAGTAACAGGTAGATTATCAGCTCCGACAGGTAACCCAGAAGATGGAGGAATGGGACCGGAGTATTCACTGAACAATCTGACCCAAGATTCTCTGAAAAGATTGCCTTACCTCCAAAGCGATACTAGGACAGTCTGGTTCGGTATCAAAAATCCGGATGTGATGAAAAATTCCCCAGCAAAGAACGGCGACTTGGTAGAATTGACTATCAACAAGTACGAGTACGTCTTTTTCCCTGCAGGTGTTTGGAATCAAGCCGACGCAGTCGCTGTTAAGAAAATTCAGTAAAGAACAATAATACTTTTAACTCAAAGAGCGAGAATTTTGCCGCCAAAGAAAAACTTGAAATCGTCCTTTCCGCTCCGGTTCCCGCCTACACTTCGTTTCGGTCGGGCAGGCAAGACGAGGCGGGCGGAAGGGGGGTGTGGGGGGAATTCCGCCCGCCGAGCCCAGCCAGTTCCGTTCGGATATTTTCAAACAGACACCGCCAGATGTCCAAGTTTGAACCGAAGTAAAATAAGGGTTTTGAGAAGGATGGAGTGACGAATTCTTGCTAAAATAACTTTATGGAAGAATCCAAGGTTAAGCAAATCATCGAAGAAGCTATAAGACTAGGTTCAGAAACCTCTAGTGTTGAGTTTAAAGATGCTCGCGGTGGATTTCCTCGTGATACATGGAAAACGATTTCCGCTTTTTCTCATCGTCCCGGTGGTGGCTTTATTGTTTTTGGTGTGACAGAAAACAGATCAGAAAATTCCGTTGAAGTTACCGGAATCACTGAACTTGCAATCTTGCAAGAGAAAATGAGTAGTGTCGTAAGTGGTCAGATGAGTATTGTTATCCGACCAGAATACTTTCCAATAACTATGAGCGGGAAAACAGTCCTCGTTACTTATATTCCTGAATGTTCTGATCAGCATAAACCCTGTTATCACAAGGATACCGGTATGCCCAATGGCGCCTATATACGAGATGGGAATAATGATAGAAAAATTACACACGAAGAAATGTTACGATTTCTTGATAATGCCAAGCTTTCAAAATTTGATAGCACACGAGCACCTGATACCCAGCTTAGCGATTTATCAGAGAAGAAAATATACGATCTTCTCATCCGAATGGGACAAAGAACTAATCGTGATGCCCGTGTTGAGGAAATAGGTTTTGATTTGCTCAAAAATCTTGGCATAGCCGATACTTTTGATAAGGATAATTTTCCGACCATTGCGGGTTTCCTTATTTTTGCGAAAGAGAAACCACAACTCAAACGTTCCTTCAATCGCTATGTTATTCGTTGTGTAAAATATAAAGGTTCAAATGTGGCAACAGACATTATTGATAAGGCAGATATAGATGGAACACTAAATGAACAAATTGACGCAATGCAAAAGTTTATTTTGCGTAACATACGGACAAGCGCTCGAATTGTTGGAACAAAGAGAGTGGATCGGTATGAGTATCCTGAAAAGGCCATTCGCGAGATCGTAGCTAACGCAGTTATACACCGCGACTACAGAATTACTGAAACGTATGCACAGGTGAATGTTTTTGAGGATAGACTTGAAGTCTTTAATCCTGGCTGTTTGCCACCCGGAGTTACTGTGAAAAATATTCGCGATGCTCAAGTTAGCCGTAATGAAATCATCGCGGCACGCCTGAAAGACTTGGATTATTTAGAAGAATATGGAAGAGGTATTGATATTGTCTTTACGGAAACAGAGAAATGGGGGTTACTCCAACCAATTTTCAAAAATACGACTAACAGCTTCAAAGTAATTTTGCCGGGAGAAAAGTTAAGTAAATTAAATGACCGCCAGCTTCGTATCTGGGATTATCTTGTCGAACAAAAAAGAATAACCGCAACGGCATGTGCAGAACTTTTTCCCGATATTTCACGCGCCACAGTCAATAACGATTTGAGTAAAATGCAAGAATTGGGACTCATCCATTCAGGAGGGGCATCTATAAGTACCTACTACGAACCCAATTTCTAAATTAGAAGCAATTAGAAGCAATCAAATTTTGACCCGGGAAATAACGCATTTAAGACGGATTCTGGTCAAAAAGAGTTAGGAGCAATTTAGAGGCAAGGAGAGGAATCGTCATTTTGGACTGTAAAATAAGGATTTTTAGCCGACCGTTTGTGTCAAGCCAGCTAGGAGAATTAGGAGCAAATATAAAACAACTTATGGCGTCAGTAATGCCCAAGTTATTGCTCAAGTTTTTTGAAAATAATCTTATCTGCCCCATCAACCGAATATGTGTAACAAGTTAGGTTATAAAGCTGGTCATAGTCGTCAATCTTCATAATGATTTCTTTTTTGCGATTTTCTTGATTTCCAAAATCCCTACCAACAACTACACCGTGTATCATTTCTTTCTTTATCCCCGGAAATAGTCGGGCTGTCCATTCGATATATTCGATCAATTGATCAATGGTGTCTGGTTCCAAAACGCCCTTTTTTAATTCAAATACACCAACACCGAGCTTGAGCCACATATCAAATAATCTCTTTTCATAAACCGCAATAACATCAACTGCCCCGCCTGCTATGTATGTGCTGACCTGATTGTAGATATCTGTATAGTATTGAGATTTATCGCCATTCACAAACTGTGTTAGTGAATTTAACTCATCTAAGTTTTGTAACAAATAAGTTTCGAGTTGTGATTCCAGCCGAAACTCCCTTATCTCCTCGCCTAAAAATTCTTTGGGATCAAAGCTATTTTCTTTTTGCCCATGCCCTTTTTTAGGACTTTCTTTCGTTGATGCATGGGCGTTTTGTTGGACTAGTGATTCAAGGATTAATTTACCCTCGCTCGGCAGTAGATTTATTACACTTTTATTAATCAGGGCCGAACTATCAATAACCGACTTTATTCGCCCCTCTTCTCGTAAATCGTACAACTTTTGCGCTGAAATTGGTTTTTCACAGATATGCTCATTTGTAGTGTCTATTTTCACCCGATAAGGATACTTGTCCTTGTTTGTTTTTTCATCAATTGCCCACACAACATCATCGTTGAAAAAAATTTCTGATGTGATTAGAAATGGCCCGTAAATGTAAGGTCTTGTTCGTGTTCCAATTTTTTGAGTAGTGTAAATAAAAACGAAATCGCCTTTGTGAACATTGGCAATTTGATTTATTTGTGTTCTACCCACACCAAACAGGCCGTACTCGAAACATTTTTCAAAGAAAATCGGCGTTATGAAAAGATGGAACTTATATCGCTGCATAGTTAGGTTTGGTTATAAAAAATTCGGCAAAAACTTTTTTCATATCCAAAAAGTAATTTGCAACATCAACGGCAAGCGGTCTTTCAACTTCTGCTAAGTCGGCAACAATTTGCTCCGCAATTTTACTATTAAAGTCGCCGCTTTTTTCTTGTTTTGAACTCGTGCCGATAAAATTTCTCCGAAAATCTATAAATTCTTTGCTGAAGTGATGCCACTTCTTGAAGTGTTTTGGATCATCACCAAACCAAAGCAACGAGAGTTGGTGGAGGTCGGCATATTCGTAAGAAGTAACATACGGTGGTGAGGTGATGATTAGGTCAATAGATTCGGATTCAATCGGGAGTTTCTTTGTGGAATCTCTGCGGTACATTTTTGCGGGAGAGTTGGCGTATCCGGATTGAGCCAGTGTTAAATAAAATAGTTCATTTTTCCTTATCATTGAGTTAAGGTGTCGCAAAAATGACTCCTTTACATTCGGCACGAGTTTATCCTCGTCAATCGTTGGTTTGATACTTTTCATAAGCCAACGCGAACAGTTTTTTAGATTGTGTGAAAACGCGCAAAGAAAAAAGCGGCGGACATTATGATTCTTGATTTTTTTGATAGCAAAATAAATCTTATCCAATTCAGCGATTGTTGGTTCGTCAAACCAATAGCTAATTCGCGCATGGTGTTCGTAGGATGCTTTTGGAGCGTTACCATAATGTTGCAAAACTTATCACGATAATTTGTGAGCGTCCGTGGTTTAATGGGTGTAGTTTTCGTTTGTGTGATAAGTTTTGCAACAGGATTTATATCAAAGCCGATACTCCTGTGTCCTAAGAGCTTTGCTTCAACCAAAGTCGTGCCACATCCACCGAACGGATCGCAAACTACTTGTGTACCGCTTGGCGCGTAGTCCTCAATCAATTTCTTAACAATTTGCGGAATGAACTTTGCAGGATAGCGATGGTAATCGTGAGTGAAAGCGGTTGTTTGCGACCGTCCGGCATCGCGAAAAGACCACTCCTCGCGGGGCTTAAGCTTAATGAAAGCATTTTTTATTAAAACTGAACTAGTTTGCATATGTTGATTAAGGTTATTATACCACTTCTTCCGGTTACGAAAAAGAGCGATTTATTCTTTAACCGAATAATCCACTACATTTTTGCCAGAAACCGATTTTGGCTTTGGTGTTTCAAACCACTCCGGGTGAAGTTTGAACATACCTCTTAATTCCTGTATACTTTTATCAATAACCTCGAATTTGAGCCACTTTCTTGGTTCAAAGTTGCGGGCACGATGTCCACACTCAACAAAACTGAACTGGGAGAGTATCGCTGTTCACCGACTCAATAATCTAACAAAATTTCAAAGAGCGAGAATTTGCCGCCAAAAAAACTTGAAATTGTCAGTGCGCGCGGCGAAGCCGCGTTTGCCCGTCCATTCATTCCGAGTCCCGCGAAGCGGGATGAGGACAGAATTCCGTTCGAGCTAATTCAAGAATACACCGCCAGTTGGAATTTTGTGTTATATTGAAAACAAATCGGCTCGAACCATATTTTGCCTGCCTGCGGCAGGCAGGGAAGGGCAAAAGAATTTTTTTCATAATTTTATGCGTTATTTTTTATTTATAATTGTAATATTAGTTTTGGTCATGGGTTATTTTTGGTTACCCAAAAAAATTAATCACCCAGCACAAGATGTAAACAAAATTATTATGGAATATGCTCCCACAAAAGCTAGAGTAGATGATATTTCTAATATTCCGCAGGGAGCAGAGAAGTATCTTCCCGCGAGAGGTTTTTTGTTTATCTCTGGTGGATTCGTGTCCACTTCCCGAAGATTAATGGTTGATGTTGATAAAAATGTATTGACATACGGAATAGGAAGAAAAAATCAAACACCTTACGAAAAGCTAGTAGAAAACGATATAATTTTAAAAGAACTCGATTTGAAAAATATTATTTCAATTACTAACCAGATATGGGCTTCAAATGATAATTTTTTGACCCATAACGTTACCGCAGATTTCGATGTATTGCTCATACTATCAGATTCTGGGAAAGTGAGAGTAATTGATTCCTATGGACCACCCACAGATAAAGTAGCAAAGCTTTACGACCTCGTTTGGAACTTAACATCTGAAAAGTAATTAACCCTGTTTTTTCTGAATTCAAAGAGCGAGAATTCGCCACCAAAGCCAGTGAATTTTTCAATCAATTTCAAATTGAAAAATTCACTAAATTGAGTTATACTTAACTCAATTAAAAACTTGAAATTGTTAATGCTCTCGGCTTCAGAATTCATTTTGCCCACCCGCCAGTTCCGAGCCGCGCTGTGCGCGGCGAGGGAATTCCGTTCGAGCTAATTCAAGAATACACCGCCAGTTGGAATTTTGTGTTATATTGAAAACAAATCGGCTCGAACCATATTTTGCCTGCCTGCGGCAGGCAGGGAAGGGCAAAAGAAATTTTTTCATGATTAAGAAATTAATTTTTAAAAATATGAACCAAAAAGAGTTTACACCTTTATTTCTAACAATTATTATCGTTATTGTTTTGCTTGTCGGCGGTGGATTTTATATTTATAAAAATTCCAGTAAAGTAGGCCAACCTTCACAAGGAAAAAATCTTCCAGATTTGATAATTGACTCAATCTCATATAAAGTTGCGCCTCCGTCGCATGATTCATTTGACATGCCAGTTCTTGGCCCTGGAAAAACTTTGGAATTTACAGTTAAGATAAAAAACATTGGTGACGTTCCTCTTACAAATCAATTTTATATCTCGAATAGCAGATCAAACTCAGACTTTACTAGCGACTATTACTCCCATACCCAAATTGTAAATGACAATAAGCAGAAAGTTGGTCCTGGCGGAACAATAGACGTAAAAATCCTAGATTCTGTTAATGAAGATACTAACAAGGTGCGTTTTCTCATCGCCACCGACGGCAAGACTGGACAGAAAGATGTTCCCTTACCTAAAATTGAAGAACAAAACTATCAAAACAATACTTACGAACTCCTAGTGAAATAGGAGAATTTGCCCCCAAAGAAAAACTTGTCATGCCAGAGGCAGATCCGCCTCTGGCGGAAAATTGTTAATCTTCGCTCCGGAATCTTTTTTGCCCGCCCGAAACGTCAGACGTTTCCCGCCCATTCCGAGTCCGCCGGAGGCGGACGAGGAGCAAATTCCGTTCGAGCTATTTTCAGAATACACCGCCTATCCCGGGCTGTACCCGGATCGTCCATTTCGTTCCCAATATTTGGCAAATGTATCTGGTCTGCCGCGGAACAAAGAAAGATACAAGTTAATTTGTTCATCACTGATCTGCTGTTGCATGTAGAATCAGTTCTTTCGGTAACGCGTGGTCCGACCTTGTCCCACGCGCTCGACTTTTTTAAGCCGGATTAGCGTTTCAAGCGCTTGGGAAACCGTGGGCCGGGCGACTTTTGCGGATTTTGCGATTTCGCCAGGTGTCGCCTCGGATACGCGTTCAAGATACTTCCAGACAGCAAGCTGTTTGGGAGACAAAAGTTTCTCAATATTTTCTTGAGAAAGAAGCTTAAGAGCGGCTTGGGCTTGGGCCAGGCAAATGTTGAGAAAAAATTCCAGCCACGGCAAGACAGTTTCGTGGTCTGTCCGGAATGTTTTTTGCGCTTGACGGAGCGAGATATAATATTCCGCTTTATTGTCTTCAATTAACTTTTCATGCGACACGTATGCTACATATTCATAACCCGTTCGCAACATTAATAAGTTTGTGAGCACGCGGGAAAGACGCCCATTACCGTCCTGGAACGGATGGATATTTAAAAATTCAACCAGAAAGTTAGCGATAATCAGCAGTGGATGCGATTCACCCGTAAGCAACGCTTCGCGCGTCCAATCAACTAACTCCTGCATGGCTTTTGGAGTAAGGTATGTCGGAGCCGTGTCAAACAGAATGCCGATTGATTCTCCGACTTCATTTATCATTTCAACTTTATTTTCGGTTTTTTTGTATTCTCCGCGATGCCGTTCGTCCTTTTCCGCGTATTTAAGTAGCTCTTTATGGAAATGTTTGATTGTGCTTTCAGAAAAATGGATGTGTTTCCAGGAATTCAAGACATTGTCCAGCAGTTCGTAGTAGCCTTTGACCTCTTGTTTGTCTCTATTCTTAAATTTTTGCATGGAAAGCCCGCGCATTAATTTTTCCACGTCTTCGTCAGTGAGTTTGGCACCTTCAATTCGAGTTGAAGCTCCAGTTGAGGTAATTAACACTGAACGTTTAAGACGCCCTAGTGCTTGCGGGTTAAGTTTAGCTCCGCCAATCCACTGGCCTTTGAGTTCGTCAATTTGATTGATCAAAAGCCAAATTTTTTGCGGTAAATTTTTGATTCGCCTGTCCATCTGGCTCACATTGAAGAAGTTAATTTAATATATAGTATATATGAGATTATATTAGATTTATAATGATCTGTCAACTTGATAGTCTTATAGACCGGCCCTTCAAAATCCCCATATTTTAGGGTATGATGAGAGTGGGGCGACCCGAGTAGTTCGAGTCGCTTGCTCTCCGCCAGTTGGAACACCCTTTTTTCAAGGGCTTTTTTTTATAACTGCCTATTTATGGTAAAATATAGCTTACTTGCCCAGTAGTGTAATTCGATTTTTAAAGGCGATTAGCCTATCGAATTTCTACTACTGGGGCTTTGTAACAAATCTTAAAGACAAACGTCTTAGTTTATGATAGAGGAAGAATTAAAACGCAATCTGCAAAAAGCCCAAAATGGCGACCAAGAAGCTTTTGGCGCAATTTATGACCATTTTGCAGATAAAATTTACAGATTCATCTACTTCCGCGTCAGCAACAAGGAAGTGGCTGAAGATATTTTATCTGACACTTTTGTCAAAGCTTGGCAGAAAATCAATCAGATCAATTCAGCTGCTGCCCTCTCCGCCTGGATTTACCAGATTGCCAAAAATAACATCATCGATTATTACCGTCTGAAAAAGGATCTGGTTTCTCTGGATGAAGTTGAAGAAATTCTAGAAGTCGAGATCAGCCCCATCGATACGATGGAAGTTAATCTCCAACAAAAAAAAATTTTAAAAGTTTTGGATCAGCTTTCAGAAGATCAGCGACAAGTTATCGCATACCGTTTTTTTGAAGATTTATCAATTGAAGAAATTGCTTACGTCATGAGCAAGACCCAAGGCGCGGTTCGCGTGTTACAACACAGAGCAATTGCCAGGCTCAAAGAAATATTAGGCAAAAAATAGCATGGAATTAGATTACCCCCGACGCAAGGTCGGGGCTCCGACTGAAACGTCGGAGGAAAAGTTAATAGACGAGATCACCAATCGTTTAAAAACTAATGGTGATGTTTCTGTTTATAAAAAAAACCGAAAGATTACCGGCTTCGTAACTTTACTTTCAAAACTTAATGATTTGCCAAAAACAATTATTCCCTCTGCTGACCTGTTAAGAGTCAAAAATCAAATGCTTGATCGAATAGTAGTTCCGCAGATAAAGCAGGAAACTTATAGTTGGTTCGGTTTTACTGCAACGCTTCCTCAAATCTTGAGAATTAGCGCGGGAGTCCTCGGCACCTTACTGATTGTTATCAGCTTAAGTCTAGGTACAGCTGTCGTTGCATTAAACAGTGTTCCTGGACAAGCCGTCTATCCTCTAAAGAAAATCGTTGAAAATATTGAACTGAAACTTGCTTCTCAAGACCAGCAAACAAATCTACAACTTAAATTTGCGGATAACCGCATTGATGAACTCCAACAGGTCTTGCAACAACAGCAAAGCGGCCAATTATCGCCCCAGGATGCTCAAAAAATCGTATCTGCTACTGTCAAAGATATCCAGAAATCTACCATTGCAGCTGCCAAGTCCGCGACTGCTCAACAGCCCAAAACCGTTATCGCCACCAAACTGGCTGACATTTCAAATAAGCTCAAGATTGCTTCAATCCAAAGCGAAGGCCAGGTCAAAATCGAACTTGAACAAGCCAGCCAAGATATTCAACAAGCTGGAATTAAAGCGCAAGGCTCGTCTACTGTCTCTGACAATTCAGTTTCCGCTCAGGGCAAATTAACGGCTGTTGCTGATACCTATGTCAGCATTGGCAGTGCGAAATTTTTGATCAATAAAGATACTAAGTATGTCGACATAACAGCCGCGGACTTAAAAATCGATCAAGTCGTGGACATTGAAGGCCAAATCGTTGAAAATAAAACGTATGCTCAAACAATAACTTTAGTTGCTGATCTTAAAACTTCTTCTGATATTAAAACCGATTCTTCTGCCACCCAAACTATACCTCCTGTTTCACAGTAAGCTTACTAAATTTTCTAGTTATGGGGTTAACCCATAATTTCCAAAAGGAAGAAACTCATATGCGGGAAGGGCCATGGTGAAAACCATGGCCTTTTCTGTTATAATGACACCTGGAAGGAGAGGTGCATGGGTGGTTTAAACGGACAGTCTTGTCCCGCCGTTAGCGGGATCCCGCCAACGTTTAAAAATTAACAGCAGTGGCGGGAAAAACCGCATGGAGAGTTGCGCCGAATGGTAAGGCACCAGTCTTGAAAACTGGGGCCCCGTAAGGGGCTTGCAGGTTCGAGTCCTGCACTCTCCGCCAAAAATTCATGGAAAATAAACCACACAACAAATTGCCTGAAGGCATCATCTGGAAAGCTCTAAGCCATGAGCCGCAACGCCGGCCACCTGGCTGGTATCTTGCTTTCGCCCTCATCTCTTTGGGTTTGATAATTTTTGGGCTTTATAGTCACAGTATCCTGACAGTTGTTACTTTTTGCGTCATCATATTTTCAGTCTTGCTGCTTGGCAATTTACAACCAAGCGCGGTCACGTACAAAGCCACCAAAACCGGGATTGCCTTGGGCAATACAATCTATCCTTATAAGATTATTAAAACTTTTTGGATTGTGTATAATCCGCCAGAAGTTAAAACTTTGAATTTTGAAACCACGGCCTACTTTAACAATCAGCTAACTCTACAGTTAGGAAATCAAAATCCAATGGAGTTAAAGAGGTTTTTAAACCAATATCTGCAAGAAGATTTGAACCGCGAAGAATCAATGACTGATACTCTGGCCAGACGACTGAAAATTTGATAAGATTTAGCCTCAATAATGCGCTCGTCGTTCAACGGATAGGACTCAAGCTTGCGGAGCTTGTAATCGAGGTTCGATTCCTCGCGAGCGCACCAAGAATAAATGGCGGCACCGTTGCCGTTTTTTATTTGCTATAATTGAACAAATATGTTTGACCTTACAATTCCAATTGAACAACTTTACTTGGTCGGTCCGGCGCGCGCCAAGTTGCTGAAAAACCTTGGCATCAAGACACTGGAAGACCTGCTTTTTTATTTTCCCCGCGCCCACAATGATCTGTCCAAGTTTACCTTGATTGCCGATCTGAAACTTGGCGATAACGCCAATGTTAAAGCCAAAATTTTGGAAGTCAAAAGTTTCCGCACCAAGATCCGCAGATTTACTCTGACCCAGGCTTTGATCGAGGACGATACTGCGAGTATTCTTTGCGTTTGGTTTAACCAACCGTTTCTGACCAGAGTTTTGAAAAAAAATGAATACTTTATTTTTTCTGGCAAAGTCACAATTAGCAAAAATAGGCTGCAGCTGCAAAACCCAGTTTATGAACAAGAACGGGACGAGCAGATTCATACTTCCCGCCTTGTTCCTCTCTATTCTCTAACTGCCAATCTAACCCAAAAACAATTGCGCTACATTATCAAAACTTATCTTGATAAAGTTACGATTCCTGAATATTTACCCAAAGATATTTTACAGAAAGAGAAGCTATTAAATGAAAATTACGCGGTCAAAACCTTCCACTTTCCTAAAGATTATTCGGCTCTAAATCAGGCGCAGAACCGTCTGGCATTTGATGAAATCTTCCAAACCCAGGTGCGTGTCCTGCAATATAAAAAAACGCGCGAGCAAAAAAATTCTTTCAAAATTAATGTTGATGTTGATTTAGCCGACAAAATAAAATCACTCTCATTTGAATTAACAGCGGGACAAAAACAAGCCCTAGCTGAAATTATTAATGATTTTAAAAAGCCTTTCCCGGCCAATCGCCTGCTTGAAGGCGATGTCGGATCAGGCAAAACCATCATCGCCGCTCTGGCAGCTTATTTAATGGCTCAAAATGGCCTTCAGACTGCAATTCTGTCACCTACTGAAGTCTTGGCCAATCAGCATTATTTCAACTTTTTAAAGCTGTTTGCCCGCGATAATTTTGATATAGCGCTTCTGACTTCTTCGCAAGCCCATTTTAACGGCAATCCTGCTACTCGCGCTACAGTTATTTCTCAAATTACATCGGGCAAAGCCAAAATTATTTTAGGCACCCACGCGCTGTTGGAAAAAGAAATTAAATTTGCCCAGCTTGGTTTGGTCATAATCGATGAGCAGCACCGCTTTGGCGTGCAACAACGCTCAATCCTGAAGCAAATCAGCAATGCCCATCTCCTGACCATGAGCGCCACTCCGATCCCCCGCACTCTGGCTCTTACTTTGTACGGCGATTTGGATTTATCGCAACTAAAAGAGTTGCCGGCAGGCCGTCAGAAAATTTTAACGAAAATCGTGGCTGAAGAAAATCGAACCAAAGCTTACGAATTTATTGCCAAACAAATCGAATCCGGTAGACAGATATTTGTCATCTGTCCTCTCATTGATGACTCGGATAAATTAGGAGTTAAATCAGCCACAGCTGAATTCAAAAAATTAGCCAACGAAATATTTCCACAATTCGAAGTTGGGCTTCTTCACGGTAAACTCAAAACCGCTGAAAAAGAAAAAACTATGCAGCAATTTTCCGCCAAAGGCGGATCCGCCTCCGGCGGAAAAGACTCCTATATCGACATTCTGGTGTCCACATCTGTGATCGAAGTTGGCGTGGATGTGCCCAATGCATCTGTCATGATGATTGAAGGCGCCCAGCGGTTTGGCCTGGCCCAGCTTCACCAGTTCCGCGGCCGCGTGGGCAGAAGTGACCATAAATCGTATTGTTTCCTATTTTCTGATGATCCAAACAGCATCAACAATCCTAGACTACAAGCTCTGGTGGAAAGCAATAATGGCTTTGATCTGGCGGAAAAAGATCTGCAAATCCGAGGAGCCGGCGATCTTTATGGCACCAAGCAATCAGGCTATGATTTTAAAATCGCCAGCCTGAACAATCTAGATTTAGTTGAGCGGTCCCGAAACTATGCTGAAAAACTTTTGGATCAAGATATTAACTTGAACAATTATCCCCTTTTGAAACAAAAAATGGATAGTCAACCCCTTGTGCATTTGGAATAATCCTGCTAAAATAATTGCGTTCATGTACTGCTAGTTCACCCCAATCAGACAGGAGGTTTCCTATGCCCCAAGCGGATCAGCTCGGCCGCAAGATGCGCAAGCAGGTTGCCAAGTTCCGCAGTCAATTGGCGCGAAAAAAGATCCATACGAAAACGGATCTCGACGCCATGACCCGTGACATGCACCCTGAGGACTACAAACGCATCGCAGGTCTGATTCCGCACGTTTTCCCGGCGGCACGGCCGTCGTAAGATCAACGCTTCGTTGTCGATCGGAGGTGCGTTGTGGGACACGCTCGCCCACCACCCCAAACATTGCTTCTGTCCACCCGACTATTAACGCACATCGTGGAGACAAGCAATGGCAGACCAAACTTTCCCATTCGTGGTAAGAGTCAACGGAAATATCAGATTCGTTCAACCGCAGCCCTTCAAGGAAGGAGCCCAGGCCACAATCGAAGGCGCGATGCCTAACGGTCAATTCGTGCATGTAAGGGAGCACAACCGACCTTTACATATTGACCGGTTCGACTTAAACGACGAGCAGCTGGATCTCATCCGTAACAAGCACAAGAGAGACTCGTAGATAAAGTTTAAAGGCCTGAAGAGCAGAAAAAGGGGTAAATGACAGTCAATTCTGTGCTTCAGACTTTTAAGCGTGTTACCTTAGCGGTGAGAGACAACCTGACTCCCGATGACTGTCGGGAAGGCCAAACTCAACCCAAAAGGTGACAGCCAGGTGGCTCACTACCAGCGGGCCACCTGGTCTATTTTCCCGCCGAAACGGCTTCCGTTTCGGCTTTTTTATTTCGACGAAGTCGAAATACTCCGACCGCGGAGCGCGTCGGAGTTACTTAGTAATCGTATAAAACTTTTGATCAGATGTGTTTGTAAAATACAAAGTGTTGCCAATCATTAGCAGATTACTGGCGCGAATATTTGAATCCGGCTCGAAATAACTTTCTTGTTTGAAAGTCGTCAAATCTTCTTTCACGAACACATCTGCTTTGTTGTCTTTTTTTGGTACAACCGCATACAAATACCTTCCGTCCGGATCAAAGGCAACTTTGTCCAGGGTCGTATTCAGAGAAAGATCAGTCGCTTGATGATTAGTAAAGTCATAAACATACAACTTTGGATAGGCTGCAATCGAGCTTTGCGCAAATACAAACCGGCTGCTGTTTGGAAGCCAAGAAGCTGCGATATTTTTACCCTGTTCGACGACAGTGGTAATTTCTCCTGTATTTAAATTTGCCGAATAAATTTTATTCGTATCGCCCTGTAAATTTGATCGGTACAGAAGCGCGGTTTTTCCATCAGATCCGGCTTTCACGATTAAATCCGGCCAAAACACATCTGCAATCTTCTGAAAACCGCTGCCATCAGCATTGGCGATTGCTAATTGTTGGTGAACATTATCGCCTGACTGCCAAATATACGCCACGCGCCTGGAATCCGGCAACCAATCCAGACTTTTAATATTGGCGGGTAAATTGACATAAATTTTCGATATATTATTATAATAATTTTTAATTTCATTGGCGCCAAAACCAGTGATTGCGATAAAATCCGAACCAGTCTTGGGCCACAACACGCGGGTTAATTTGCCGCTGGACAAAACCGGCAATGGAAATTCCGACAAGCCGGTACCGTCAAGATTTACTCGAAACAACCGTCCGTCTGAATTAAAATACCATATCGCAGAATTATCAAATGAAGCGATCGGCGAAATCGCCATCTCATCCAAAACTTTTTTTATTTGAGGAGCTGCGACAACCGGTTGTTTATTTTGTTTTTTAACCGCAATGAATAATAACCCGCCAGTGCCGGCAAGGATTAAAATGCCCAATGAAATTATAATTATCAGTCGTTTATTCATAAATTAAAATCAGCTTGGTGCCGGAGGATTCGGGTAAGGAGCACAGTAGCTGCCGTCAGCTGATATTTTGTTAAATTCAACGTGCACGTGTCCGCCTGAAGTTCTTTCTACGGGATGGTTATATTCATCTATGGTATCGCCTGGAGGCGGATTGAATCCTGCGCCTTTTGCAATCTGAACTAATTTGGCAATTTGCGGATTACTGCTCCAGGGCTGACTAGGAGGGGGGCGAATAGAAATATCTACTGCTTCACCAAAAGCGTGCCTGCTTGGAAAATCGCCGCTTCTAAACGCACTGGTTATCGTAACCTGGACTCCTGCGCTTGCCGCTGCGCCAACAATTTGCTGAACCTTGCCCAGCATGCACTGTCTGACTCTCGGATCCGAAGTTTGCGAATCAACACTTACTCCGCTTAGAGCCACTAAATCAGCAGGCTCCCAAGCAAACGATGCTCCTCCCCCACCACCACCGCTAGTGCCACCATTAAACGCCAGCTGCTTACAAACATCAATAGGAAAAAATTTCGAGGCAGCTCTAGTCACTAACCCAGTCAATCCAGTCTGATTGCAGCCAACAATCATAATAACGATTACCAACAAAGCGCCGCCTAGCACAAGCACAATCGGCCCCCAAACAGGAAAAGAGGCTCCAAGAAACTCAAGCACGATTCCCGCTTTTTTATACCTTCCATACCACTTCTTGGTTTTCTTTGCTTTGTCAGCAGATCCTGCTTGTTTTTGTTTCTGAATTTCGGCCAGTCTTTGCTGTTGATTGTATTCTTCTATCTCCTGCTCTAAAATATACTGATCGACTTCTTCTTGCGAGGGTTGTTGATCTTCTTCTTCCGCCTCTTGTTCCAATAATTCTTCATCAAGACTGTTAGGCATATATTTTCCCATCGCGAGCGACCGCTTTTATTTCTAAGGTTTAGTTCTGGCGGTCGCGTGGCGATCTTAATCTAAGTCATCGTAGAGATCACACCATTGTGGATTCGTAGATTCAATAAGTTTTATCTTATCTGCTCTAGATCCGGCCTTAATCTGCTTTTCTCTTGCTAAAGATGAATCAAAGTCATTATGAGCTTCATAATAGACCAGTTTCGTCAGGTTGTATTTTTTTGTAAAGCCTTCGACTAGTTTTTGCTTATGGGACCAAACTCTTGCTTTTAGTTCTGAGGAATAGCCTGTATATAGAGTCGTATTCGTAAAGTTAGTCATAATATAAACACAAAACACCTTTTCGTCTTGGTTAAGATTGCTTCGTCCCCTTTGGTAGTTCATAAGCTCCTCGCAATGGAGAAACTAATTCTCTGAACTCCCCTGCGCCTGCATTTCTTTTTTGGCTTCTTCAATTTCCAACGCTCGCTTTGGATCGGTTGTGATGATCTGATCTTCCATGTATGAAGCAATTATCTTGATGGCCACGTGCTTGATCCCAGCAAAGAAAATTCCTTCCCCCACGTCTGATTCCAACAGCAAATATTTCTCGCCTTCAGTCAAAAAGAAAGTCTCGACTATCACATCAATCGCGGCTGGTGATTGCTTAAGCAGGAGCTGCAAAGACGAGTTGGTCACAATCGGTTTGCCATATGGAGATTGCAAAAAATCCGAAACGTCTTGGGTGACGGTCGTGACTCCCAAATAATATTTGCGCGCCCGCTTGGCAATGCCAAATAGAAATTTGGCCGAATCATCATGCTGCATCATCCACCACGCTTCGTCAATCACCAAAATTCTTTTTTTCAAAGTTGAACGGACTACGTTCCAGATATAATTTAAAGTCACATAAATAGCTATTGGGCGCAGAGCGTCTTCCAGATCTCGGATCGAAAATACGACTAACTGGTTATCCAAATTAATATTCGTGGTCTGGTTGAAAATTCCAGAAAAAGTCCCTTGCGTATACTTGGTCAAGCGTTGCGCCATGCTTTCTCCGCCAACCATGCCGGTTAAAATTTCTACCAAATCCTGCATAGTCGGCGGTTCGATATTGGTAAAATCAGAATTGGCAGTAATGTCTTTTTTGGCATAAGTTTCCCAAATCGCCCGATCCATAATCGCTTCTTCAGTGGGATCCAGTTTCCCAAGCATTAAATTCATCAGCCCCAACAAATTAACGACTGCGGAACGTAAAATATCCTCTTTGCTTTCGCCTTCAATGCCTCTTGGCAAATCAAACGGATTAACGCGGGAATCGGAGTTCAAAGAAATATTCAAAAACGAACCGCCTACAGCATTGGAAAGATGCCGATATTCGTTTTCCGGATCTATGACAATCACATCAGTTCCCAACATTAAGGATCGCAGAATCTCCAGCTTGACCGCATAACTTTTGCCCGAGCCTGACTTTGCAAACACGACTGAATTGGCGTTTTCCATCTGAAACCGATCAAACAAAATTAAGCTGTTATTATGCCGATTAATGCCGTATAAAATTCCGTCATTGGAAGTCAGTTCCGAAGATACAAACGGAAAAGTCGTAGACAAAGGCTGGGTATTCATGTTTGTGGCAATCGCCAACTCGTCATTGCCTAAAGGCAAGGTCGAGTTGAATCCTTGTTCCATCTGCAATATCGCCGGCTTGGCCACGATTAACTTGGACCCAAGCAAGGACTCGAGAGTTGCTGAAAATTGATCCAGCTCCTTTAAGTCGTCAGCGTATAAAGTAAAGTAGATGGAAAAACGAAAATATCGCTCGGTTCCTTGCTGCAGCCTGTTGCGCAATTCTTCCACATCCTGGAAAGCCGTTTCCATCATCGGATCTCTGACATTGCCTTTTTCCTGGCCAAGCCGCATGCTGGCTTCCAGCTGGCCGACTTTGCTCTTAAGCTTTTTCATAATTTCATCCGTCGCCATGGGGTAAATAAACATGGCCATATCAATTGGCGCATCCAAACTGATGATCGGAGCTAACCAGTCGACCGAAATAAATCGCGGATAGGACATGATGAAAAAAGACCGCGCCAACCTGCCTGATACCTCGACGGAATTTTGATTGACTCGAAAAGCTGATGGCGCAATTAAATCCCGCAGAGTATTTAACCCGCTTTTATATTCGCGTTCTTTCTTAACTATCTCACGCTGTAACTCGCGCTGCGGATCAGGTTGATTATCGGAAAATAATGCCATATTATTCGCGATCCGAATGACCCGAATTTGCATCCGAATTATCCGAATCATAGTTCGCATTAAGGACTCTTTTTGGCTTCAAAAATGCTGCTCTAAAATTTACTATTAGTCCGAGTTCTAAATTAGCGGCTTTGAGGTATCTTTGCATTTGGATATAATCTTCTTTCGTTATGACCCGTTTAGCCTTAAAATCTGTTAAAATTCTGCCAAAAATCAGGAAATCTACTCTGTTGCCTTCAGGGGAATCGCTCTGTAAATTCTTAAGCTCGTATTCTCTTTCAAATGGAATTTTTAGTTTTTTAAGTTTTTCTTCAAATTTATCTGCATATTGTCTTTCTCTAGCAAATCTTCCCAGCTCGTTATGTGTCTCAAAACAAACCCCTGTTATTTTATATGATTCATCTGCGTATAATATTCGTGGCATTCGGATGTCATTCGTGGATTAGGATCGCAATATGTCCAAATCTTCTACGGATTTAATTCTAATTGCCGAGGCTGTGTTTAAATTATAACTATTATACATAAGTTCGATCAGCTCCTCTGTGCTTAAAACCAGGGTTTTCAAGCCCATGGCTGAAAGTCCCGACACAATCTGATTAACTCGTTTGGACAGCTCTTCGCGGGCGTTTTCAAACTCCAGGCTTTTGCCGGCAATCTGTTTGGCCGGACTAAATAAATTTGTAACCTTTGACATAAAACCAGATTTGACTCCTGCTGTAGTTAATGGAACAACTACATAAAATGTCTTGTTCATTATGCTGGCAAATTCGATAAGCTTGCCGATGTATTCGATATATTCTTGCGTCTGCATACGCAGCAATTCGTTGGTTTGTTGTTGCATAATACTCCGCAGCTTGTCCAAATAAGCATGAATGTCGAGCTTCCTTGATTGCATGAGAATTTGGATGGGAAATTCAAGACCATTGAGAAAATTCTGATAAGCTGAAATTAGAGCGTTTTGTTCTTCCACGCTCTTTAAGGAAAAATTCGTGGAAGAAACTACCATCACCGTTCGCATGGACCCGTCCCGCATAATAATCGTTCCTTCTTTTATTTCATCAATGTCCAAATAAGCCTGCGTGCTGGCAGTTGGTTTATTATTGCCTATATTCGATTGCATTTCTTGCTTAGTAGACATAGATCAGATAACAGTGAACAGTTAACATTAACTCGTTTTAGCGCTTGGGACTTTAATTGTCCAGAGCATTGCCCCGATTTCATCCGCTAACTTTGATGATTGCAAATAATCTTCTTCAGTCATATAATTTTCCTTATAGGCAAATTCAAGAAGATATTTTGATTCTTGAAGAGAACCATAAGAGATATCAAAAAAATTCTGCTGTACTTTATCCCGAATGCGCGCATATCCTTCGATAAAATTTAAAATAACCGACAAAGCAGATCTCCTTAACTGAGAAGTAACACCGTATAATTCATCTCTCGGAAAGCTTTTCGTAATTTTATAAACCAAATGAACATAAATATCCATCTTTGCTCTTAGTTTATCAAAATATGATTCAGTCTGATGCATTTTGTTATCTGTTATCTGATATCTGTTTTCTGACGTATCAGTTCTTTCTCTTCTTCTGTTTTCTGGTCAAGCAAATATGCTAACTTTTTCAGTCTGCTCTGATCCGGTTCCTCGATGCGCCCTATTTTTGCTGGAGCTGGTTTAGCTTTTTGGGTTCTAACAACAATATCAACTTCTTCGCGTTTAAAAATCCTAACCTGCGGCTTGGAAAAAAAGCTGACAAATGCCCCTAGGTAAGCAAACATAGGCCGGCCATTAAATTTCGCAAACCCCACGGCAACGCCGATCAAGGTTACTGGTAGAGCAAATAAGAAAAAGAACACTGAAAACTTCAATAATGAGTAAAAAAACAAATCAACTCCGCCAGTGGCCAATAAAAACAAAAACTGCTTGAGAGTCAGAGGACCGATTAGTTTATCCTCAATGTCAGTGAATTGCGGTACGGCAAATTGCATGTTGCAAAGTAAAAAGTTAAAGGTAAAAAATAAAACTAATCGTTATTCTTAAGGGAAACTATGCTAGCGCCTAGTATTTTTGATAATTCTTCAGCTTCGAGCAACAATTCTTTTGCTTTGTTAGGTTCAGCTTTAGCTGAATCAATCATTAAATTAAGCCAAAATTTTGTTTCGTTCGCAGATTTTAGAGCATATAAGTAAAAATTGATAAAATCCTTTCTGCTGCTAGCAGCTATGGCTTCAATTATATTGGCACCAATGCTTGTTCCACAACGCAATAGCTGTCGAGCCAGAATCTGAACATTAAAGTCCTTTTTGTCTAAAGTATCAATAAATACTATAACTTCTAGGGCAAATTTATAGCTTCTCGATTTAATGTCTATTTTTATTTTAGAGTTAGTTTCAGACATTTGCAGTAACTTTTCCACAATAACTATAACATAAAACAATCAAATTACCAAAAAGCCAGGGCGGCTTCCCAGGCTTTTACTTTTGACTTTTTACCTTTTACTTCATGAAAGCTTTTATCCACTTCATCCAGCCCTCTCCTTCATCCTCGTAATTATTCCAAAATTCTTCCGGCCTGACTATTTTTGTGCCTTGGAATTTTTCAAGCTTAAGAAGATGTTGATCAGAAGTAATCAAATAATCAGCATTGCAAGTAACGGCTGATTCTAAAATTTTATTGTCCTCGTCATCCTCAACAACGTGCAAAGATTCGCCTGGGCCAATCTGGCTGACCATTTCAAAAAAATATTCCAGTTTTTTGAGATAACCTTCATCATTAATTTTCTTCTGGGCTAAGAATTTATTTTCTCGCAAAGTGCCTTTGTTGGCATAAGCCTCAACTTGTCTGGCAATAACTAAATCTATGATCCTGTTAGCATAACTGTGATCATCATTTGATGCGTCTATTAAAGCATTGGTGTCAATCACGACTTTGAGCATAAAAAGGTTGTAGGTTATAGTTGGTAGGTTGTAGTTAGGACTTATCTAATTCTTGGGTCATCTTATTAAGCATGCGCATTATTTCATCCAAAAGATCAACCACGATCAAACTTTTGGCATCATTCCCAAAACCAAGCTTTTTAGAAATTATCAACTGAGTTTCTAATTCTGCGCCGGATCCATAAGCTGTGAATAAAAAATGACGGTAATCTTTTTTAGTTCCACGCTTACTACCTTCAGCAATATTTGACGGGATCGAAACCGCACATCTACGCATTTGGGAAGTCAAACCAAATTGTTCTTCTCGAGGAAAATCTTTTGTTAATCCATAGACTGCAACCACCAGGTCTAGGGATTTTTGCCAAACAATGAGATCCTTATAAGATGATAAACTCATATATTATTAATTAATAATACTGAAGTACTTTAGCATTATCCTGAATAAAAATAAACCCCATGAGGAGGTCTATTCTACAACCTATAACCTACCACCTACAACCTTTTATAGTCTTTCAATTTCCTTACGAAGGTCTGCGATTGCTTCAAATTCTTGCAGCGTCAAATCGCTGCCGGCTTTGTTCGCGGCATTTTTGAACACCACTGTTCTATCAGCATTATTATCATGAATCATGGCAGAGCCAATTTGCAGATAAATCTTAAACAATGGGCTTTGTTCAAAGGCATTAACGACATAATACGGCAACAGCCGGTTGGCTTGCGCCAGATAAATGATTCGAGATTGGAGATTCGAGATTTGAGCTTGCAAAGTTCCCGCGCGCAGATAGCTTAAATCAACTTTTTTCAAATCATCAACGATTTGAATATCATTTAATGATTTCGAAGGAGTCAATTTGACTGAAGCGGGCCTGTAATAATTCTCCGGTGCGACTGAAGACGGCAGAAACTTTGTAGGTAAAGGAACGGGCTTTGAGATCCGCAATCCTGAATTCATTTCAGGATCTCTTTTTTGAGATACTGAAACCCCTGAACTTGATTCAGGGTCAGCATTGCGAGGCGGAGAAACCAATTCCGGAGTTTTCACTTCACGCTTAATTTCTTCCGGCGTCATCTTCACAAGCGTTTGTTTGCTGCTATCTGATATCTGTTTACTGATCCCTGTTTCCCCCATTTGCCGCCGCAAAACTTCCAGGTCTTGGCCGTGAGAAGGAGTTGGTGGTCTGGGAGGAGTTCGTGGTCGTGGGGCAACTGGTATATTCTGATTTTTAACAACTTGCTGGAAATCTACTGTTGCTTCTTCAAAGGCTGTTCCGTATTTGAGCCAATCATAAAGCTCTAGAATAATAAGCAACAACTTTCGATCGGTATTGGACAACTTCCGGACAGTTTGGTTCTGATTTATGTACGTAATCCTTTCTATAGCTCCTCTTGTTTCGAGTATAGGTCCTGCTTTTCTTGTGTTTCGATCATAATCCAATAACCAGTTGCCTATTGAGGGTGGGACATTTTTATCTGCTATTGTTAGGGGATTACTACCAACTGTAACAAAACTCCTAAGCATGATATTAGCCAATGACTCGGCAATCGCTCCTTCTTCTCTAACGTCATCATAAACATTTAAAACATCCTGAAACTTTTCTTGGATTGGTATTTTGGCCTTTATTGCATCTGTCAGATGGTTCTTGATCAAATTTTCTATTTCTGCAAAGGGCCTTGAGGACAAACATTCAAATTTCAACAGGACTATCAATTTCTGATATTTTTCGTACAGCTCCGGGGACTCAGTTTTCAGTTCTGGGTATTTGCCAATCAATATGTCTTCCAAAAGCATCCGAGCTTTCAAGGCCTCTTCCCGGTTATCAAACTCAATGCTTCCTTCAACTATTTGCTTGAACTGCTCAAAAACCTCCGGATATGCTAACTGCTTTCTGTCCGTGATGAAAGACAATGGTGTTGTATTACCAACCACAGCGGAGTTAGATGTTGTGCTTTGCTGAATTAGAGTTTCGTCTGGCATATTTTTTTATTTTGCATGTATATAGGCTCGTTTCTCTTTTCCTGCGGAATCTTTTTCGTCAGGAATATAGCCAGAAGGCCTCCAGCTCATGTCTTCCGGTCTTGTGTCTGGAGCCGGCGCGCCAGACCCGCTAAAATGCTTGAATGCCGCATCTAATTTTGAATCTCCTGAAGCATCGGCTAATTTTGTTCTTCCAAAATCAATCAAGGCGCTCATAGTTTCTCTATACTCTTTCTGCACTTTAGGATCTTGAATCAAATTAGCCGCCTCAAATATACGTTTCACATTCTGCGGCTTAGCCGCATTCATGGCTTGGTTCGCATTCATTTCATTTCTATTCACCCGGTTTTTGATAGCCTGATAATTAGTCATATAATAGGTCAAACCAACTTCGTTGATGATCGAATCTCTTTTACCGCTAACGCCATAATCAGCAGCAGGAACTTCGTCGTAGAATATCAAACGGTTACCTTCTCTCGTCAGCTTGGAGTCGTCTAGTTTAGCGTTCTCAGCAGCCTGTTCATTTTTTCGATCCTGTGCACTCTTCATCTCCAGACGGCCGTGTTTCGATTCGTACATACGCATAATCGTCCTGTGTCCGCGTTTCTCAGCCAGATCACTGACATCACTCATGATTAGCATAGAACCTTGTTCACCCATGCCTAACTTCTCTTCCAAAATTTGTTTTCTGAAATCATCCATGCCTTCTGCCGAATAAGTCATGAATTCTCCAGCTTTATGTTGCTTTCCGTCAGCACCGATCATGTCTCTAGTATATTGGGTTTTATTTACCAATTCGTTATCATTATACGTGTCTGTCAGGTGCATAAGAATTGCGTTTGCCCGAGCTTGTTTACCCTCTTCTACGGCGCTATTAAATAAATCCACTAACTCATGCCAGTTATCAGTAAGAATATTTTTCTTCTCCTCATCCATGGCATGCCGGATCTTTTTCTGGGTAAAGTAATCGTCTGGATACATCAATGATTGTCCCTTCAACTCTGTCGCCCTTGCTCGGGCGAGTATCTGTTCTCTTGACTCCGTACCAAATGCTTTTTCTGCTTCATCGGCTTGGTCCAAAAGAGCTTGGGCTTTGACGCGCTTATCGGTTATTGCCAGATCCTTAGCTGCTTTTCCGTTTACATCAATAGCTGGCAGGGCTGCCTTTTCTCTCTCCAATTGCCTTGCTTCTTCTAGAGCTTGTTGTGCTTGCTTACGCAACTCCAATGGTGCATTCGCCTTTGTTTTTAATTCTTCCGCATCATGTAATAATTCTCTTCCAGTTTCCGATCCACCGCCACGAGCTTTTTTTATCCCGCCCTTACCAAAATACCGCTGAAAAAAAGTAACTGGCGAAGCAAGGGCAGAGCCTTTTTCATATGCTTTGGTCATTCCCGCAGTTTCTCTAGCCGCTCTATTAATCTCCCGGGATTCTTTCCAACCCTCAATCCATTTCGCAGGTCGAATTTCTCTGCCGGTTCTTGCCTTATAGACCTCCGCCCCATAATTGGCTCCAGCCTTGACTCCTGCCCAAGCCCCTTTCTTCATCAAATTCTTGGCTCCACTGACCCCGCTCATTATCATATCCCCCCCCACCATCCCCGCTTGCTTGGCCACCAATACCGCGGCTGCCAAAAATGCTATTTCAATAAAGTAAATAAATGCAGTGCCATTTCCTTGGCCATTCTTCCAACCTGTCCAACTAAATCCATCTGATATAACTAAAGTATCTAATCTAATCATAAACAAAGCCACTGGCGCCCAAATCAAATATTTAAGAAAGTGACTCCACCATTCTTCTGCGTATTTTTTGGTCGCCGGCAGAATATTTGCCACATAAGCAATAGGTGAAAAAATAATCAAAATGTACAAACCCACAAGCCGGATAATAAACATTCCAGCCAGAGCTATAAATACAACTGCAGATACAAGCTGATAAAAGATTTTTCCTAAACTTAAAACAAGAGCTGTTGATGATCCTCCTGTAACGATAAGTCTAAAATCTTCCGCAGGCCAAGCCTGAGCGAAAGCCGTAGAAGCAATCTGTTTTCCCATTCCATCTTGATAAAACACCGCGGCCAAAAAATTCACGGCATTCATGATAGTAACTGCGATAACTTGACTAAAGTTAACTAAAAGAGCCGCTATTATTAAATCTCTGAGCAAGTGGCCATATTCTTGATAATTTTTCAATCGTAAAATTACACCAAAGCCAATGACTATTAATGCCAAAATAAAAAACATATTACAGATATCGCGGACGACCATCCAGCCAATATTAACCGCTCTTGGCAAAGTCGTAATATTGATTATATTCCCCACAACTTCGCTGAAAATACTACCGGCAATAGAAGTCACAATTGCCAATACTGCTGAAATAATTGAAGCTACGAAATCTAAAATCCATCCAATCACTTGACTGATAACATTAGCGGGGTCTTGAAATTTTTTCATATCAGCTGCTGCTTCAGCTATTCCTGTTTGATTTATTCCAGTTCCATTGACTATTGACGCTCTAACTGCTTGCATCTCAATCGGTATTTTTGTAATATCTTGAGTTGATGAAATGCCATCTGATAGAACTGGCCAGCTACCTGGCGCAGTTTCACAATAAGGTTCAGGTATTCCGCCTGTAGCAATTAATCCCCAAACTGCTCTGTACTTTTTCTGAGAGGCCTGTAATAATTTATCGCTCAATGCTTTACAGCCTGCTTCATTGGTTGCATTATCATAATCAGCTTTAGTAATAGTTACATTTGTTGTTGGCGCTGGCGTGGGAGCCGGGGCTGGAGCTGGAGTTTGCCCAAACGCAAAATTGGCAAGCAGAAGATTGGCCAGTAGAATTGCTGTTAAAATTTTGGTTATGCGGTTGAATTTTTGTTTTGGTTTCACTTTTGGAAAATTAGTCAAAAGGTAAAGGGTTACGATGCCCGGGTCGTTTAGGGGTTACGATTAGGGTTCTTAAACTTACTCCATGCAGAGCCTAGGTTATAGAGCTGCCGACCTGTTTTATCATATATATCGACTAGTTCGGTGACTAAGGCAGGATTTATATCATAAATATCACGACATTGTTCAAGACTTACTATTGTTTCATTGCATTCTGCCATCGCATCATCGATATATTTTTGAAAACCTAGTTTTTGATGTCTTTTAGCATAACCTTCCGCAATTAATCTCGGGGATGCTTTACAAGAACGTCTCAATTGATCCTTTAGATCATACTTTTCTTCTTGAGGAATCTTGGGCAGAATTTCTTTCATTACCCGCAGCATTGCAGCGTAACTATTCTGATATACTTCTAGGTCTCGAAAGCTTTTAATTGGTTTCTTGTTTTCATCGTTGTTCATGACGTTACCTTTGACCGCCTTACGATACGGGCCTCGTTGCCGCTTTGAATTCGTTAATGGTTTAATGGTTATGATGCCCGGGTCGTCTAAAGGTGACGTCGAGGGCCTAAAAAACCGTTACCTCTCAACTCCTCACCATACGGGCCTCGTTACCTCTTAACGCTAACCGATTTATACTTAAATAACTTGTCTCTGTCCATAAAAAACTATTAGATCTTTCATGACATCCTCTTTGATATACGGACTAACAGAAGCTTCAGTCAATAGATCGACTTTACTGTTTAGTCGTTCTGACAATTTTCTTTGTAAAGCGACTAAATCCAGTAAACTTTTTTGCTTCTGCTGAGCATATCTAATAAGCAAGTCGATATCGCTCTCTTCCTTGGCTTCACCGCGAGCATACGAGCCAAAAACACCCGCAAACTCAACGTCATTGCTTTGAAGTATCGGGATGACTTTAGTTTTTAATTCATCAATTGTGGTTTTCATGAGTTCATTATGCAATTTTTAGGACTTTTTGTCTATTGGAACAAACGCAAAATTGGCAATCAAAAGATTGGCCAGCAGAATCAGGGCTATTATTTTAACTATTTTATTCTGGGAAATCAGGCTTGACATGATTCTATGAATATGATAAGATGTAAATAGTTTACAGAACTGGCCCGAAAGAGCCGGGTTTTTTTATTTAAAGCCAATGTCGCCCCTAGGTTTTTCTTCAAATGCCAACAGCTTTTTGATGGCCTGGAATACGACTTTAAATTGCTGATCATATTTCTTTTCTAATTTTTCTATCTTTTCTCGCAACTCTCTATTTGTCGCCAACATTTCCCTTATCTTGGTAAACGTTCTCATTATCTGGATATTTACCTGTACTGCTCGTTTGCTGTGTAGAACGCTGGACAGCATAGCCACTCCATGTTCAGTAAACACCAAAGGCGCTTTGCGTAATCCCATCTTTTCGCGATTGGAAGTGCCAAATTGGAACTTCCAAATTTCCATTTCTTTTTTACTCATTTGAAACATAAAGTCATCAGGAAACCTGTCTAGATTGCGCCTGACCGCGCGGTTAAGTATTTTGGTTTCTACTTGATAAAGTTCAGCTAGATCCTTGTCAATCATCACTTTTTTGCCACGAATAAAATAAATTTTACTTTCTAATCTTTTTTCAGGTAAAACAATTTTATAATTTTCTTTATTCATATGTTTCCGCAAAAGCAAAATTAGTCAGGAAAAGATTGGCCGGCAGAATCAGGGCGAGGAGTTTAGTTATGTGATTGTGTTTTTGTTTTGGTGTCATGAAACGAAAATGCTTACATTTGTTTATTTTTGTGCATTATGCGTTTTTTAAAAAGATTTTCTCGAAAACCGCCCTCTCGGACAAACTTCTCTTCCAGTGATGCTCCGGACACTGATTTTATATACCAGCAAATATTCATAACCGGCGTGCTTTTTGTATACTTCGTCTTTGTCCATATTGTTATATGATTCATGACCCCTAAGGGTTGCAGCTATTGCTAAAATAACACGCCGTGTCTGGATCGCCAGGGTTGGTTGCCGGACCTGCATATTTCACACTTGCTTCTGTGGATGGCGGGCCTCCCAGCCATTGCGGGTTGTTGGCTCCTCCACTATCGCCCAAAATATCCGCACCCGAATTATCCGGATACGCAACAATGTCAGTTGCCAACCCATCGCATTGACCGGAGTGCCAAGTGGTCAGCGCCCCTGCGCCTTCGCCGCGCAATACCCAGGCCACGCGTTTGGTAATTTCAAACGCGCCGCAGTTGCCGCTTAAGTTTACGCCTTCGTCAACCAGATATTTTTTCACCTGCCTGACTACTTCCGTATGATCCGGCATAGTGCAGGCGATTGCGGTGGGAACATCAACGCAGGTTGGCCCGGTGCCCGGGGTTGGCGGCGGAGTAATGGTCATAGCCGTCTTAGAGCCCTGGCATGGAGGACCGGTGGTCACTGTTGTCGAGCCATCGGGATTGGTTACCGGAAGCCCGCCATAAATACAAATATCCGGCTGGCCGTCGCCGTTGGTGTCATAACCGTCAATGATGCCATCGCCGTCGATATCAATCCCATTACTGCCAGGGGTAAACTCCCCGTACGTGGCGTCTGGATTATATTGTCCATTATAATCCGGCAAAGCCTGGCCTGATTTATTATCTGAACTATCCAAGGTTAATTGATTGAAGATGAAATTGCCGAACAGGGAACCGATAATCGCCCAAAAATTATTGGGATTAAAATTAGCATCGAGCTTGGTTAAAATCGAACCGCTTAAATATTTATCAACTGTTGCCGTGGGATTGTCGATAAATGACCTGGCTGTATCCAGCGCGGACGCATTCCATTTGCCTCCGCCAGCGGCACAGCTGACCGGATCCCAAAACCCGTCGCCATTGGTTTTCCCCCAATCAACGTTATCGGTTTGGTTGCTGCAAAAGCCGCCAATCACGCGGCCGGCTTTCAAACCGT
This sequence comes from Candidatus Doudnabacteria bacterium, assembly GCA_023246005.1. Classification (GTDB taxonomy): domain Bacteria; phylum Patescibacteriota; class Doudnabacteria; order UBA920; family O2-02-FULL-48-8; genus JAHFJG01. The sequence goes on from JAHFJG010000007.1 coordinate 29,879, forward strand.
AACCAGCCGCGACTTCAAGCTGTGCCGCTGTGGTAGCAGATGATTGGAATGCCCCAAATTGTCCCTGCAAATTTTGTTCGGTAAAGCTCCGCGGATTGGCAAAATAGGCTTGAGACATGGCAAAATAATCCCGATCCGACATATTGGCCGGCGGATAGTAGACTTTATTCGGGTCAATGCCGCCTTGTTTAATATAATAATCAGCCATGGCTTTTTTAAGCTGTGGGATCAAGGCCTTCCTTGGATCCGGCGCGTTGGGATCCTTGGGATTAGCGCCGGTGGGCTGGCCTGTGACGTAACCGCGATACATCATGGTGTAAATTCCGCGCAAATCAGGATCAGAAATCTTATCCGCTAAAAACTGATACAAATAATAGTCAGACAGATACTTGTCATAATAGAGAAAGTTCCTAATCCGATATTTGTCTTGCAGCTTATTGGTTAATCTGGTTAAATATTTATTAGAGATATTTAAGGCAACCGCCCTTAAAGCTCCTAGCGCGAGGTCTTTGCCTATTTGATATAAATCGCCGATTTTTATCACAAGATCGGGCAGCCCGGGAATTAAACCTGCTTCCGCAGGTTTTGGCAGAAATAAACCAATGGAGACAATGGCAAACTGGCTGATTATGAAAATCGTCAAAACTAATGCTGCTGATGATTTTACTAGTCTGCTATTTGGCATTTTGGTATTTATTTTGAAGCCGGTTGGTTTCCAAAGTAATTTTTTGGAATAAGCTGAATGTTGCCTGCGTTTTATCATACCAGGCATTTCCTATTGGGTTATTGTCATCAAGCAGAATATCTTGGGGCGGAACTGTCAGAACGCCTGGCAACATTTGCAAAAATCCGATTGTGTATTTATGGAGTTGCACAAAATCCGGAGGCACTGGGAGTTTTTTTAATTCAGCCGCAGCTTTTAGCAAATTGACGCTGATTGAAGCCGTAGAGGACGCATCCTGATACTTGACCGCATTTTCTATTTGCGCTCCGAGATCTTTTGGCAAATATTTATTTAAAATCTCCTTAGTGCCTGCCAAATAAGTTGCGGCTGCTTGTTGGGAATTGTCTTTGCTCAAATTAAGTTCTGCGTCACTGATTTGAGGTACATCAATTTTGGTTAGATCACTGGATTCGTTAATTAATTTTTTTATGTCGTAATTAAACACCAGGCTGTCGCCCAAAATAGTGTCGGGATTGGTAACCTGATCAAAGGTCATGTGACCCGACCGGCTCGGATCAAATCCTAATGCCACGAGCTGGCCATCGTTTAATTTATCTTTAACAGTATAAGCATTGAGCGGGTCAGTATGATAAAAAAATTCTTGCTGATTCGAAAGACCGTCTTTGTCCGGATCGGCGTCCGGTTTGCAATTATCCTTGTCGCAAACGGATGATCCAAAATACTGCTGATACCACCAGCCAGGAATCGAATTTGAAAACGCTTGAACCACAGCTTGTTTCTTTACCGGCTTGTTCTTAAACAAAACGATTCCAATTCCCAAAACAAAAATCACGACCATTAAAGCCGTAATTAAAAGACGGATATTTTTCTTGTACCCCAGTCCCTCAATATGAAAGGTTCCGAACTGATTTGTATTTTTGTTTTTACTCATCTTTCTCTCAAACAAGCAAAAAATAGGCCTCTCTCTTAAACCTTTAGATCCGTTGTTTTGCTTTATTTTTGGTTTTTGTGTCAAAACCTAACTTAACTTACTACTATTATAGCACATATTACTCCGACGCGCAAGCCCCGCGTAATGAGATTTTTTGTAATAAGCTCGCGGATCGGAGCCCCGACTTCAATTTAATATTAATAGTAGACGTCGGGGTAGCATAGAAAAAGCCGCTTGTCCAGCGGCTTTTGATTTTTCTAAGGATTATAGTCTAATCCAAGTTTGATAGAAGCTTTTTTGATCCAATCTTCCATACTGTTAACTTTGTGCTTGTAAACAGCGAGTTCTTGATGATAGGTATCAGTTTTCTTAGAATAATTATCTACGGACGTTTGCGAGGTTCTAAAATCCTTCCGAAGATCCTCAAAATCTTCCTTTGTGGGAAAAACTTCTTTTTCAGCCTTAATAATCAATTTTATATCATCAAGAGTTAACATAGTAAATCAATTTTAAACCAGCTATAAAAACTTGTCAAAGACTTGATAGAGTCGGATCCAATCCTCAATACTTAAATCTTGCGGTCTTAAAGTTGGGTCAATGCCTGCTTTTTGCAAAGCTTGAACATCAGTGATTGTATTTTTGATTTGTTTTCGTTTGCCGGCAAAAGCTGTTTTGATAATTCTGAAGAATAATTTTTTGTCTTCGATTTCTGGATATTTGTTTTTTGGTTCAATTCTTAAAATTACAGAATCTACTTTGGGCATTGGCCAAAAACTGGTTTTGGGAATAATCAAAGGTGGAGTCTTCTCCCCAAAACCATCCCGGACTTGATCCGGGATCTTAACTGTCGCAATCTCAACGTCCGCGTAAATCTGCACGGAAATTCCGAGGATGGATAATTCACCGGGTGCAGCCACTACTCTCTCCCCAACTTCTTTCTGAACCATCAACACCAGTAACTTTGGCTGGTGTTCGCGCTCAAGAAATATTTGAAAAAGTTTGGAAGTCAAATAATAAGGAATATTGGCCACAACTTTATAATCGCCTTGAATAAATTTCTCAACATGGAATTTTAAAATGTCTTCGTTAATAATATTAAGATTCGGAATACTTTTAAATTGTTTCTTCAAAAAAGCAACTAGATTAAAATCTTTTTCAATCGCATAAACTTGTTTGGCATATTTGATTAATTCCGAAGTTAGTACACCCAAGCCAGGGCCGACTTCCAAAACAACATCAGTCGATTTCAAATCAGCTGCGGCAACAATTGCGTGCAGTGCAGCTTTATCAACCAAAAAATTCTGGCCCAAATAATCTTTGGGTTTAAAGCCTGCGGTTCTTAGTAAATTTTTTATCTGTTCACTATCGGAAAGGTCTACCATGACAGGCTTCCTTGTTGAATTTCCAGCAATTCTTCGGGAATGGCTTTTAAAATTCTGGATGGAATCGAAATATTTCGCGTGCCGTATTGCTTGCGAGATGTCGCATAAACCAAATATAAATGCTTCCTAGCTCGCGTCACGCCGACATAAGCCAGCCGGATTTCTTCAGCGATTTCTTTTGGCTCAAGCAGAGATCGCGAATGCGGCAACAGTCCTTCTTCTAAACCTACCAAAAAAACCGTATCGAATTCCAGTCCTTTGGCTTGATGCAAAGTCATGAGTGTCACTTTCGGGGAATTCAGATCGACTTCATCGGCCTGCGTCATGAGCGCCACCTCTTCCAAAAATTTGTTCAAGCCTTCTTTCCAATTCATGGCACGGAAGCTTCCCGCGACATTGAACAGTTCCTGAATATTTTCCCAGCGACTCTCCCCTTCTTCCGATCCATCGCGCAAAAAAGTCTCATAGCCTGAAAGTTTAAGAGTCTGGCGCAGCAAATCCAGAAGATTGGCGGTTTCATTAAGTTTGCTTAACAAATCCTGCATTTCAAAAAAATTCTTAATTGCTGGCCTAGCCGCGAACAATTCGGCAAGCTCTTGTTCTTTCTTTTCAAGCAACGCGTCTTTCAACAAATCAAAAGTCTTGGGTCCAATCCCCCGAGGCGGCGTATTTATTACGCGTTTTAAGCTGACTAAATCATTTCGATTAACCAACAAACGAAGATAGCTTAAGATATCTTTAATTTCTTTTCGCTCATAAAATTTGAGTCCTCCGACAATTTGGTATGGAATACTAGCTTCAATCATAACTTCTTCCAGCACGCGCGACTGGGCATGAGTCCGATATAGCACCGCCATGTGGTTCAGGCCGATTCGGTTTTTCAGTTTTGGCAAAATTTTTGATTTGGCTTGACGCATGATCCGACCCAAGATTGTTTCGTCATCCTCTGCCACATATTGGATTTCTTCTGTTTTTCCATCCTGATGTTCAATTATCTTGCTGGCAACAAAATAGGCTTCGGCTAATTCGTCTTCAGCCGCAAATAACAGAGGGATTTGCCCTTGTTCATTTTCAGTCCATAACCGCTTTTTGTGCTGGCGCGGGCTTAATTCAATGATTTTTTCAGCAATCGCAAGAATCGGGGCAGTAGATCGGTAATTTTGCTCTAATCTGATGATTTGGGCTGAAGGGTAGTCATCTTCAAAATCCAAAATATTCTGCAAATTAGCTCCGCGAAAACCATAAATTGCCTGGGCGTCATCCCCAACCACAAAAATATTTTTATGGGTGGCGACGAGCAATTTGGTAAACATGTATTGAACGTGGTTGGTATCCTGGTATTCATCCACCAGCAAATATTTCCAAAGCTCCTGGTATTTTTTCAAAATTTCCGGATGTGTCTGGAAAATCGTTACGGGCAAAACCAAAAGATCGCCGAAATCCACGGCATTGTTTTTTCGCAATTCGTCTTGATATTGCTCGTAGACTTGTTTAACGGTTTTTCTGAAGCGGTCGTCGTCATTGTCATAATCATCTGGTCCTTGTAAGTTATTCTTCGCCCGATCAATGATAGCCGCAAATAGCGATGGTTTGAATTTGGTCGGGTCAATTTTTAACCGCAACAAAATATCTTTCAGCAGACTTTCCTGGTCATTGTCATCATAAATTACAAAGTTGGACGCCAGTCCGGCGAGTTTCCCTTCCGCTCTCAAAATACGAACCCCGATCGAATGAAATGTTCCCATGACTGGCATGGATGGAGACCTCTCTGTCCCTTGGTGTCGAAATCCCATTAGTTTGAAAATTCTCTGTTTCATCTCCCCGGCCGCTTTATTGGTAAAAGTCACGGCTAAAATATTTTCAGGCCTAAAGTTTAATTTTTTAATCAAATAAACTATGCGCATTGTCAACGCGCGCGTCTTGCCGCTGCCTGCGCCGGCCAAAATCAAAACCGGCCCCATGGGAGCTGTGACCGCTTCGATCTGCGCTTGATTAAGACCAAGGTTTTCTTTCATAAGCGCTTGTATTATAGCTTGTTGTTCGAATTATGAATAATGAATAAGGGATGAGGACCAGTTTCCTAATTCCTTATTCCAAATTCCTAATTCCTTTCTTGTGGATAAAGCTATTGACCAAATTAGCCTTTTTTGATAGGATTGATTGAGCGATTTATTGATGTACTGGATAGAATAGTTAAATCCAAAATTTACTTATTTACAGGAATTAAGTAGAAATTGGCTGCATAGGAGCTCTTATTTTATCATTCAAAAAGAAGAGCATGATTCAAAATTCAGATCAGCGTTCTTCTGTCTCTTTCTTCAAAAAACTTTCGGAAATTTGGAAAACAAACAGCAAATTCACAATCCATCCTTTCAAATCCCTGCACTCACGACACCTTCTGCCTCTGTCCGTTCCTGACTATGCCGCGCGTTTTAGTTTTGAACTTGTCATATTGACAATCGCAATCTTCGCAGTAATCGTAAATTTTTCTCTTAATAATCACGCTAACCACATCTCCTCTTCTGATCAAAGCGTGATTTTTTCATTTTTAAAAAATAATCCAAACCTCAATCGCAACCTTTTAACAAATTCCGACACAACCACTATTCTTGCTCAAACCGACCAATTAATTGCCAAAGCTCAAGCTCAATCAACATTGGGAGTGGTGCTCACTTCAACTCAAATTCTAAACTCAAGACCTAACCCGACTACCATTCAAGAAGATGTAATTTTGAAAACCAATCCGGCTGATACCCAAAATACTAATCGACAAGGACTGACCAAATATGATGTTGCTCCAGGCGATACCATTACTGGCATTGCTTCAAGTTTCGGCATTTCGCCCCAAACAATCATGATGGAAAATAAGCTGAATGAAAACACAGTCTTGAAGCCAGGACAAGAACTGACCATCCTGCCGACCACAGGCATTACCTACACGCTCAAACCAAGTGACACGCTGGAATCAATTTTGAACAAATACAAAATTTCTGAAAATGATTTTCTTGATGCTAACAACATTGAATCATTCAATGACTTGGATATCGGCAGTATTGTCGTCATCCCAATGCAGAATGTAAGTTTGCCCCAGGCGCCAAAGCCCCGATCTAAATTCGTTCTTGATGAAACTAACAAAGTAGCCTTGAAACAAGCTCTGGCGCCGGATAATCTGATTACAGGCCCAATTAGTTTTATTTGGCCAACTTCAGTTAAAAGCATTACTCAAGGATTTTCTCGCCGCCATTCTGGCATAGACATCTCTGACAGTAAAATGGAGCCAATTTACGCAGCAGCCGACGGTTTTGTCGAGATTTCAGGATATCAGGCCAATGGTTACGGCAATACCATAGTCATTAACCATGGTGGCGGGTTTAAGACGCGTTATGGGCATGCTTCCGAGCTTTATGTCCAAGCCGGAGATTTCGTCAAAGCTGGCCAGCTGATTGCCAAACAAGGCCGCACAGGACGCGTCCGTGGAGCGACTGGAATTCACTTGCATTTTGAAATCATAAAAAATGGGATACATGTTAACCCCCTGGAATACGTCAAGCCATAAATCAGATAACAGTTAACAGTAAACAGATAACAGAAAACAAACCCAACATCGCATTGCTGGGTTTTATGTTATCTGATATCTGATTTTTGTTATCTGACTCTTGCTACTGCACTGCTGTTCCGCGAGCATTCATGACATCATCATCAATATCACTGGTGGAGACAGAATTGATCATGTTAGTTTGAATCGGTAAATTGACAAAGGTATCAGTACCGGTTGCCTGAACATTGCCAAGTAAATTAATAAGCTTACCGCGATCTGCTTCGTTTGGCGTGACTTCAATTTGGAAACTAACTTTCAACGCAGGAATAAATTTGCCGGTAAAAGCGCCGAGAGTTCCGATGTTCCAGCGGATTTTGCCAGAATTAGGATCATAACTTAGCCGGTTTTTTTCTGAATCTGGAACAATCGCGTTTTTCCAAGCTAAAGGAGAAAGCGGCATTGAGGCCGTAACTAAAGTGTCTGACAAATCATTGCTTAAATTAGTCAAAAGAAAAGTCATTTCAAACAAAGTCGATTTCCCAACCTGCATCGGAGCAGCGCCTGACAAATAGTTGCCATTAACCGTTAAACCTAAACTGGAAATTAATTTCAATTCTGAATTGGCGGCTTTGGTCGGCGTGGCAATTTCATCAGAAAAAATTGATCCCGAAGCGGTAATTGTTTGATTTTTAAGATTAGTCGATAAATCGCTTTTGACTGGTACTGTAAAATTAATTTCTCCTTTTTCGGTTGGAGACAAAACTGTCAGATTGCTCAATGTCGCCGATTTCCAAGTCAGAATATTGCCAGTAATAATCGCATTCTGGGCTTGAATGTGGGTTAAGTCTAACGCTGGCCCATCCAATTTGATGGTAATCACCAAATTGCTCAATCCAATATTGCCTTGATTGGCATATTGCAAGGTATAATTAATCGTATCTCCAAGCTTCACAAAATTATTTTGTTGGGTTTTGATAATCAAAGCGACCGAAGACGGAATTATTTTAAATGTCGCGGTCGCGGCAATTTGCGGCGCAAAAGTATTATTAATCAGCTGTCCTAAATCAGCGCGCACAAGAGCGTCTTGCGATGAATCGCCGGTGAAGCTGCCTGTAATGTCAATGCTAGCTGTATTGTTAGCGCCAAGCTTGCTAATATTCCAGATATTTTTGTTTTTAGTCGGAGGTGGATTAGAAGAAGTAAAACTAAAGCCTGCTGGATAAGTCAATTGAACCGCTAAATTATCAAAATCCTGGGACGAAACGTTTGTAAAACTAACTATGAAAGTAGCGTCTTGGCCATTTACAACATCAACCGGCCCATTAACGTCCATAGTCAGATTGGGAGGTAAAATATTGGTTATCAGGCTTTGTTCTGCCAAAAATTCCGAATTAAAATTTGATAATTTATAATGCAAACGGGCTTTAATTTCCTTACCCTCGCCAGTTGAACCTGAAAGTTTGCCGCGAATCATCACCTCGCCGTCTTGGCCTTGCTTTAAAATCGGCAAATTAAAAGTCTGGCCGGAAGAAGAAACGGCTGTCGGAGTTGCTGATTTAAATTTAAAACCAGTTGGATAAAACATTTCCAGAGAAATTCCGACTAAGTCGGCATTTTCACCATTGCGGTAGACGATATGATACTCGGCTTCATTGTCTGAAGTTAACTGGGTTGGGCCTTTAACAAAAATCAAAACATTAGTCGAGGTTGGGCTGGGCTGCGCGTTTGAGCGAAACAAAAAATACCAAAAAATACCAAATATAAGGATCAGCAATCCGATTGTTCCAAAAATCAATTTTGGATTTTTAAAAAATTTCTTTCCGCCAGAGACGCCCGCCTGCCCGGCCGGCAGGGATCCGCCTTCCGCGGACCAACCAGTGGGAAATTCGGCTCTAGTTTTGTCGTCTAATATTTGGTCGTTCATCAGATTGAAATTAAGAATAATTCGGATTTAATGTTTCGCTCTAAAATATACTCAATAAACTTATTGATGGTATGATGATTAAGCTGATCAACATCCTTCGGGATTTTAAAACCTAAGATCTCAAGTAATTCTACACAGAAGGAGTCCAGTAATCTAAAATACTGTTCCGAGTAATTCTGACGGTCAAGGTTATAAAAAAAATCTGTCAATAAATTATAAGCCTCCGGATTCGGATGTTCGTCTGCTGTCATCTTCAGCATCAATTCTGCGGCATAAAACGCAATCGCGGTTTTTTTAAGGTCTGTACGCAAGCTATTGAATTGCCGTACAGGCTTGGCTCCAATCAATGTTGGCAAATGCTTGCCAGCCAGATACAGTTCAACTTGGGCCAAATCCTGACACGCGTAATTAAGCTTGCTGGCCGGCTTGCGCAATGATTTGGCTAAAATGCGGACTTTGCCAGCTTCTTGGGTCCAGCAGCTAACTATTTGATCGGCTTCCCTGTAGTTTTGTTTCTTGAGGATTATGCCTGTGAGTTTTTTGTATTTCATCGTAAAATTTCTAACGGGATTCATTATTTCTTTAAAGCAATGGTCACTTTTTTGTCGCCGATCATAATCTCTTCCCCGCCACTTAACCCCGTTTCTCCATTTATTCCCTTTATGTACGTCTTTTTTGTATCAAACAGTTCAAATGCAGCTCTTAATTCCGCGTCATCTGTATCATACGATAAATTGACCGATTCGCCAACCTTAAGTCCCGATTTTTTGCGCATCTCTTGCACTGCTCGTTCCAGCTCGCGAGCCAGGCCTTCTTTTTTCAACTCTGGAGTAATTTCTAAATCAAATTCAAGCTTGTCCCCCAACTTAACTGCCTTAACATTCAACTCATCAGCTAAAATTTCCTCAAATTCTTTTGCTAATTTTTCTTTAGCATTATAAACAACTGACGCCAGTGGCTGTCGCAATTTTAGATTCGAGGACTTTCTCAACGCATGACCTTGCTCGACGAGATTTCTGACTAACCGCATTTGATCCAAAACTGTTTTTTGTTCCTTGCTCAATTCTTTCTTTTCTGGCCAAGAAGCTAAATGGACTGATACCGTTTCTGTCTTATGATTCAAATTCAGGTAAATCATTTCCGACATATAAGGCATAACTGGCGCAGAGACTTTAGACAAAACCAAAAGTGCGTGCCGCAGAGTTCCAAAAAAATGGCTGTCTTTGCGGCCTCTGCTTCTTCGCAAATACCATGTTGAAAGTTCATTGATGTAATCTTCTATCGCTCTTGTGGCTTTAACCGTGTTATACCCGTCAAGCTGATCGGTTACCTCGTTTACCAATTTTTGTATCTTAGCAACAATCCATAAATCCAAAACATTCGTTAAGTCAGGCTTGTATCCGGCCGGTTTCGGTTCCCATCCGGCTTCGTTGGCGTATGTTACGAAGTAGTTAAAGATGTTCCAAAGAATCAAAATATTTTTGCGATAAACAATTCCTAATTCTCTTTCGTTGAAATCTAAATTCTCGGCTTGCATTACTGGCGAGCTCATCAAATAGAATCTCAACGCATCAATTCCGTACTTTTCAATCACTTCCCACGGATCCGGATAATTATTTTTTGACTTGCTCATCTTGGAACCATCTTCAGCCTGAATCGTACCTGTCGTCACGACATTTTCAAACGGCGCTTTGCCGAACAAATTGTAAGACACCACGTGCATGACATAAAACCATGCTCTGGTTTGCGCTATGTATTCGGCCACAAACTGCGCAGGAAAACGGCTTTCAAACACCTCTTTCTGGTCAAACGGATAGTGATACTCGGCAAACGGCATGCTGCCAGCCTCGACCCAAGAATCAAAGATTTCGCTGATTCTATGGGCATCTTTGCCGCATTGCTTGCACTTAATCACAATTTCATCAATGTACGGCCGGTGCAAATCAACAATGCTGACGTCCATTTCATAGGCTTCGCCGAGTTTTGGGTATTCCAGTTCTGACCCAAAATATTTCTGCAAAATAAACAATGGGTCGCCGTGGCCGACAACTAAAATCTTTTTTCCTTCATATTTTTGATTGATTTCTTGCACAAATTCAAGCATGCGCTTTTGCACATCCAGATTACTCTCCCCACCATCTGGTCCTTTTTCCCATCGGGCTTCAAACGGAAATGCTTTCCAAAGTTCGTCGTAACTTTTGCCGTTGTAAACGCCGGTATTAAATTCGTGTAGACGGGCATCAAACTGCACTTCGACTGCCAATGCTTGGCCAATCAACTCGGCCGTTTCTTTGGTGCGAGTGATGTCAGAAGCAAAAATTAAATCAATTCCTGCTTGTTTCAATCTACTACTTGCAGCTTCGGCTTCTTTTGTTCCCGTCGCGGTCAAAGAATACTTCTTTTTTCTCTCCGGAAAACAATCATTGATTCCAAGGATGTTGTTCTCGGCTTCGCCATGGCGAGCAAAATAAAAAGTATTTCGACTCAAACCTAATTCCTTGATCGAACCAACCACAGTGACGTGTCCATCTTCACATTTCCAAACCGGAATTGGATTACCCCAATAACGGTTGCGGGAAATGTTCCAGTCGGGCGCGGCTTCGACTGACTTTTGGTAGCGGCCGTGTTTGAGGTGGTCTGGAAACCAATTGATTTCTTTTTCATTAGTTTTCAGAAGTCCTGGCTTGATTTTTTGAATATTCATAAACCATGCGGGAATCGCATTGTAATAAAGTGTCGTGCCGCAGCGCCAACAATGCGGATAAGAATGTTTGTGCTGTTGCTTGGCAAACAATAATCCCCTGCTTTCCAAATCTTTCTTAATGACTTTTTCTGAATCTTTAAAATACATCCCGCGGATCAACTCTGGAGCCTTGTCATTGAACTTCCCTTTTTCATCAAGCAAAGGAACCACGGGCAAACCAACTTTTAAGCCCAAATTATAGTCATCTTCGCCATAAACTACGGCAGCATGAACAATTCCTGTGCCCTCTTCTGTGTTCACAAAATCAGCAGCGTAAACTTTAAAAGATTTGTCAGTTATAACATCAGGAACTTCAAATAACGGCTCGTATTCTAAGCCGACCAAATCCTTGCCTTTTAACTTCTCAAGCACCTCAAAACCATCGCGAGCCTGCGAAGCAGGCGTGGCGATCTTGTCTTGGATTGCCGCGTCGCCGCCATGACTTATACTTTGAGAAAAGCGGCTCCTCGCAATGGTTTCTGCAAGCCTTTCTTTTGCCAAAATATAAAACTCGTCACCAACTTTCACTTTCACATAATCAATATCTTCACCAACCGCTAGCGCCACATTGCCCGGTAAAGTCCAGGGCGTTGTTGTCCAGGCCAATAGATAAGTATTGGCGAATTGCGGATTACGAATTGCGAATTTCACTGTCACGGTTTCTTCGGTCACTTCCTGATAACTGTTGTCCATAGCCACTTCAAAGTTGCTGATCGGCGTTTCGCACCGCGGGCAGTACAATAGCACACGCCGGCCTTCGTAAACCAATCCTTTATCGTAAATTTGTTTGAACGCCCACCAGACCGATTCCATATAGTCGCGGTCCATGGTTTTGTAAGAATTATCAAAATCAACCCAGCGGGCAATTCGCCGCACGGTTTTCTTCCACTCCGTGACATACTCCAAAACCATGCTCCGACAAGTTTCATTAAATTTTTTTATTCCCAGTTTTTCAATGTCTTTTTTGCCGGAAATTCCAAGTTTGCGCTCCACAATTTCTTCAATCGGCAGACCATGACAATCCCAGCCCCATCTGCGCCGGACAAACCGGCCTTTCATAGTCTGATAGCGCGGAAATAAATCTTTGACTGTGGAGCCTAAAATGTGTCCGTAGTGCGGCGTGCCGGTGGCAAACGGCGGGCCATCATAAAAAGTGTACGGTTTGCCGTTTTTGGTTTGCTCCAAAGATTTGTGAAAAATCTGATTATCTTCCCAAAACTTCAAAACCTCTTCCTCAAGCTTTGGAAAATCTGGCTTAGGATCGATTGGTTTGAATGTATTGCTCATATTTTATTAATTTCCCAGAAACCGCCCGTTTGGTTTGGGTGAGCTCTCATTGCTTCATACATCTTCTTCATCGTAGCAATCTTCCATTTAGGCCCGCGTGTTGGATCAACAAAACGCATTGTTCCTTTTGACGGATATATTCTATCTAAAACTACCACGTGCCCGTTATCTTTTGTCGGATCATCAGCAAGCGTTCCGTGATGAAAACACAGTAAGACATCAAAATCTTTCTTAGAAAGTTCCGATAAATATTTTTTAAAACCTGAGAAATTTTTAAAACTTCGGATTGATCTTAATTTCATCGTTAATGGAATGCCAAGTTTTTTGAAAATTTTGTCCGGCTCATATTTTTTCTCAAAAACTCTTGTGCCGTATCCTGCAATTGGACGAAAAGAATTAGCTCGTCGTTTGCCTGTACGCATTCGCCAAAAAAATCCAGCAACTTTTTTAGGTACTGTAAGTCCTAGATAATAACCTAGTTCTTCAGCTGGAATAAGTGGAATTCCATGACGATACATTATTATTTGAATGGAAGTAGGCACACAACAATAGGGCTGTTGCGTGAACGGAATGTATCTGCTATTTTTTGGAACTATGTCTTTCATAAAAAACAAAAGCCACTCATGCGATCCAGCTCCAGTTTTTCAAACTGGGGCTGGAGGTACCATCGCAATTCCTTTTGGCTCTTAATTAACTGGATTACGGCCAGCGCCGGGCGGTTCTCATCGCAATCCTGAATTTATTTCAGGATCTCGTAATAGATTCCGAACCGAGTTCGGAATTACGAATTTTCCGCCAGCTCATCGGTTGATTGCCGATTCAACGCTTCTGAAATTCTTGCCTTAATTATAACAAATTTGTCGCAAAAACAAAAACGCCTCGGTCAAAGCTAAGGCGTTTTGTTGTCTGATTACGGATTAGTCCCGGTTGGTGCTGGTGTAGTCGCGCTAGCTCACCACGCAGCTTTCAGAGCTTGTCTGGCCGCTTCTACCGCTTGCCTAAAGGCTTGATTCGCAGCTTGGATCGCCTGGTCGCGGGTCTTAGCCAACTGGATCAGGGTTCCATCCGGCAAAGCAATCACGACTTGGCGGAAGGCCTCATTGGCTTTTCGAATACCGTTATACATTGTTTGCCTGGCAGTTACTGGAGCAACCTTGTTGGCGCAATCGGTTTTGGCTTGAGCAATGGCTGCATTGACTGCGTTCTGGAACGCTGTTGCGGCATTTTTAACTTTATTTTCGCGGTCAGTGATCGTTTGCTGGGCCGCTGTCTGGTAAGCGCTCACTGCGGCATCCACGGCTTGTTTGCGAGTGGCTTGCGCCGCCAGCACTGCGACTTTGAAAGCCGCAATCGCGGCTTTCTGCGCGTCAGTCGTAGCTTTCGAACCGAGCGAATTTATATGATCTGCAAACTTCGTTCTGGCTGCATCGCGCAAACTTTGCACTTCCGCTGCCCGCTTGGTTTTGCGATCCGACAAATTTTGCAGCATGGTCGTTCTGATCTTGCCGCGATTGTCTGCCAATTTGGTCAGCAAATTGTTCAACTGGCTGGAAGTGTCGTTGATCTTCGTGCAGAAATTGTTCGTGGGCATTCGACCTTGGGAAGTTGAACTGTTCCCGCCAGTAGTAGTATTCGTAGCCAAAGATACGAACGGACTAATCATTAAACCAATTGTCGCCGCGCTAACGGCTAATTTTTTAATAGTTTGCATTGGAAACTTCGTTTGAATCATTGACAACTGCTTGATCTGCTTTCAACAAATCAGTGTCTGATTGCGAATTAGTAATTGCTTCGCTATTAACGCTCGACTGCAAATCGTTAACAGCTGCGTCAACTTGGCCAGAGGCTGAACTGGGGTTTGCCGCCTGCTGGTTTGATTGCGCGTTGCCTGTTTGGGCAGATTGGCCGGACTGCTGATTGCTCGCTGTCCCGCCTGGGCCGGTTTGGGTCGGCTGCTTGCTCGCCTGCTGGCTGTTGCATGCCGCGGCAAACAAAACCACCGCTCCCGCCACTAGTAATACTTTCCTCATTAGTTTAGGGGTTAATTATATTAATATTGATACAAATTTATCGAAAACGCAAGTCCCGCACCACTTTTAAATAATCAGTAATTTGTTGTACTAATTCCGGAAATTTCAACTTCAAAAATTATCAAATCAAACTATAATTCGGCTAAAGTGGTGCGGGATTACATCTCGTCCAATGGCTCAATCCCCAACAACTTTAATCCTTGGCCCAGAACATTTTTGGCGGATGAGATCAGAGCCAGCCGAAAATCTTTTACCTTCTCGTCTTTCTCTTGGGTCACTGGGCTCTCGTGATAAAACTTATTCAACAGTGTAGCAAAGTTAAATAAATAATTTGCTAAAATGTTTGGCAGATAATCTTTCAGGCTCTCTTGTACGACCTCGGCTAATATTGATGATTTGAACAGCACTTCACGCTCGGTTGCCGAAATAGCGACATCTGTAAACTTTCCGTCTAATCCGGCTTTTCGAAGAATGCTGCTCAACCTGGCATAAGCATATTGCAAATACGGCCCGCTATCGCCTTCAAAGTCCAAAACTTTGTCCCAGTCAAATTCAATGTCGCTGTGGCGATTGCGAGAGAGGTCAAAATATTTCAAAGCGCCAACGCTCACCGCATGAATCACTTTTTCTTTATTTTTCAAATCCGGATTTTTTTCAGCAATAATCTTGGCCACTCTTTTGTTTGCTTCAGCCAGCACATCTTCAGCCAAAACCATATTTCCTTTGCGAGTGGAGAGCACTTCACCTTTGAAACTAATGAAACCATAATCAATATGAACTCCTTCGCCTTCTTTTATTTCTCCCAACGTTTTCAAAATTGCAAAAAGTTGTTTGTAATGATGCGACTGGCGATTGTCCACCACATAAAGATGTTTGGCAAATCCTTGTTTTTTTCCGAAAATAAATGTCGCTAGATCCCGTAAAAGATAAGTTGTGCCGCCATCAGACTTGATGATTACGGCAATTCCCAAATTTTTGGTGTCTTCTCCGCCTACGGCGGACAGATTAACAATCTGCGCTCCTTGCGATTCAACCAAAAGTTTTTTCTTTTTCAATTCTTGCAAAACCACCGGCATCTTGTCTTCATAAAAACTTTCCGGCCAGTGGTGGTCAAACGGCAAAATGTCTAAAGTTTCATTGATTTGCAAAAACTGCTTCTTGCTTTCATCAACCAGGTTTTGCCAAATCTTTCTATTTTCAGTGTCATGCTTTTCAAGCTTTACGAACTCCTGTTTGGCTTGTTCGTGGATCGATTTATCATTTTCGGCCTCCGAGTTCAATTGGGCATACAGTTTGTCATTGACTTCTCCGTACTTCTTGTAAGCCAAAATCAAATAGCCAAACTGGGTGCCCCAATCCCCCATGTGAGTGTCTGATTCAACCTTGTAGCCCAAATACAAAAACATGCGCTTAAGAACATCACCAATAATCGCGGTGCGCAAATGGCCCATGTGCAAAGGCTTGGCAATGTTTGGCTGAAAGTACTCAAGCAAAATTTTTTCTTTCTTGTTTATTTCTGGCTTAGGCGGTTTTTCAATCGCTTGAATTAGAACTTCATTTTTCAAAGTAAAATTTATAAAGCCCGGACCAGCGACTTCGACTGTTTCAAATATTGTCTGGTCTAAATTTTCGATAATTTTTTTAGCCAGGTCAGCGGGCTTGATCTTCAGCAGTTTGCTGCCAACAAGAGGAATATTGCTAGCATAATCACCAAACTTCGGATCTGAAGAGTAACCAACATCAAAAACCAAATCAGAAGTTAAGCCTGATTTGGAACCCGCATCAACCAGCAATTGCTTGATCTTTTCCTTCATCCCGTTTAGAAATTTATCTGACATTGTTTAGTGAAAATTGAATATTAATCCTACTGACCCATCTTTAGCGATAATTCAGGTTCCCGAAATTTCTAACGGGATTCATTAATTTACCCGGTAGTGAAGTTCGATTATTTTATAAAAAATTCGGCCTTTAATATCTGCTCAAAAAGTAAAATTTCGATATACTTTATTTTTTAACCTCTATCGAACTTCTACTACTGGGCATAAGCACATTATATCTGATAATATTAGGGTATGCCAACCTATGCTTCCAACCGCAAAGCTTTTCATGATTACTCAATCGAAGACACAGTTGAGGCCGGTTTGGTTTTGGAAGGCCACGAAGTCAAAAGCGCCAAGACTGGCCAAGCTACACTCACGGGCGCTTACGTCACAATTCGGGCCGGAGAAGCCTATCTTCGCAATGCCTATATTGGCCGCTATAAACAATCAGCTGGCCTGGAAACCCATGATGAAATACGCGAACGAAAACTCTTGCTCCATAAAAATGAAATTATCCGCTTGCAAAACAAAACCAAGGATAAAGGCCTAACCTTGATTCCTCTGGAACTCTACTCTCATAAAGGTTTAATCAAATTGAAAATCGGCGTGGCCAAAGGCAAAAAACAATTCGACAAAAGAGAATCAATCAAGAAAAAAGAATTAAAACGAAAAATCGATCGTACCATTAGAACTAAAATTTAAAAACCGCCCATCATTATAGGGCGGTTTATTAGTTTTTTCTTTAATAATCAGTCGATCGATAGCCGGATAATACAGAGCTGTCCACAACTTTTATCTGGCTAAACTTATAGCCTTGAGTGATGAAATCTTCCATGGATCTAAACGGTCTAATTTCAACGCTCCTAACCACTACATAAACCGTATTGTTGTCAGCAGTCTTAAGCAATGTCCCGCTAGGATACCTGCTGATTGACACGCCTTTAATCCGAGGGCCAACAGGCGCCCCAATAGGCACTGCCAGGTCAGCCAGGTTAGCGGAAACTATCTGTCTGAACTTATTGCCCCAAGAAAAGAAAATGCTTGAGGATGGAAAAGCGTATCGGTAGCTGCGACCCATGAAATAGATTGTCCCGTTGTCATTAACTAACGTGCCTCTGGGATGTCTATGGACAATGTCTGTGACGTCAGAGCCTTGGGCAATGCTGGATATATCTGCATCTATGATATTGGAGAGTTTGTAGCCGAGACCATAGAAGACACCCATGGAACTAAAAGCTCGCTTCAGTCCATTTTCAATCACATAGATCACGCCATTATCCTTAACCAAGGATCCATCATCATATTTGGTTGTTGGAGCTGGATTAGGCGTGGGTGTGGGAGTAGGAATCGGTGTTGGCGGTGGTGGAGGTGGTGTGGGTGTCGGTGTTGGAGTGGGCGTCGGAGTAGGAGTAGGAGTCGGAGTCGGAGTCGTGGTAATGGTCAGAAAATCTTCTGCGGACCAGCCGTCCACGCCGGAATCGTAATTGATCTGCCACCAGTTGTATCCTCCCGAAGCGATAGAACCGGCAATAACCGTTCCCAAGGCGCCCGTCGGCTGCGTCCCCAAAAGTGTCCCGGTCATGGATGCCGTAGCGCGGACATTAAGAGGCCCGGAGGAAACCTGCACGCGATTGCTGATGGTGAATTTTGTGGAAGGAGTAGGTGTCGGCGGAGTATTAACTGTCACCGTCACGGACTGACTCGTGCTCCCTCCTGCACCGGAACAGGTCAGCGTGTAGGTCGTCGTCGCCGTGGGGAACGCCGTCGAATTTCCGAAGACTGCTTGTGTTCCCGCCCATCCGCCCGAAGCGGTACACGCCGTCGCGTTCGTTGATGACCATCCGAGCGTCACGGATGCGCCCGCGGTTATGGCGTTGCTCGAAATCGAGAACGATAAAGTGGGAACTGGTGTAGGAGTAGGAGTAGGAGATATTGTCCAACATGCGGTCATTGGCGCATCAAGATTCAGATTCTTTTTAATAGAGCTGAATCGCATACTGTTCATGACAGGACAGAAAGTCGCGGTGTTCCCGGAATATTCGGCGTTGAACACGGCCTTACCCGCATTAATGAAAGGCACAAGCGTACTGCATTCGTTGTACTGGTTACACTGCTCATCAAGAGCCCAATCGAAATCACCAACCAGGCTCGTGACCTGACCGACGTCATTTTTGAGTCCGATGGACAACCCTTTACCGTGCGCCGTCGTGGCGAGGAAGCGATTATAAGTGATCTGGTCATTTGCGGTCAGAGGAAATCCGGTGCTGTTCGAGTAGCCATCGATATTATCGGGCTCTATGGCATCGCAACCTTTCTGCACTGCAAGGTCCATCCGCGCGTTCATGATCGGGCCCAGGATGCTCGTCTGGCGAATGTCCAGCCAATTTTCGCCCGGCCAACCGTTGCCATTGCCTTTGACCGACGCAGGGAAGCTTGCCGCGTCAGTGCGCCAGTTCTCGTAGGTTCCGGCGCTGATATAACAGATGACCTTCCTGCCTGCCGCATGGAGCGAAGTAATGGTTGTTGCGGAGTTGTCGAAAAGATCGATGTCGTAGGCCTGCGCGTTGAAACTCTGATCAACGGTCCCCGTAAGTTGCCACTGCCAAGTCGTCATCGGAGCGGGGTACCAAATATTTGCGGCGGGTGTTGGAGTCGGTGTTGGAGTCGGTGCGGGCGTCGTCGTCTTTACGAGATAATCTTCTGCGGACCACCCGTCCACGCCGGAATCGTAATTGATCTGCCACCAGTTATATCCTCCCGAAGCGATAGGGCCGGCAACGACCGTTCCTAGGGCGCCCGTCGGCTGCGTTCCCAAAAGCGTTCCAGTCGTGGATGCCGTAGCGCGGACATTAAGAGGTCCGGAGGAAACCTGTACGCGGTCACCGATAACGAATTTTATGGAAGGAGTAGGTGTCGGCGTTGGGGTTGGGGTTGGCGTTGGCGTGTTGCTATACAAATTAGCAGGCATAGCATTGCCGGCAGCTTCCCAGATGTACTGGGTCAACGAGGGCGAAGAGCAGAAACCCCGGGTGACGCCGGCATCCGTGCACATTTCTTTTTTAATCCTAGCTTCATTCGGCCAGCTCCAGAGCGGATTCGAAGTCAACGTATTGAATCCCGCATCACCCCAAAAAGTCCCGTCTTGCCCGTAAGCGTACATCACGTTTGCCCCATAATCCGCTCCCCCGTTCCCCGTACCCTTGAGTGACGATCCATTTTCTATCCGGGTAATGTATTTAAGCGAACCATCCGTTAAAGGATTCGTAGTTTTACAACCCACGCTGCAGGTGGCGTCACCATAAGCGGGCGTAACATTATTATCTATATAAGTTGGAGTAACCGCTCCGAAATAGCCATAGCGTCCGGATCCCGCAGCAATGAGGTTTTTCGCCGAAGAGCTACCGGCATAGTGGACATTGATAACATCTCCATTATTATTAGAAGAACTCTTATACGCCGTCAGATTCTGAAGGACCGCCTGTTGGTCGGTGCAACCCTGGCACTGGGAGTTAAAGCCGGTCCCCCGGGGGTTCCATGCGACGTCATCCTTATAGATCGCAGCTGGATTAGTAACTCCCGAGGTATTGTCGGTATCGGTGGTAAACGCGCTGTATTGGCTGTTAAGCGAAATACTGCCTAGCCATTCGTTGCCGCCAAAAGGATGAGTTCCGGCATTCGTGTGCCACGCCGTCCAAAAATCCGCGCCGCCGCCGAATCCCGCGGGCCCCAGAATATTGTCCAAAGCCATAACGTTTTGCAGCGAGGCCTGACTGGTGTTATAGATGGTGGTCGCGCTCATGTAATTGCCGGAGTTGCTCCCGCAATAATCTGCGGAGGAGTTGCAACCGTCGTTTCTTAAAATGACTCGGCGCAGAACGATATGGTCCGCATTGAGTGGAGCAAATGCCTTGCGATCGTTGCCCCAAAGCCAACTATCTTCGAGTGTGATATAAGAAGAAACAAGATTTCCATTATTATCGTTTGTGCCGATATTGAAGACCCCGTTACCTCCGCTATTGTCCGTCACCCCTATGTTTTTGAAAAAGAGGTGGTCGCCATGATAGATGCCGACGGCGTGAGCAATTTTAAAACCTTGAAATTTAATGAACTTCTTCGTGATAGGGATCGTGCCAAGCTGGATCGTATCGATAGTCACTGCGCCATCGTTCAATGCGATGATTTTCGTCATGGCGCCGACGGCCGTACCATCTTGCGGCACACCGGAAGGCGCACCCGAATTCTGATTGATCGCACCGTTCACGGCCGAGGTATACGCTCCATCCATTAAGTACAACGTGCCGCTGGCAGGCAGAGCCGAGAACGCCTTGGCAAACGTCTTGAAAGAAGTAGATTGAGAAGCGCCGTTATTCGAATCAGAGCCAGTCGGGGAAATATAATAGATTGACCCGGTGCCGGCCGCGCTGGCCACGTTTGGAGTTAAAATAACATCGGCGCCAGAAATTTGATTAAACAAAACCGTGCCAACTAATAAAGAGATGAAAATAAAAATAACCCAGTGAAAGAGAGGATATGTCTTGTGCATATGCCATTTGGAATAGCCTTTGTATTTTTGTTCCAGCATCTCGTGCAATTTTTGCATATTCTGTTTTGCTTGGTAAGCAATCTTCAAAAGCTTCCAAAAAATAAAGCTTAAAGAAGCCCCAATAATTGCTCTATTTAATTGTTTTTTCCGCCAGAGGCGCCTGCCTGCCCGACCGACAGGGATCCGCCCGATTTGGTTTTGAATTGTGGCAAAGTTTTACCTTTTGTTTCTGTAGAGTTATTTACTCTATATAATATATGATAGCATATATTTTAGAATATTGCAACAAAATAAAATACGGGATTTTAACTCTCAATACCCTAAACCTTTACATTTAAGCAAAAATCTGATAAGCTATGTTTCGTCGCAGTTGGTCGACACTTCGTGATCCCGCAATAAGTAGGATGCGCTACGGTCGACATAGCTGTTCCTCTCAAATTGAAATACAATAGCTGATTCTTATCGGCATTTCAATTTGTAAAAATTGGGGCTGTTTAGATTCGACAAAAGTTCTTTGATAAATACTGCAAGTCCGATTAGCCTAATTTCTCGGTTAAAAAAATAAGGCAAATCATAAATGCCAATTCTTTGGTAAGCAAGATTAAGAACGCTTTTGCGTTCTCTCCTGCTTTGGCAGTCGCTTAAACAGTTACTGCCCATCTGTCCTGCAAAGTCTGTGCGCAGATCACAGGTGTTATATTATCGGACTTACTTTAGTTGACGCCTGACAGCTAAAGGACACTTAAGGCTGACCTTAAGGCGCTTTGGTCTGCTTCTATGTCTTAAGGGAAATTTTAAAGCAGTCTAAGCTTGTAGAAGTATTTGTTAAAATCTTTTGGACGGGAGTGCAAATCTCCCCAGCTCCACCATTCGACTCCGTAATGCTTCGCATTACTTCGCTCATGGTCTCCGTTTTCGTTTTAAACGAAAACTTCGACCACATTGTTGAGTCGAATGGTGGAGTCCCGAGTGAGGAGTATAACGACGAATCGAGGGACTAACGAAGTGAGGAGTCGAGGGACTAATTTTATATGTCATTTTATTTTTATATTGCTAAATGTCAGAATCAAAGTTTGTACTGTGGATCTACAAACAACATTGATCAAAGAATAATCCGCCATAACTCAGGCCAAGGCGCTAGATGGTTTAAACAGCACGGTCCAGGCGAAATTGTCTATTCTGAAAACTTTGATACACTAGGCGAAGCCAGAAAAAGAGAAACCCAAATTAAAAAATGGTCGCGAATAAAAAAAGAAAATCTCATTAAAGGACTAAAACCATAACGGCTTTCATTGGCCGTTTCTCGTCCGACGTAGCCTTGCGCGAAGTCGGATTTAGTTTTCCATTTTTGATACCTGAAGGGTTTGGAAAACTAAATTGAGCAAAATTAGGCTCTTTTTGATCAATCTAGTAAATGGTATACTTAACTTAGGCATTAAACTGATTTTTGAAACAAAAATATGGTTACCCCAGAACTTATCGAGTATATTAAATCGCGATTGGCGGCAGGTGAAAATGTAGAGACAATTCGAACAAGTCTAAAACAAGCAAATTGGGCTGACCAAGATATAGAGGAAGCATTAAAAAACGAAGCTGGTCTTATTAACAACGAAATTCAGGCTATTGTAGCACCTAAGACTAATTGGTTTTTAAGGCATAATGTTTTATATTCTTTAATAGGCGTTTTGCTTTTGGTTGTGATTGTGGGATCGGTATACTGGTGGCAGCAAATCAAAAAGACTAACGAGTTGCACCAAGCAGTTACAGATCAGTTTGCTGATCTGGATATCAATGGCTCGGCTGAATATAAAACCTATGTTGAATCTATCGATAAAATTGGCGACCAATGGGCAGCAACTGAAGCTCAAATGAAAGCAAAGGGCTCAAGCCCTGAAGATATTGAATTGGCGAAAAGAGAATTTTTTCAATTTTTTGCTTCGACTCTTCTGCTGAAAATAAAGTTTGAGGGAACAACAATGAGTAACAGAGAAAAAGAAGCTGTCGCAAGTAAACTGCAACAATTGTCAAAGGATATAAACATTAATTTATCAGTTGATACAGGCTGCGAATACACAGAACAAAAATTAACTCTCCAAAATTTCTTTGTTGGTGCTACACTTAAATTTAAGAAGCCAATGGTCTATGTAGACTGGAAAGAAGAGCAAGCAAAATATTGCTCTCCAAGTTATGCTTCAGCCAAATATTATTCTTTGGAATCAGCTAGTCAGTGGAACAGTACAATCTTTGATAAAGAAGGTAGAGGGATAAAGGATTATAAAATTGATCCTTCGGTTACTTTTAAAGTAGAAGGCAGATTCAAACTACATAGCCGAAGCCTATTTAGCGAAGGTAATCGGGATCACTATATCATCAAGGATAGCAATGGTGTAATTAGTATAGTTCCATTTTTCGATATTTTTGATCAATATTATAAAACTGATACTGTAGACGATGGCGAAGCTGGTGCTGAATTATACAAAAACGGCCAGTACATCGGATATGTTGTTTCTGATATACATAGCGGCGGCGTTTGGATCCATGGTGCTCCAATCCCGCAGGATGTAATAGATGCAAATACTCCAGAAATACCGACCAGCTTTACTGGCCCCACATCAAAACGAACGGAATTTATGCAGCGAGTAGCTGTAGCCATTGGTGATGGGAAGATTGTGAATTACACTAGTCAAGAAATAATCAACTCGGATCTAGGTAAGGATTTATATACCTATAAAGACGGAGAAGTCATTAACGACTTTGGAGGTAAAATAACGATTAAAAAGAATGGCGATAAGGTATCCGTCATATTTGATAAAATTCCCAAGGGAGAAGACTGTTATGAATTTTATTACATAAATGATCCAGAAACTTATGGTTTCAAAGAGAGTTATATTGATGGAGTTCTTGAAGAGTATGATTTTACGAATTCCAAGAATTGGAATCCGATTATTGATGCATTTAAACAAAAAGTGTGTTTTCCTGCTAATGG
This sequence comes from Candidatus Doudnabacteria bacterium, assembly GCA_023246005.1. Classification (GTDB taxonomy): domain Bacteria; phylum Patescibacteriota; class Doudnabacteria; order UBA920; family O2-02-FULL-48-8; genus JAHFJG01. The sequence goes on from JAHFJG010000007.1 coordinate 53,748, forward strand.
AACAACTACGATAGAATTTCGTGGCAACATTAATGATATTAAAAATGCCGCGCTTTGGATTAAGAAACGATATGATCCAAAATATTAGCTATTGATTATTAATAGCCTTACTCAGAGGTAGAGAACTGCTAGAATTGACCAAAGCCTTGTATATCTGGCTAACTAAAGCCATCCACCTTCGCTGAAACTTCGGTGGACAAGAAGCAGTTTGCCGCCCCGACTTCGTTATAGACTTCGTCGGGCAGGCTGATCAGTCCTGCTCCACCAGTTGACCAAAAGACTTTAAAAATCTATAATTTACTTGGTTTAACATTTAAGTTACCTCGATAGCACTAAGAACCAGAATCAACAATCAAATACGCGTCCCGGAAGTGCGGGTCATTGATGCTGATGGCAAGATGGTCGGCATTATGAAAATCGAAGAAGCCTTAGCTTTAGCGCGAGAAAAAGAAGTTGATTTAGTCGAGATTTCGCCCCAAGCCAAGCCGCCAGTGGTGAAACTGCTCAACTATGACAAGTACCGTTACCAGCAAGAAAAAGCCGCCCAGGAAGCTAAAAAAAAGGTTAAGAAGGTGACTATTAAGGGTGTTCGCCTATCAGTAAGGATTGGCGAACACGATCTAAACTTTAAAGCTAAACAAACCGGTGAGTTTCTGACCGAAGGCAACAAAGTCAAAATAGATGTAGTCATGCGCGGTCGAGAACAAGCTCATCCAGAATTAGCCTTTGATCTCATCAGAAAATTTCAGACTTTGATCACTATCCCCTTTATGAAAGAAGCTGGTCCGACCAGAATGGGCAACACTGTTTCTATCATTGTTGCTCCCCCACTTAAATAATATGGCTAAACAGAAGACCAATAAACGCGTTGCGAAAACATTCTGGAAAACGGGCAGCGGCAAACTCATGCGCCGCAAATCCGGCCAAGCTCATTTTAATTCCAGAGAATCAGGCAATACGACTAAGAACAAACGCCGAGATTTGGCAGTTCACAAAACGAATCTAAAGATTAAACTATTAATGCGAGGATAATTATGACTAGAGTTAAACGCGGAGTTGCCGCACACAAACGAAGAAAATACGTATTAGCCAGAACCAAAGGCTTTACCAATCGTCGTCGAACCAATGCCATTGCAGCCAAGGAAGCCTTGCTTCATGCTGACTCTTATGCCTATGGCCACAGACGACTGCGCAAGCGAGACTTTAAAAAACTTTGGACAATCAGGATTAATGCTGCCAGCCGCGGACAAGGTTTAACCTATAGCAAACTGATGGATAAGCTTAATAAAAATAAAGTCTTGCTCAATCGCAAAATGCTGGCGGAACTCGCTGTCAGAAACCCCAAAGCTTTCGAATCAATCATAGCGGCGGTAAAATAATGCCTTCCAAAAAAATAAGAGCCATTTCACGTGGCTCTTTAATTATCGACCAAATTTTCCTCGAGATCGTCAAACTGCTGAAAAGTCAAAAAACCGGTTTGACGGAAATTAAAATTGCCAATTTGATCAGGCGCAGAGCGAAAAAATTGGGAGCCAGCGGTATGGCCTTCCCACCAATTGTTTCATTCGGCCAAAGCTCGGCAGAGATCCACCACTCCCCTTCCTCCAAAAAAATCGGCAAAAATAATTTTCTAATGCTCGATTTCGGGGTCAAGACCCAAGGATATTGTTCAGATTTCACTCGTACGCTATTTTTGGGCCGGCCAAAAAAATTCCACGAACAAATCTATAATATTGTTTTGAAGGCGCAGCTGACCGCAATTAAAAAAGTTTCAATTGGCCGGCATAGTGACGAAATCGACTTTACCGCTCGCCACATCATCAATCACTCTGGCTACGGAAAATTTTATGTCCACGGCACAGGCCACGGCGTGGGCAAAAAAATCCATGAAACACCGAACTTTAAGTCCAACTCCGGAGATTCGATAGCCAAAAATGACATCGTCACTATTGAACCCGGAATTTATCTGCCGAAGAAATTTGGCGTCAGAATAGAAGATATGATTTTAGTCTCCAGCAAACCGAAAATCTTTTCCAAAGTTGGAAAAGATTTTCGAAATATGATAATCAGCTGACGATTACTTTTTTAACGAATCGATTTGCTGTTGTAATTGAGGATTATTTAAACCAATAATCTGCTGGACTTTTTCAAACTCAGCTAATGCTTTCTCCTTATCCCCTCTTTGCGCATAAATCAGCCCTAAAGAATAAAGCGCATTAGCGTGGTTTGGAACCAAGACAAGAACTCGATTAAAGATTTTTTCGGCAGTCGCATAATCCTTTTGATTGAAAGTAATTCTACCTTGCTCAAACAAAACATCAGAGTTGTTAGGTAACAACTGCACAGCGATGCCAATTTCTTTTTTCGCATCATCAACTTTGTTATCGCGCTCATAGATGCGGGCTAATTGAATATAAAATTCGGACAAATCTGACTTTAGTTCAATTGCCTTATTTAATTCGTCCTCGGCCTGCTTCATCACTACAGGATCAATCTTAGTTATAGCTGCTATCTGATCAGAAGTAAGAGACCCGGATCCTGCCGGATTCAAACCGGATTTAACCTCATCTCCATCTGAAATGCCATTCTTGTTAGTATCCGGATTATTCGGATCAGATCCAAGCTTAGCTTCCAGCGCATCCGGCAAGCCATCTTTGTCAGTATCAGGACCAGTAAACAGGGACGTGTCGGTTACTTGAGCAGAAGTAGAATATGCCTGGCCTAGTTGATAATACAAAGCTGGATTATGCGGATCTCGATCAATGGCTTTTTGCAACGCATCAATGATAAACTTGTCTGAACCCGTAACCAAGGGTCGGATGTTGCTGTAGAATCTAGCTAAAGTCAACCAGTTGGAAGCTTTTGTTGGTGAAATTTGCACAGCTTGCTGGCCTGCTGTTATTAAGCTTGCCATCCAGGATTTAATCAAATTTGTATTTGGCTGTGGTTTGGCGAATTCTTGCGAGGCTTGATAAATCAAACTCTGTCCATAACCTAAATAGTAAACATCACGATAAGGATTTAAACTAATTGCCCGAGAAAAATCATTGGAAACTTTAGCATAATTTGGATTAGTTTGAGCTGATTCTTTAAGGCCCAAATTATAATACGCCTCTCCCCCGTACACTGCGACCTCGAAAAATAAGCCCAACAATAATACTGCCAAAATCAACAAACTGGCAAATGTCCAAGAAAGAGTCGAACGCGGAGACGAAATCAATGATAGATTTCGATCTTGAGCCTCTGGTCCTTCGTTCCAATGCGCTATCGCCATAAACATGGCGATTGACAACCAAAACAGGAAATAGAAAGTCGTGTTAAAAAAATAAAAGAAATGAGTAACATACAAAGTAAACCATAAAATAAAAAATCCTAGAGCATAAATCCAACCATTGTGTTGGATTTTTTTAAGGATGAAAAACAAAGCATAAATCAGGAATAAAATGGAGGTGAGTTCAAAGGCTAATAATCCCAATAGTCCAGTTTCAATCGCAATGTTTGCCAGTTCGCTTGTTGCTCGATCAAAATTCAAACTCCAGGCAATCGTTTTATTTAATTCTACGGGCTTAAAATCGCCAAAAATAACACCGATTGTACCAGGACCAGAGCCTAGGATGGCTTGTTTGACATTACTAGTTAAAGAATTCTTGGCCAAAGTCCAAATAGTAGAATTAGAAAGTTGAATCTCTGCTGGCAATTTAAGATTAACCAATTTGCTCGGATTGATGATTTGCGGCAGAAACTGCAAAGCAACAAATAATATAGCAAGAACTAAAATAATCATTGGTTTCCAAAACCAGGCTTGGGAATTTTGGGCCTGATTGCCTAAAGTCATAGTCAAAGCCAAAAATACTACCATACCTAAGGCTAGGACTAACCAAGCAACAAAAGCATTAAGTAAAAACAAAACCGCAAAAGCAACTAAGCTTAATAAAACCAAAATGCCCTTCCGAATTTTACTGGGCTTAAGGTTGTTTAACATCAACCACTGGAAAAAAATTAAACTGAGAGATGCAAAGATTGCTAAACCAGCCAAACTACCGATTGGGTTGAATGAACGATTATGAGTGAGTGCCAGAGGTAAAATAAATAAACCTAAAATTTGCAATAAACTATAAACCAAAACAAGTCCAGAGCTAACTAACAAACAATCCAAAAGCCGTTTTACGGTTTTTTCTGATCTGACATTATTTACGATCAGAAAATATAAAACGATAAAAGTTGCGACTGAAATAAAACTTCCGATAAATCGGCCATAATAACCCAAAAAAGAAGAAGCCTTATCTACTGAAACAAAACTTGTTATAAAATAAATAGCCAGATATGCCAACAAGATATAATCGAGAGAAGTTTTAACCCAAGAAACTCTGCGCGTCGTGAGAATTTTGATCACCCAAACTCCCAGCATTATCACCATAACTAAAAATAGCAAGGCTTGTTTGTTAAATTCTCTTACTTCTGAAGTAATAGAAATAAACAACAATGGGGTCAATAATACCGCGGCGTATAAACAATAATCAATAATTCTATTAAAAAAACTTGTTCCTGGAGTTGTAGTTATAGGAGTCAAGATCGGGGTAGCTTGGGTCGCTTGCTGGGGCTTAATTTCTCTAATCTCCCTAACCGATTCCCGAGCCATGTCCATACCAGTAGCTTTGGCTTGGTGGTGTACGCGTTGGTCGCCTGGAGTCGGCTTTTTCTTTAAAAATTCGAACATTGTTGTTTCCTCTCTTTTATCAAATTGACCTATCTATTATACCACAAGGTTTAAAAAACATAATAACCAGGTGAGAGAGCCTGGTTATTATGTGTATTGAAAGACAGTATTTGTGAGGAAAGCTACTATTTTGGTAACCCCTCACCACTGACCTTCAATTTGGTATTCCCTGTCCAGAACAAATCTTCGGTGGTTAAGCCTAATGATTGTGTTCCAGGCCGGAAATAAGCGAATTTAAAAGGTGCGATCTTTGAGTTTCTTGAATTTCTGTTTTTGTTTCAAACTAGGCGAACAAACCTAAACCATCCTTCATATGTTAGGATCGTTTAGTTTGCTTAGCGCCCGATTTGGAAAACCATATTGTTATTTTGTCTTGATTTCTACTTGAGTATTTTTTATACTATAAATAGTATAGCAAATTTTTCGGTTCTTGTAAAGAGCGATTTGACAATAATTAGCCATAAGAATACAATTTATTTACTTTAACAATTATTAATTGACAGTTCCATTAAGGTCGGTTGGGGAAGTGGGCGTAAATCCCACACTGTGCCGCAACTGTAATTGTTACGTGTTACATGATAAATGTTACGTGACTTAAGTCAGAGTACCAACCAACTGTCAAACTACAAATATGACACCTCTTCGAGCAAAGAGGAGCGCTTTTTTAAATCATAAAAGGCCGCTTCCTTCTTGGAGGCGGTCTTATTTAGAAAGGCGTATATGAGAAGACTCGTTGTCTTACTCAGTTTTGGCGCGATTCTGTTCGGCCCCTTGACGGTGTTTGCTAGTTACAACCAAACATCTGCAGAAAGTTATTTAACGGCGCATGCGAGTAATCCCTGGAGTACCATGGCCCTGGCCATGCTCAATTCCAGTTCTATCCCATCAGATTATCTCAAAACGATTAATGGGACAACTGCCATCGAATATGCAGCTCCCATCCTTGCCATCACAGCCTTGGGTCAGGACCCGCGAACTTTTGGCGATAAAGATCTTATCGCAGAACTAGAAAAATTTCACACAAGTAATCAAATCGGCGATACAGCTACAATTAATGATGATATCTTCGGCCTGTTCGCCTTGCTCTCTGCAGGAGTTCCGAACAATGATCCAACAATTATAGATGCTGAAAATTTTATCCTCGCGCACCAGCAAGCCAATGGCGGCTGGGGCTTTGCTACCAGCGGCGGTACTGACAGCAATATGACCTCTGCGGCAATTGTCGCACTCATCGCGGACGGAGTTTTGGCAACAGATACTAAAATTCAAAACGCCTTAGATTATCTGAAGACTGCGCAAAATGCCGACGGCGGGTTTACCTATGACCCGCAAAGTCAATTTGGAACAGATTCGGATTCTTCTTCCACTGCCTGGGTCCTCTGGGCGCTTAATGCCGCAAAAATTAATCCTGACGACTGGACCAAACCTAACGGCTCCCCGACTTCGTATTTGGAATCTAACCAAGTTGCAACTGGTTTCTTCAAATATCAAAGCATTTCCACTGAAGATTCTTTTTCAGCGACAACCACAGCTTATGCCGTGATGGCGCTAAACGGAAAAACTCTGCCTCTCAATATCTTTACTGCTCCAATTCCGACTTTTACACTGACCTATATTGCGGGGCCAAACGGCAGTCTAACGGGATCGGCTTCCCAAACAGTAAGTTTGGGTGCTGATGGGACAGCGGTCACTGCGGTAGCCGTAGACGGCTTTCATTTCAGTAATTGGAGCGATGGCGTGCTTGCTGCTGCCCGCACTGACACGAATGTCTCAACAAATATCTCTGCCACGGCAAACTTTGTAGTTGACCTTAAAGGCGGAGGCGGATGGGGCGGAGGGGGAATCTTCTGCTTAGACTGCAGCACTTTTGTGCCAAGCACAACTGTAACTTCAGCCCCAACTCCGAACCCAACCCCACCAAGCCATATTCCTATACCAACAAATCCGCCTGGGCAGGTTTTGGGAACGACCGCTTTCGCTTCGGGCACTTTAGTCAAAACAACAAATGATGCCACTGTCTATATCGTAGAAAACGAGAAATACCGACCGTTTAGCAATGAGCTGACATTCCTTACCCGCGGGTTAAGATTTTCGGATGTTCAAATTATTGATTCTAATCTCATAAGCACAAATAACTTTGGAAAGATTATGGGCTTTGCTGACGGCATTTTGATCAAAGGAAGTTCAGCAACAGTGTACATGATTTTAAAAAACACCAAACTCGGCTTTGTATCCATGGGCGTTTTATCGCGGATGAAATTGTCTTTAGACAACGTTGTCGAAATCAGCGATGCAGATTTGGCTAGTTATGACGATGGCGAGATAATGCAATAATTTTTACTACTTCCCAAAAGCTATCGCGTCTGGGGCAAAATCGACGGTTTTCGCCAGTAGTCCCGATCGAATCGTGAATTCGCCGTATTTGTTATTAATCCTGTCGAGTGTATTCGTCAGATTTAAAAACTTATCTGAAAATAAAGTCAGTTGATTGATTTTGCGATTCAAATAAATAAAACCCACAGCAATGTGCATAACCTCACTGGCAAAATTCCAGCTTTTCGAAATGTTCATAGCTTGCTCATATAATTGCAAACCAGTTTCAATTTGAAATTGAAGCTTTTTCGACCAGTGAAGCCGGGTACCATCCACAAGGCTTATGGATAAATATAAACCCGAAGCCACAAAGCCCTTATGCCGCATCCGCCGTGAGGCTTTTTCTGCCAGACGCAAGATGACAATTTTTAAACGCTCCTTGTTAACCGTGCGGAAATTCAAAACCCAGGAATGGCCAAATGATTTAGGTTCGTCCCCATCATTACTGATTTCATCTTCTTCCAATCCATTCACCCTCTGCCAAATATAAAACCCAGGCTTGCCAAACATAGCCATCAAATTTTCTACTGGATAATCAAGCAGCTGCAAAGGACTTGTAATATTCAGCTTTGCCAACCTTGTCTGCCAGCCCTTGCCGATCCCCCATAAATCCGACAACTCCTTGTGCTTATAAATTTCCGACAAATTTTCGCGCCAAACTATACCGATGTCATCGTTTCTGTACACCCCCACACCAAAATTTTGGTGTGGGGGTAAATCAGCCGCGAGTTTGGCCATAAATTTGTTTGGGGCAATGCCCACAGAGCATGTTAGCCATTCGCCAACTTCTTTCTTAATACGCTCTTTGATTAGAGAACCAATAATTAAAGGGTTTGTAGCGTGCCGATTTATCGGCTCATGCAAATCCAAAAATGATTCATCCACACTATAAGTCTCAATTCTATTGGCATAATCAGCAAATATTCGATTAATCTGCCTATTGACCTCGCGATATTTTTCCGGCTCTGAATCCACAACTAAAATTTTCGGATAAATTTTTCGGGCCTTGTATAATGGTAAACCGTTTTTGATTCCCAAGGCCTTGGCTTCTTTGGATGTCCCAATCAAACAGGATGCCTCGAGCCGGCTATTCGAGACACCCAAAGGCTTGCCTCGCAAAAATGGATTAGCCTGTTGTTCGACAGAAGCAAAAAACGAATTCATGTCCACAAGCATGATTCTGGGAAATTGACGAATTGCGGATTTCGAATTTCGAATTAATCCGTAATCCGTTAATTCATAATTCGTTAATTTATTCTGCATAACTTTCTAATAATGTCCAGGTTAAATTTTCCGAATTAAACTGTAGTTTAAAGTAATTCGTACTATCTGAAACTGCAAAAAAATAAAACTTGGCCCGGCCTTGCCAGCTGGTGTAAACCAAGTTAATTTTTTTGATCACAACTTCTCGGTCTTGCCACAAAAACTTCATTGGTAAAAGTTTACCTGCAGAAAATTTTGCCACAACTTCGATTGGTTCGTTGATTTGATTAAACATAAAAGACGGCATTTCTGCCGCCTCTTATTTTTGATATTAGTGTCCCAACATGATTATGTTGTTAATACTAACAACAGTATTCTATCAGATACAAAATTTATTTGTCAATCATCTTTTTTCAGCATTAAGCAAGCGGAATTGATGCAATAGCGCTTGCCGCCTTTATCCGACGGCCCATCGTCAAAAACGTGGCCTAGGTGCGAACCGCAATTTTTGCAAATGACTTCAGTCCGGATCATCCCGTGGTCATTATCTTCACGGAGCTCAACATTTTTTAGGTTAGCAGGTTCGGTAAAGCTGGGCCAGCCTGTGCCGGAATCAAACTTGGTGTCTGACGAAAATAATTGATTGCCGCACGCCGCGCAAACAAACATGCCTTTCTCATGATTATCCACATACTTTCCGCTGAAAGGCGCCTCGGTTCCCTTTTCCCTCATTATCTTATACTGATCCGGAGTCAACTTCTGCTTTATTTCTTCTTCTGTCATAGTCATATATTAATAATGCCAAAAACTGCTATTCAAATAAATCGAGTAATTAAAAAAATAAATACAACACCTAGAACTGTAAGCCCGATTAATTTCGCTGAACTTTGTTTGCTATGGGCTTCCGGTAAAATATCGCTGGCGCCAATATATAACAGGAAACCGGCAAAAAATCCTAAGTATAAAACCAAAAAATGGGACGAGACTTTAAAAAACAAAGTTGATAATGCTCCTAATACTGGCGTAACTGCGTCTAATACTAAAAACATTTTCGATTTCCTCGGGGTATTATTATTGATTAACATTAAAGCGACCGTATTCATGCCATCAGTAAAATCGTGGGAAATTACCGCAATCGCCACTAGCAAACCAACTGCTGGGTTAACTTGAAAACCTAAACCAATACCCACTCCATCCATAAAACTATGTCCAGCTAATGCTAAGGCCGAAAGAATTCCGACTTGCGGATGCCTATGATCGGCATAATCTCCTTCATGCAAATGGTGGATGACTAAAAATTTTTCTAGGACATGAAACAAAAGAAATCCAATAACTAGTGCAATCATGACCTCGGTAGAGCTAAAATGATTTTCTTTTATTTGATTGATTATCTCTGGAAAAATATCAAAACTCACCACTCCCAAAAGCACGCCAGCAGTGAAACCCATTATCAAATGGAGTTTATCTTTGAATTTCACCGCAAATAATCCACCTAGCAAGGTCGAAAAAAAAGTAAAGATTGTTAGAATAATAGCTTGCATTGTTTAATCATAACAAAAAATCGCCGAAATGGCGATTTTTTACAAGGCCTTGAAATATTAATCAAAATCTGATAAAATTTCTTTACGTTCGGGCGTAGCTCAGCGGTAGAGCAGCTGACTGTTAATCAGCGGGTCGCTGGTTCGAATCCAGCCGCCCGAGCCAAATTAAGCGATATATTATGATACTTGAAGAAGTTAAGAAAAAAATCATGCCCATTCTGCATGCCAACGGAGTAGAATATGCGGCGATTTTTGGATCCGCGGCACGCGGACAGACGACTCCGAATAGTGATGTCGATATTTTAGTTCGGTTCAATAAGCCGATTTCTCTTCTAGACCATATTGGAGTTGCTCAAGAACTTGAAGATATCTTACGGCAGAAGGTTGATTTAATTACCGAACAAAGCTTGAACAAATATGTAGTCCCAAATGTAAAAAAAGATTTAATTGTTTTATATGGACAAGGCCAACGATCAGATTTACAGTAAACACATTTTGAAAGCGATTGAAGGAATCGAAGCTTTTGTTTTGGCTATGAACTTTGATCATTTTAAAGCAGATATTAAGACGCAGATGGCTGTTACCCGGGAATTAGAAATTATCGGGGAAGCGGCTAAACGCTTGTCAGAAGAATTTAAAACCAATCACGAGAGTATCCCTTGGCGTAGAATAGCCGGCATGAGAGATTTTCTTATCCATGATTATATGGATGTAGATATAAAAGAAGTTTGGAAAGCGGCAACGGAAGATATACAAGAGCTGAAGAAAGTAATAGAAAACCTTTAAAGCACATTAGCGAAGGCTAGTGTTTTTTATTGACACTTGCCAGGATTCGAACTTGAAAATTTAAGCACTGACAAGGATCATAAATTTTATTAAACTATAATGTTCTTAGAATTGGTCCGCAATAACACACAGGAGGTAGTTCCGACATGGAACCGTCAGGTTCGGATAAACGCAAGGGCAGAAAGAGTCGTATTCCAAACACGGCAGAACTGACTGATGAAGAAGTGGTGAGAGTGGCGCTGAGTCCGTTCAGAGATGCTGTAGAGGAGCAAGCACGGTTACAAAACCAAAAGGGACGGATGGGCCCAAGAAGCTTGCTCCACCGCTTCCATCAGTTCCTGCGTCATGCGTCACGCAAGAATTCGAAATATCTCTTTCTGATTCAGATCCAAAAACGTTCCCAAAGCTAATGTTTTTTGTTAAACTAAAGCCAGCAAAAATTAACCTATTTATATGCCCAAAGGCGAAGTTTTGGAATTTAGTGAGGGCTTGGAAGAACAGAACAAAACAATCGAACGAGAAGAAATTTTGAAAAAGTTGAACGTTCCTAATATTATTGAAGTTTATGCCAATTTAAGCTTAATTTGGCGAGCTGATAAGCGACTGGCTTTAGCAGTGATAATAAGAGATGGATTGGCTTTGCATTACGCTTCCGCGGAATTACAGAATGATCCGGAAGTGGTCGAAGCAGCAGTTGCTAATACCGAACTAGCATGGCCATTTGCTTCCAATGACATGCAGGCTCGCCGTTTCGAAATTATGGCGCGGATTGAAAGCAAACTAAAAAGTGGCCGAGCAGAAAGAATTACGGAACTTCAAAGAGAAACTCAGAGAGAAATGGAAGCCAGTCACGAATACAGTCGCGAGTTAGAAAGGATTAAGGCTATAATAACAAAAAATTTTTGGAAGTCTCCCGACCCGGAAAAGAATATTAGGATTATGGCCAAAGAGTTAGCCATGGACCCCAAAGAGGTCTGGAAAGTTATCGAAGAAGCCCATACTCCGGAAATTCTGGTCAAAGTTTCAAACAAACCACTGGTGGAAGCCCTGGATCAGAAAAAAATTGAAATGTATTGTTTATTGGAGGCTTTGAAAGAAGCAGGGTTTACTCCTGCTGTGTGGACTTTGGGCAATAAGAAATGGCAATTAAAAAAACTTGAGCTCACAGGAGCTAAGAAATATTTTGACGAAGAACATATATTCGTGGCAGAAAACGAGAAAACAGATGAGAAAACTTCTGAACTTCGTAGAATCTTTGATAAAATTTTAGAAGACAAATCCAGAGGCAGACCGATTCATGTTTACATTGTGGATGACAAACAGAAAGAAATAGATGCGGCTATGGGTTTATCCCAAGTTTATGAACAACAAGGAATTATAATCCACAATTTTAGGTTTGATCTGAAGAATAGCCAGGCAGATGGCACCAAATTTTATGGATGGATATTGGAAGAACGCGAAAAGCATTCTAATTTAGTTTTAGTCTTGGATTTCGATCAAGTGATCGCGGATACCAATGGAGCGCTAGATCAGGCCTGCAAAAATATTTTAATACGAAAGTCAAAACAAGAAAAGCAAGAATCTGATCACGCCATGGCCGCATGAGAAGCAGATTCGGGATTCCAGAACATTAGTTGGATATTTTCTGGGTTTTAGTCAGATCAAACGTGCTGTTTTCGAGATTATTTTTGATTGGAATCGAAAAAGCGAAAGTTGAACCCTTGCCCTCGCCTTGCGATTCGACCCAAATCTTGCCATTGTGCTGTTCAATCACGATTTTGGCAACATATAAACCAAGGCCTAAGCCAGCTGAATTTTTAGATTTTTCTTTGCCTCGATCAAATTTTTCAAAAATACTTTTTTCTTGTTCCACCGTAACCCCCTTACCTGTATCAGTAACTTTGATTATCAAATCCTGATCTGTTTCTGACAATTCGACTACAACCCGGCCTTGTTTGGTGTATTTTATAGCATTGTCAATTAAATTATTAATTACTTGACGCAATTTTTCTTTGTCAGCAATAATTTGGGGAAGAGTTGTTTCTGGCTGATTAAAAATCAGCTGAATTTTTTTATTTTCAGCTTGTGGCAGCAGTTGATCAACTGTAAGTTGAGTAATGGCTAACAGATCAATTGGTTCAAAATTAAACTCCAATTTGCCGCGTTCAATCCTAGAAACATTAAGCAAATCGTCAATTAAAGATATCATGGAATTATTAGTCAGTTGAGTTTTTTGTAATTGCTTTTTCACTTCCTCTGGCAACTGACCAAAATCGTTAGCCAAAATTGATGCTAAATACCACTTAATGGTCGTAGGCGGTGTGCGCAGCTGGTGGCTGGCGATAGTGATAAATTCTGCCCGGGCTTGATCCAAAATTTTCAGTTGTTCATTAGCCTCTCTTAATTGCTCGTATAAGAAAGCTTTGTCTAAAGCAACGGCTACTACATCAACCAAGCTATTAATCGAATCCTTTTCGTGTTCATTTAAGACGCTGTAGTCGCGATTAAGTCCCAGAAAAAGAGCGCCAATTACTCGATTTTGCGTCACCAAAGGATATAAAAGAATCGTCTTGATGTGTGATTGATCCGAAATCGTTTTCAGTTTTATTGACGGAATTGTTCCACCCCAAATTACGTCCAAATTATTTGGCTGGGCTGGAGCTTTTTCATAAAAAACTTGCTTAAGAATTGGTTTTTTTGAAACTTCAGTGATTTGTAAATCTTTAAATAAAAAACCGAGTTTGTTCATTATATTCTTCAAACGTTCTGATTTGGAAAACATAAAAGAAGTCAGTGTGTCGGTTTTATCGTCAAAATGCATCACGCCCACAGCTTCCATATTTAAATCAACCCTAACTGTTTCTGAAATCTTTTCAGAAAGCGAGGGCGGGTCTAGAGTTAACAAGCTGATTTGATAAAGCTTTCGCAGAAGCGAAAGCGTTTTATTGACAATTGCAAGTTCTAAGTTGCGCTTATAGATTTCCTCGTTGATCTCTTGCAAGTGTCCGTCGTTGGAATCAGTATTTGACATATTTATTTCAGACTCGTGGGCACTTGGTCTTTCGGCAATTCGACGATCAGATCCTGGACCGCATCTTTACAGACTTCGGTTGAAGCTCGTCCAAACAATCGTGTGTATTGAGCCACTAGTTTATTCAGGACTTCTTTAGCATCGCCATCAAAGGAAACTTGGCCTTTGGATTGGTCAACGATATGGAATCCAGAAACTTTTTTCGCTTCTTCCCAAGCCACTGGTCCGATGATCAGTTCTTGTTCTTTGATAATCCGCAATGATATTTGATCAAAGATACTTGCGCTGGTTGTGGCTGTCGCAATCATAAAATTAACTATTTTTTATCTTATAAAAAGTCGAGCCTAGTTTTATAAGACTAAGGGTCATCATAAAGTAAGCGAGTAAATATAAAAGATCACTAAAAATTATATTGCTCCCTATATAAAAATTTCTATTTGATAAAAACAAAAAAACATAATCTGCAACAAATTGAGCAAATAACGCGACGATAAAAAATAAAACGGGTTTTTTCATGATGCCCCCAAGAAAACGTGATGAGGTAATAAAAGTAATAATGGCCATTGAAACATAAATGGCTTGTCCGAGCGGATAACCAAAGTCAAAAAAAATGGTAAGAGGATGACTCCAGTCGAATTGATAGCCTTTCAAGAAAATATTGTATGAAAACCCTAAAATACAAACGGGTATTAACAAAGCCAAAATTCTTATAGACCAAGAGCTGAAAAAATTCCGTGATCGTAGTGCCTTATATAAAAAATAAATACCACATATATACAAAGGAATGCTCCCAAAAAAACCAATGTCAGCAATGGAAGGATAAAGTACTTCAACTTGCTTATAAGTAAAATAGCTAAAGACGAATTGGCCAAAAGATTGAGCAAGAAGTCCTGAAGCAAAGGCTAAATTAGCTCGACCGATTTGACTCTTCCAACCGCCCCATAAATTTGAAAAATAAATGCCATAGAAAACGCCAAACCAAGCAATTATCTGGTATATCGCGGACCAGAATTGCGCATTATAGCTATTTGGGTCTGATTTAGTAAAAACAAAGAAAAGACCCCAAATCATCAAGATAATAAAAACGATAACTGGTATAAATATTGTTCTTTTCGCTATATTCTCTTTGAGTTCCATAAAGCAATTATATTACAAAATCATCCAAATAAGCAATTGAGTATTTTTTTAGGAAATGTGCTGGTCTATAGGAATTTTTAGAGAACCGCAAATTCGGTAATCCTAAATCTTGCTCATCATTATGATAGTCAATTCCCATATCCAAAAAAAATTTTGCGTGACTTTGCATTAAAAATTGTGAAATACCTTCATAACCTATATTCGATTTTCCAAAATGCGAAAGGCAATAATCGTCCATTATTCTCTCACTAACAATGAAGCTCGCTAATTTATCTTCAATAAAAATAGAAAAGCATATTAATGATTTCAAAAAATCGTCAGGTGATGATAATAATTTTTTAAAAGCAATTGATTCGTTTTTAAAATCTTCTAATTCTTTATAATTTTTTGTATTGTCTATTTTATCTTTTTTCTTTTTTGTCCATAAGTCAACTAAATCTTGTAATATTTTTTTATTCTTTTCCTCTGTAAGGTTCATGAATTTGACTTCAAATTTGTGTATTTCCTTGAAGCGACGAGTATTTTTTCTATGCTTTTTATATTCCGAGCCAACATATGCGGCAAGGTTTTTTATTGAGTAGATATAATCAAAATGATTTCGTTCTTCTATAATATTAAATTTATTTTGATCCATTTTTACTACAGAATTCTCGGGTACTAATTTAAGTACTGGTCTTATTTTCTCTTTCTTTGATAATTCTAGTAAGGCTTCAGCGGTTTCATTCGTTTTTTCACGTCCTAAAAACGAATAGAACGATTCTTCAGACAAATAGTCTGAAAATTTAACCAGTAAATTACCATTCAACTGAGAGATACGAATCGCATTCTTAATATCCCAAACCCACAGAGAAACAAAATTAAAATCCGAATACGGCGGGTACTGCAACGTAATTTCTTCTATATCGGCCTTGTCAGTTATTTCAAGTTTTTTAAATTGTGGAAACTTTGGAAGCATAATAAATTGAGGTTTTTCACCCTCTGCGGATAACATTATTGTAGCATGGTCGTGTTGTTTTCCAAAAGAATTTAGGATTGACTAAAGATGAAATAAATGCTAAGTTATTAAGTCAAGGATGGCTTTTGCCTCTTTGCGATCTTGAACAATCAGCAGGAGGCAAAAGCATACGAAATTACAGCGTTGAGTCTGTTTTTCCAGGAGGGAGTTCCATCATGAAAAAGCAGTACGTTTCAGACCTCCATCAGAGACTCGACGTTGACCAAAACGTCGTTCTCTACGGATGGGTTAAGGCCAGGCGGATACATGGACGCATCGTCTTTATCGATGTCGTCGATTCGACTGGAACTATACAGGCGGTGTTTGAGAAAGGTCAGTGTCCCGATGTCGTGTTCGTAATGGCCAAAGGCTTAACTCTTGAGTCGAGCGTTAAGGTACAAGGTCAGCTGCGGGCTCGGGGGATACAACGCGAGATCGTGGCGTGTTGTCTCGATGTAATCAGCCAAGCCAGTATCGCAGTTGATCCTCATGTCCGCGATCCCATCGACATCTTCGACCCCGCGATTCAGGAACAGCTTTTAGGCCATCGTCATTTCTATCTTCGCAATGAGAAGGTAATGGCGATCCTCAAGTTCCGTCACTTGCTGATGGGTTTGGTTCATCAGTGGTTCCGAAGTCAGGGCTATACCGAGATCACGGCTCCAGTTCTGACTGCAGTTCCACTCTACGACGATCGCTCCGCTATCGGGCTGACAGTCGACAACCAGTCAATCTTCCTCACACAGTGCGTTGGCTTCTACCTAGAATGGGCCGTGCACGCCTTTGAGAAGGTCTACAACATCGGCCCGAGTTTCCGGGGAGAAGAAAGTCGCAGCAAGCGTCACCTTATGGAGTATTGGCACATCAAGGCCGAGATGGCATTTGCGGATCTGGAGGACGTTATCGCTACGGTCGAAAGCCTGATCAGTTTCGTTTCGGTGGCCTGCCACGAACAAGGGGGCGACCTGGCGAAAACATTAGGCCGATCGATTTGCCGCGACGGCGTCAGCACTCCATACCCGCGGATCACTTACGCGGAAGCGGTCGAAAGCCTCAAGCGCGATGGTGTCGATTTTCAGTTCGGCAAAAGCCTCGGCTCTGACGAGGAAGAACTGCTCTCCAGGCAATTCAAACAGCCCTTCTGGATCGTCGGTGTTCCGCGCACGATCGAACCGTTTCCGTATGTTGTCGATCCGAACGACCCGCGCGTCACGCGCACAGCCGATCTGATCGCGACCAACGGTTATGGCGAACTGCTCGGCGTTGCTGAAAAAATTCAGGATCTCTCGATGCTGGACGAACGGCTCGCTGAGAAGGGCAAGCTTGGCAATCCGCTCTATGAATGGATGCGTGACCTCCGGAAGTTCGGCTGCGTTCCCCATGTCGGTTTCGGCTTGGGGGTCGAACGTTTTATCCGGTGGCTGATCGACATCCCGCACGTCCGCGATACCATTCCTTTCCCGAGAACTTTTCGGCGAAAGATTTTCCCTTAGTGAGGTAAACTACAATGCTGAGAATTCTCGTTTCCCAGCTTGGCAACTACATCGGCCAGACCGTCACGATCGCCGGTTGGGTTGAAAACGCCAGGCTCCTCAAGCGCATGCAGTTTCTCGTCGTGCGCGACCACAGCGGTTCGTTGCAGGCGATTCACGAGCGATCGGTTGACGAAGCGTTGGCCGCGGTAATTGACAGCATTAGCAACGAGTCGGCGGTCACGGTGACCGGCGTGGTCGTTGAAAATGCGCAGGTTAAACTCGGTGGCTTGGAGCTTCAGATCAAGGCTCTGGAAGTCGTCAACATTGCGGCAGTTCCTTTGCCGCTTGGACTAAACGCGACGTCCGAAAGTCGTCTTGATTGGCGATTCCTCGACCTGCGGCAACCCCAGAACCGGCTGATCTTCGAAGTCCAGACCGCCGCCGAACAGGCAATGCGGGAATTCTGGACAAGCCAGGGGTTTCTGGAGATCCATTCTCCGAAACTCATGGGTGCCGCCAGTGAATCGGGCGCGGAACTGTTCACGCTCGACTACTTCGACGGCAAGGCCTATCTGGCCCAGTCGCCACAGTTCTACAAGCAGATGGCCATGGCCGCCGGGTTCGATCGGGTGTTTGAGGTCGGGCCAGTGTTTCGGGCCAATCCTTCATTCACGTCGCGGCACGATACCGAGTTCACGAGCGTCGACGTCGAAGTCTCGTGGATTGAATCCCACCTCGATGTCATGAAGTGGGAGGAAGACTGGCTGCAGTTCGTGCTCGCCCGGGTGAAGGAAAGGCTCGGCGACCGCATTCAGCAGACATTCGGCGTCGATGTCGCGGTTCCAACAACGCCCTTTCCGAGGGTGACGATGGCCGAAGCGTACGAGATCGTCGGCGAGATGGGCCATCAAATCGATCGCGGAGCCAAGGGCGACTTGGACCCCGAGGGCGAAAGGTTGGTTTGCCGGCATGTGCAGGAGAAGTCCGGGCACGAGTTCGTGTTCGTGACTGACTATCCGATTAGCGTTCGTCCGTTCTACCACATGCGGCACGCTGATAACCCCAAGCTGACCAAAAGCTTCGACCTCCTCTGGAAGGGGCTCGAGGTCACGACCGGGGCGCAACGTGAACACCGTTACGACGTGCTTATGGACCAGGTGCGTGAGAAGGGACTGAATCCAGAGCCGATCCAGCACTACCTCGACTGCTTCCGTTTCGGCATGCCGCCCCATGGCGGCTACGGCTTCGGTCTGACTCGTATGCTCATGGTCATGCTCGGTTTGAAGAACGTGCGAGAGGTCACGTTTCTCTACCGAGGACCCAACCGGTTGGCGCCCTAGGCGTCAGCTCGCGGAGAAATCCGGCCGGGGGAACCCTTGTGGTTTCCCCGGTTTTTTCTTTTTTATAATTTGCTTTCTATGGCCGCTTTATTTATGCTGTTAAGACATCTTTACATGGAGGACGGGGAATTCCCTTAGAAGTAACAGGAGCATTATATGGACTGGGATAATCTATATCGAGACCAGAAGTTCTGCCTGAAAGATCCGGCCGAAGAAGTGATTAAGGTTATGTCTTTGTTGAAGATGCGTCAAATTAAGCGCGTGCTAGACTTAGGGTTCGGGGCTGGACGTCATATTGTCTATCTGGCCCGAAACGGATTCACTGTCTTTGGTGCAGATATTTCGCCTCGGGGCGCGCAGTTGACGAAAGAATGGCTGGAACAAGAAAGACAAACTGCCGGGTTGGTTCTCGGAAACATGAAGGCTCTTCCTTATCGGGACAACTCTTTTCAGGCCTGTGTCTGTCGCGGAGTGATTACGCATGCTACGCTGGCAGAGATTTGCACCTCCATCGCGGAGATCAATCGGATCCTGCTTCCTGGCGGCATCATCCTGTGTACTTTCATCTCGCGTGAAAGCTCAGAGTACGGCAAAGGAGAGGAGATCGAACCTCATACCTTCGTTCCTACGGAAGGAATTGAAGCTGGTGTTTCTCATCATTTTGTGGACAAAAATGAAACCCAGTTGCTCATGCGAGCCTTCAAACCGGTCGAGCTATATCACATGAAGCACTCGGGTCTGATTACTGTCAGTGTCCCTTATGTTTCTGCCCATTGGGTTTTTATTGGGGAGAAGCAAAGCTGATAAGCCAACTGCGTTGTGCGGAAGGCTTTTTTATTCCTGAATTTTTTTGGCCAATTCGGCCAAATGACTATCGTCAGCCCGTTTGTAATCATGCGAGGAAATATATCCTTCGTATTTTTCAAAATATTTATCAACATTTGAATGAATCGGTTTCCATTGATCCATTTTTGTTCCATGCATTGGGAAAAGCTTGACGTGCAGATGATCAATCCCAAAACCTTCATAAATTAGGCCTGTGCGTCCCACGTCTTCAAGTTTTGAACTAAGCAAAGCACCAACTTTTTTTGCAGCCAAACCGAGATCAACAAAGACAGATTCGGGAATGGAATTAAAATCCGAAGGAAAATGTTTCTTGGTAATTACAACAGCGAACCCCTCGGTATTGGGGAAGATAGACAGGAAAGCCAGATGCTTTTCATCTTCCCATATTTTATGGTTAGGAGCCTCACCATTGACAATTTTGCAGAAAATACAGTCCATATAATTTTATAAATTATTTCACATTTATCATATCATTTTTTGATATATATTCAAGTTGGCCGGGAAATCAATCATGGTTTCTCGGCTTCTTTTTTGTTATAATGCATCCATTCAGTTTTTTATTTTATATATGGGTAAAATAGTCGCTATTGGTGGTGGGGAAATCGGAAGACCTGGCTTCCCAGTTGAAACCACAAAAATAGATAAAGAAATAATTAAGTTAACGGGCAAAAAACACCCGCGGTTTTTATTTATTCCAACAGCTAGTTCTGATTCAAAAGGTTATATTCGAACCGTACAAAAACACTTCGGCCAAAGACTTGGCTGTAAGGTTGCGACGTTATTGTTGATTCAAAATAGGCCGAGTCGGAAAGTTATTAAGGATAAAATTTTTAATTCTGATATTATTTATGTCGGTGGTGGAAATACAGAAAAAATGTTTAAAATTTGGAAACAATCCGGGGTAGTGTTAATCTTAAAAGAAGCATACAGAAAGGGAATCATATTGTCTGGAGTGAGTGCCGGCGCGGTTTGTTGGTTCAAGTATGCGAGTAGTGATTCAAGGAGATTCCAAAAATCTGACCGACCCTTTTCGTATAGCAGATTGCCGGGGATAAATTTGATTCCTTTAACAGTCAGTCCGCATCATATAAGAGAAAAAACACGCAAGGCCGGGTTAATTAAAATTATGAAAAATACGGCCGGAGTAGGTATTGCTTTGGATGATTATAGTGCTTTGGAGATTGTTAATGACAAGTTTAGAATTATCACATCAAAACCTTTTGCCAACGCGCATAAAGTATATTATCAGGGGGGGGAATAGTTTATAAAAGAATAAAAAAACAGAAAAAATTTTTACAGCTTGATTTGCTAATAAATAAAAATTAATGCGACCATCGACTTTTATATTTTGATATTGTCGCAAGGATTGCTTCTTGTGACCCTTTTGTTTATACTGGCAATACAATCGTAAGGGGGTCTCCACTCTTACATGATAGCATCTTATCCAGTATATTCAATAGTGGAATTCGGGAAGCATAATATTAACTTTAAAAAACACCTAAAAAATAAACCCCAGCCGTGATCACTGCAATCCCAATTATTTTTTGCCAAATTTTCCTTGGTTCAATCGATTCCCGGCCAAATTTCGGCAAAAAAAGCGTGATGATAATCCCAAAAATAAATACAAAAAATGACTGCAAGCCGCCGACTGATTGAACCAAGGCAACGGGTGCCAGTAGTATGGCAAAAATTAACGCTACTTCGCCGATTAAGGAAAGAGTTTCGGT
This sequence comes from Candidatus Doudnabacteria bacterium, assembly GCA_023246005.1. GTDB lineage: Bacteria > Patescibacteriota > Doudnabacteria > UBA920 > O2-02-FULL-48-8 > JAHFJG01. The sequence goes on from JAHFJG010000007.1 coordinate 74,918, forward strand.
CAGCATGGTTAACCCAACGACAGAAAAATGATTAACCTTTAAAACGTTGAGAAATTGTTTTCGATACGATTTAATCGCGAAAAATAAAATAACACCACAAATAACTTCTCCTAACATATCCCAAAACAGCGAATCCAAAAAACCTTGTTGAATGGCGATTATCTTAAAAATCACCGCATTTATCGCGTAAAAAAAACAAGAGCCAATCATGAGCCATAACAACTTTTTTTTAAACTTCACATTACGACTTCCTAATTGTAGGGACAATAATGCACCACCAATAACGACCAGAAAAACGCCAAGCGACTGGTTAACGTGAAGTGTTTCTTTTAAAAAAATGAAGCCTAAAAAAAGTCCAAATATTGGAACCAACTGGAAAAACGGTATCACAATAGAGGCCTCATCTTCATTTAGTGCGTAAAAATAAAAAATAAGAGCTGCTACCAAAAAAGCGCCGTTAATCATCAAAATGAACGCTCGAAGAAATGAAATTGAAGCAAACACGCTTGGGTGGATAATCACAATAATTGGCAAGCTAATTACAGCGAATAGAGAAGTAAATAAAATCAAGGCGCCTACTTCTCTTCCTTTTAAATATCTGGAAATAATAAATTTATCCAAATGGTTAGCTATCGCGTGGAAAATCGGGTTAATTAAAGCTATCAAAAACCAATTCATATGTTTTCGGATGGGTATCTAGTCCCTCTTTTTATAAAGTTGGTTTCGAGGTCCTGAGGTTTAAATTTTTCTTTAAAATACTTTTCAATATACTTTGTGTCTATCTCATTTTTACATGAATAGATATCTGCGCTCAAAAATTTCCGTCTTGGAAAAGTATGAATGCTAATATGGCTTTCCGCAATAATCACAAAACCGCTCCAGCTTCCAGGATCTTTGTGTCCATTATCCGGAGCAAGCACGACTAGAGGATCCGCCAAGAGATGCATTTCAAAAATTTTCGGCAGTTCGTTAAGAATTTTTAAAACTAAATTTTTATCATTAAGCAACTCCCGATCACCGCCATAACCGTCAATTGTTAGATGCTCACCGAAATGTTGGGACATTACCTTAGTCCTTTAAATTTAATGGCTTTTTTTGTTGATTTTTATATCAATATTGGTCTGTTTTGACCTATATATTCTAGCTAAAATTGGTCTAAATTGCAATGTTTGCTATAATAACATATATGGATCCAAAAACAAAAAAAGTTCTGGTTGTAGAAGACGACGCGATTATGCGGGAAATTGTGGTACATAAACTGCTTTCAGTAGGTTTAACTGTGCTTGAGGCTGGCGATGGCAAAGTCGCAATAGATACGTGGACTCGGGAAAAACCGGACATTGTCCTGCTTGATTTGATGCTGCCGGAAATTGATGGATTTAAAGTTTTAGAAACTATGCGAAAGCATCATGAAGCAGTAGTCTCCCAAACCCCTGTAATTGTGCTAAGCAATCTTTTCAGTAAAGAAGACGAACGTCGAACGAAAGAATTATCCATTGAAGATTTTTTGGTCAAAGCCTATCATACCACAGAAGAAATTTTGGATCGAGTGAAAGAAGTCTTGGCCCGACAAGAACAAAAGTAATTAGTAATCCCTCAATTTTGAAATATTATAGTGCTCCTTGATTCGCTCCAAAGCCTTAGCTTCGATTTGACGGATGCGCTCTCTGGTGACTCCAAACTCTTTGCCGACTTCTTCCAAAGTATGCGTCACTCCATCTTCTAAACCAAACCGCATTTTCAAAATCTTCTGTTCCCTTGGGTCCAAGTCTTTCAAAATTCCCTGAACGTATTCGCGTAATATCTGACGTCCCGCAGTTTCGGAAGGAGTGACTGAATCTGGGTCTTCGATGAAATCGCCAAGGTAGGAATCTTCTTCATCGCTGTCCCCCACCGGCGTGTCGATCGAAACTGTTTCCTGCGAAATCTTTTTCAGCTGATAAACTTTCTCGACTTCAATTCCCATCTCTGAAGCAATTTCTTCCGGCAAAGGTTCGCGGCCTAGATCCTGAACCAGTTGTCTTTCGGCTTGCGCATATTTATTTAAAGTTTCAACCATGTGCACGGGAATCCGAATCGTGCGGGACTGATCGGCCAAGGCGCGCGTAATAGCCTGGCGAATCCACCAAGTCGCATAAGTCGAAAACTTATAGCCTTTGCGCCAATCAAATTTCTCCACGGCTCGAAACAAGCCAAGATTCCCTTCTTGAATCAGATCGAGAAGGCCCAAATTGCGCCCCATATACTTTTTGGCAATCGACACGACCAAACGCAAGTTGGCTTCTATCAGTCTTTTACGCGCCGCGACATCGCCTTTGGCAATCCGCTTGGCCAGTTCAACTTCCTCCGCTCCTTTTAAAAGCGCGGTTTTGCCGATCTCGCGCAAATACATTTGAATCGAATCATCATAAATGTCACCCAAATTATAGGACTCAGCAATCTGTTCTTCTTTCTTCGTCTTAACTCGGGCCAATTCGGCTGCTTGCTGCCAGACAGATGCGACTTCTTGATCTACTAATTCAATGCCTTTTGAATCTAAAGCATCCAGAAGTTTTTCCACGGCAGAAACATTATCTTCCAAATCAGGCAAGGTGTGTACGACTTCGGCTTCAGTCAGAAATCCCCGAACCATAGCCCTTCTGACCAAGCCCTCAATTGCCAGATCCCAATTAAACGCAACTTCAGCTTTTGTAGAAGTTTTTGCTTCCTTGCCTTTGCTTTGCTTGACCTTACTCTTGGCAGCCTTAATAACCCTCTTGGTCTTTTTGACTTTTTTCGCTGCTTTTTTTCCGCCGGAGGCGGATCCCTGCCGGCCGGGCAGGCGGGCGCCTTTGGCGGACTTGTGTTTGACCATATTAAAAATTTTTCATCTGACTGCTTAATAATACATATTCTTTCGAAAGCTCGGCAACTAAATTCTTATCTTTTAGGTGTTCGGCGTTTGAAATTTTGTTAGCTAAATCAACCATCCGCTGTTTGAGCACCATTTTTTTAAACTCCGATGAAACCCGCGCAAGTTCAGCTTTGGCATCAAGCTGCTGCTCTTTCATATCCATCTCTGCGGCGAACGAGAGAAGTTCAACCAGCTCTGTAAGTTTTGCAGGTATTGGTTCTTGCTTGATTAAAGATTCAAAAAGTTCCCGCTTGTCCTGTGAAAAATCAGCTGATGAAAACTGTGTCAAATGTTGATTCGCTTTATTTAGAAGACTTAAACCCAAAACCTGGTCTTCCAGGACTTCTCGCCGAGTTTTGTGCGTTCTGTCCTGCTGCTTAGTCCTGATCTGCTTTGGAACAGACAGCTTACTTATTATATCCCAAATCGCAGTTTCTGCAACATTTATGTTGTTAGCCAGTTTGCGGATATAGTGAGCTTTCGTCACCGGATCAGTCATGCGGAAAATTAATGGCGCCAATTCCTTGGTCGCTTCTCGTTTTCCCTCAACTGTTTGGACATTGTGCTTGCTAAATGTTTGATCAAAGAAAAAATCAATAAAGCTAACTGCTCCCTCCACTGCCTTCTCCCACAATCCAATCCCGCGCTTAATCAGTTCATCTGGATCCTTAGCGCCTGCCAAGTTTGCTATTTTGACATTAAATCCTGCGTTGAGCGCTAGTTCCAAAGCGCGCTTAGTAGCATTTGATCCAGCCGCATCACTGTCAAATGCAAAGATCAAATTCTCACAAAGTCGCTTAAGCACAATTAGTTGCTGCTGGGTCAGGGCTGTGCCTGACGTGGCCACAGTCTGGGTAAAACCGACTTGGTGGCAAGCAATCACATCCATATTGCCTTCCACGAGAATCGCCCGATTTTCTTTGCGGATCAGATTCTTTCCCTGATACAAACCATAAATCACTTGGCTCTTGTTGTAAATCGGGGTTTCAGGGCTGTTGACATACTTGCCGGTATTGGGTTTATCGTGCAAAAGGCGGCCGGTGAATCCCACGACTTGGCCATGCAAATTGATAATCGGGAACATGACCCTGTCATGGAACCGATCGAAATACGAACTATCTTTATCTGATTTGATAATCAAGCCAGCCAGCTCAATGTCTTTCTTGTCAAAACTTTTCGTTAAAAAATCTTCCAAATAATGAAAATCATCTGGCGCAAATCCTAACTGCCAATGTTTAATCGTCTGATCAGTTAATCCTCTTTTTTTCAAGTAAGCCAAAGCTTCAGACCCGGCATTGCTTTCCCACAATACTTTTACAAAATATTCCGCTGCCTGGTCGTTGATTTCATACAGCACGTCGCGCTTTTCGCCAACTTGGATCTGTTCAGCAGTTGGTTTCCTAAGCTCGACGCCTGCGCGATCTGCCAGAATTTTCAGCGCTTCGCTAAACTCGACATTTTCGATCAATTTGATAAATTCAAAAATATCGCCGCCCAACCCGCAGCCAAAACAATGCCAAATTTGTTTTGCTGGAGAAACAATGAAAGACGGCGATTTCTCCGAATGGAACGGACAAACCGCTTTGAAGTTTGTCCCAGCTTTCTTTAATTGAACATAGTCCTGCAAAACTTCAGTAATCGAAAGCCGAGATTTGATTTCCTCAATTGGTGAGTCGAGCATAGAAACAGAATAATGAATTAAGAATTATGAATATCGTCTTTGCGAGGAGCTGCTTTTTCTCAAAGCATTAACTTTGGCAGCGACAAAGCAATCTAATCTTTGTTTAGACTGCCACGCGGCCACTAAGACTTAGGCTTATCGAAATCGGCCGCTCGCAGATGCGATAGAGCTCTTTCAAACATTTCTTTATCTGTGGGCCACTTCAACATTGAATCCACGTCTTGCAATTTCACCCATTCAACTTTTGCGACTTCTTCATCATGATCGTCCGGATTGCCATCTAAGTATCTCATCAAAAAATAAGTAACAAATTTTATGGCCTCATCCCCTTTCCAGTTGCGAAAAAACTTAACGTATCCTAATTCATGTTCAATCTCGGCATTCACGCCACCTTCTTCCCTGACTTCCCTCACCGCCACTTGTTTCAAATCTTCCCCGTCAATGTCCTGTTTGCCTTTGGGAAAAGTCCAATAATCCTCCGGCGGGCCAAAGTCCCGACTTTTGGGATTAATCAATAAAACAAAAATGCGACCGGATTCTTTTTTGTAAACAATCCCACCAGCCGAAATTTCTTTTTTCCATTTTGACTTTTCTTCAGGCATATTCTAACCACCGGCCTTTTTACTACTGTGACGAGTTGCATCTATAAGCTGTTTTCTTCTTTCTTCAACGTATGTCTTAATTTCTAAAATTAATTCCTCTGCTTCAGGGGACGAATCCTTGCCTAACTTTACTCCTAATTCAAAAAGGGGTGCGGCGGTTCGAAATGCGGTAACGGCCTCATCCAGACTTTGTAAATTTCGGTCTAATATACTGTCCCTAACCTGCTCAAACTCCATTCGACTTTGCGCGACTGACAAATTTGGCTCAGTTTCTGGCATAAAATAATAATTAATTGTTAATTCTTTGGCGGAGGCGGTGGATTTATAATGCCAGCACCTCAATTTCTTTAATTTTCTTAAAATCTTTAATGTCCGCCGTTAAAAGCGGAAGTTTTTTGTCTTCAGCTAGTGCTGCATAAACTGCATCATAATAAGTTAAATCATAAATAGTCATATATCTGGCCGCCGAAATCGCTAATTGCCTATTCAACGTCATTATCTCAATCGGAGCGGTATATATTGTTGTTATCGCTTTAGCAATTTCAAACATTGGGGCTTTTTTGCTCTTCCATAACGCGTTAGAAACTTCATAAATTAAAAGATCAGGGATAGTAATTTTCACAATTCCCCGAAAAGTTTGATCTAATAGCAATTGAGCTTTCGCTGTGTCTTTCTCCTCACTAAACCATTTGACTGCTACAGATGCATCTACTATACATTTTGACCGCCTAATGTCTTCTTCGGTCATCATGAATAAATTTAGCCAAGTTCACGCCTTGTTTACCGCTTTTCCGAATTTGTTCCAATGTTTTTTTTACTTCTTTCCATTTTGCTCGATTCTGTTCATCCAATCTTTGCCATCGCTCAAAACTTTCGATATCTACCAAAACAGCTTCCTTTTGCAAGTGTGCGCCCAAATAAATAGGCTGTTTCGTCTTTTTTACGCGGTTGATAAGGCCTTTATAATTGCGTTGTAATTCACGCGCAGGTGCAATTTGATCGTTCATGAGTCTATTATATATGACATACAATTGTATGTCAACCTGTTTTGTGATACAATAAAACGACCTTGGAGGCGTCGCATAGTGGTCTAGTGCGCTCGCTTGGAAAGCGAGTATACCGCAAGGTATCGTGGGTTCGACTCCCACCGCCTCCGCCAGTTGGAATTTTGCAAATGCAAAGAGGTTGCCTCGCGCCGGCCGTGCCGCCGCTCGGCTAGGATTTGAAAGGACTTTTTGGGCGAAAACGAAAAGGATTTATCAATGAAGGGCAAAAGAAATTTTTCATAAGGATTTAAGAAAATGGCCTAACAGGGCTGTTTTTGTTTGATTTTAAAGGGTTTTTTACCCAACCATTGACAAGACTGCGTAAAATATGCTAAGATTGGATGTTCTTTGATAACTTGGCATGGAGGAAATTTTTCAGCGAAGCGTATAGGTTATTATTTTTTATAGTAACTTGCGCGCTTCGCTGAATTAACGGAAGCATGTGAATGCGGGTCCAGTAGACCGCTTGGGAACGATCGAAAGAATTTTGTCGGTAGCTGTGCTAAGTGCTGCAGCTAATCCCATTCCGGGAACCGGCAACCAGTTCGTGAAGCGTCTGAGTCGAAAGACAACATGACGTATGGAGATTCTAATGGGAAAAGTTCTTTCGGTTCCTGTCGTCAATTTCGATTTCTGCCAGTGCGGAGACATCTTCCTGGCTAGTCCATTTTGCACAAAATGCGGCGTTGCAAACCCGCATTTCAGCAAAGTGGAGTTCTCCAGGGCGCACGGGCACGACATCGAGCAGGATTTGCTCGAGTGTAGGAGCGGACATGTGCAGTCGCGGGAGGATACTAAAGAGGACCCCGAACTGTACCGTAGGTACCCCTATTGTGGCGTATGCGGCGAACGGGTCTACGGTTAGCTAATCTCGCCACTCGGGTGGTGCGGACTTGCTAAGTCCGCACCACCCCTCGCTGTGAATGCGGGTCAAGTAGACCGCTTGGGAACGATCGCGTTGAAATCGGAGCAGAGCCAAACGCAAATGCCCTAGGATGCGCAACCGCATTTGGCGAGTCCATCCATGGTCGGCGATCATGCTTACCATGAAGCGTCTGAGCCGGAAGGCAATATGACGTGGAGATTACCGATGGAACTGTTTTTCGCTCCGATTGAACTGTTTCGGGCTGACCGTATTGCAGAGCTGTCCAAACTCGAAAGGGTTTGGTACGTTACGGTCGATATCAGCGATTTTGGGGGAGGGTCCCACGATGGACAGAGAATCGTGGGCATCTATCCCTCAGAAGAAGAGGCGGAACCTGTGGCTCGACGCTTTCGTGGTTGTTGCGTTGAGATGACTGGTGAAAAGGCAGTCGCTTTGGTCAAGCAATTCGAAGAGCTTGTCCGAAGTGACGAATACTTCAACTGGTTGTAGGTGATACCGTTGAGGTAACGCATGTTTTGTCCCCGTTTTCACAAAAATGGAGAGCCAGCTGGAAGCAGAACCAGCCCCATGCGAGTGAGGGAGAATCCTCGCACCAAAGGGTCAGCACGCAGTGTTGGCCCTTTTTCTTTTTTCATAATTCAAAGAGCGAGAATTTGCCGCCAAAGAAGAACTTGAAACCCGCCTGAACGAATGTTCATTCGGGCAGGTTGTTAATCTTCGCTCCGGCCTCCTGCGTCAAGACTTCGGATGGCCAAGGAATCTTTTTTGCCCACCTGCCTATTCCGTTCGGATATTTTCAAACAAACACCGCCAATTAAACTAACTCATATTTCTTCAGCTCTTTCGCGAATTGTCGGGAGTTTTTGTACACAATTCCCTGCATCCCTATAGCCCTGGCAGGCCTGATATTTTCAATCCGATCATCCACCATTAGAGCTTCCGCGGGTTTGACTTTAAGCTGTTTTATTACATATTCATAGGCTTGCTTATCCGGCTTGGCCATGTGCATTTTGGTTGAGATAAACACGCGGTCAAAAAACTTCTTGCCAGTCAGATGACGCATCTTGAGAACCTGCAACGCCATAGCCCCCAAGGAATTAGTAAACAAAGCGATCTTGGTTTTTTTCAGTTTAGGGATTAAATGCACCAAGCCTTTATCCGTTTGCATATGTTTGACGATTTGATTGTGCATTTGCTTCGAAGTTAAATGCACATGAAAAATCTTTTCAATTTCTTGGTAAAATTCTTTTTCGGAAATTTTGGCAAGATTAACCTGCCGCTCGAGCCAAAGAATTTTCTTCTTGCCAAGCGGTGTAAAGCAATCCGCACAATAGTGTTTCAGAAATCCCAAGTACCCGCCGTGGGTGATCACGCCGCCGAGATCAAAAATTATGGCTTTAATTTTGAGCTTAGTTTTTTTCATATTAAATGAATCATGACGTGCTTAACATCTGTCGCGTCTAACACGCGTTGTCCTTTTTTCACCAGCTCCATATTTTTAAGGCTCGAAACAAGATTATTTCCCACATATACCGGATGCACGCCCCAATAAATCGAACCCTTGGCGACCAAAGCCTGATCCTTAGGCGCGAATATTATTTTTTTGGAAGGCCTGCGAAAAGATAAAGCTTTGGCCATATCCAGATCTGAAACGGCAATGGCTGCCGCTCCTGCGTGTCCGGCAATATGAATCAAGGAATCCAAAATCGCCTGATTCTGATGTTCCGAAATCAAATGCTTGACCTGCCCGCCATGCATCGGGTAATAATCATCAAAACGGCGTGGCAGGCGGGTTTGCCCTCCTTGTCTTCCCAAAACTTGAGCGTCAGGATCCAAAAATCCATCTGCCATTACACTATCCACTCTCAAACCTTTCGGCATGTTTCGTCCCTTAAAAATCAGGCCTGCTAATTTATTCAATCCTTTGGCCATCTTCAAATGCTCGGCATTATCTGAAGCGACCCAATGCGCACCGCTTCGCAATCCAAACTGCAAATCCAATGGATCAGTCATTTCTGAAACATCCTGAATAATGCTGACCGGCCGGTTGTGCTTGCGGCTCAATTCTTTAATCTGTCTAATCATCTTGGCGGCCAACGGATAGTTCTGATGAGAAATTTCAAACAGCGCGCCGGCGATTCCCTTGCCAATCAGGTGCGAAATTTCATCATCATCCATCCTCGGATTTACAACCGCAATGTATTTTTGCATAGCAATATTATAGCAGAAACAAAAAAAGAACGACCTTAGAGCCTGCTACAATTAGAAAAATTTGGTCAGAATTCGACGCGAGCGAGATAACCACCCCGGACTTGATCCGGGGTCCACTTCCTCAATTAAAACCAATTGGTGATAATTAGTGTAGTGGATCCCCGCTTTCGCGGGGATGGACAGGAGGGCTTAAAACAATCCTTGCTGTTCCGCTTTCTTAAAAAGCTTATCTCGTTCCTTGTCAGTATAAACCCCCACACCAAATCGCTATAAATACATGTGTCTCTAATTATTGTAAAATGGTTATAACTAAAATAGTGCTGCTGGTTCAGGCTTTTTGGTGTGGGGGTGAATATGGATTTTGCCAAAAACTCCATCATAGCCACCTTCAACCGACACTTTCCCCTCTCAAATTCTGATCACTGATTCAGCAATGATTGAATTTATTGTCTCAATAACTCTATCAAACCTTTTGGCTTCAAGATTCTTAGACCTTTGCTTTCAGCCATTTCAACAATTTTTTCTCCGAAAAATTCATTATCTAAAGTTAGCAAATAGTCGCTATTGGCTAAGGCGGCCGCCAGGATTGGCGCGTCTTTTTCAGAAATATATTTCTTCGCTTCAGTTATTTCCGGCTTGGGCCTGTTTGGCAAAATATTTACATCGGCTGTTCCTAACAGCAAAAATAGTTGAGTACGCATATCGGACTTATGCGAAAATTTATTTTGCAATACATCCTCAATTTCTTTCAGGACATATTCGTTAGTTTGCAAATCTACTTTTTCTCCTAAATTATTCAGAATATAAAAAGAGCCGCCTTTGGCAGAAAGTAGCGCGGCGATGAAAATACTGGTATCCAAAAAGACGACCGGTTTAACCATAAGTCTTTTTAAATAATTTAGCTCTTATTTTTTTAGCTACAGGCCTGATTTTTTTCCAGTTCGCTTCGTCAATATCAAAATCCGGCTCATCCGCCACCGCTTTTTTCAGCAGTCCAATTTGCGCTTCCAAATTCATCAATTTATTTTTAACAGCCAGCTTATTCATACAAATATGATAAACCTAAATAATATATTAGTCAATTAAAAAACAGCACTTATAGAATATCATAAATGCTGTTTCTTACTTTAATTTTTTAATTTTTAGTAGAACCAACCGCATCAGAACTTCATCAGGATCACCTTTTAGTTTAATTGGGTCATCAGTAAAATCTCGGGCTCGCATATACTCTTTTGGAATTTTTTCCATTTCAATCTCTCCACCCGCTACAAGCTCATCTAAAATTTTACTAAATATAAGTTCTATGGCCTTATTTGCCTTATTCTTGCCTTCTGTTTGCACTCTTCCCAACCGCACCTCTCCGTTTATTTTAATCACTCTTAAAAATTCATTTAAGGCCTGCTTTAGTCGGGATTCGAGTGGCGCAGGATTATTTTCCTTAAAAAAAGGATCCCAAATTTCTTTTGGGTTGATGAAAACAGCCGGAAAAGAAGCATTAGATACGACTAAATCAAATTGTCCATCTTTAAACGGTAATTGCTCGCCCAATGCACGTACTGCCTTGGAACCGGCTTTTGTGGGTGGATTTGGATCGGCACTGTATATTTCTGAGTTAATATTATGATCTTTGGCATATTTAGCAAACCTACCTTTTCCACTACCAACGTCTAATATAGTTTTCCGCAAATCTTCTTCTCTTAAATCTAAATGTGAGACATAATCATCAAATGCCTCTTTATCTTTATCCTGTTGGCTTATTTCTGGCTGTGGGATAGATTCAGTCCTGCCACTAAAAAATTTCATAGTTTCATTATAACCTAAAATAAACTTTCTTGTTTTGCTTTTTTGAAAAACCGTTCTCGCTCTTTGTCCTCATAAATATGAATCTTGCCAAAGACTCCATCATAACCGCCTTCAACTTCAACTCTTCCCTCGCGAATTCGGATCACTGATTCTGCGACCATAGGATCGCTAATTTTTGCAATTTCTTCTTTCGACAAATCCAAAAGGATTTCAAACTCAGGATATTTGGCAACCATCCGCTCATAAGTATCCAAAACTTTTTTGCCAATTCCACTGCCTACAGTTTCCGCGATTACTTCTTCTAAAGGAATCACACTCTTAAACGGAATTGCGCGATTGGGCACGAATCCAAATTCTCGATCAGCCAGAGCATCAATACGATTCAAAACTCCGACCAAAAGTTTCTTGCCACAAACCGGACAAATGCCTTTCAATCTTTTGGTTTCTTTGGGCAAACAGGAAAATTTGCAATCCGCATGGCCATCGAGGTGATACTTGCCCTCCTCCGGGAAAAATTCAATAGTAAACAAAAACTCTTTGGGATTTTTGTCTTTGATCATGCGCATAATTTCGTCATAAGATAATTTATTTTCGGTAATTTCAAAAACGTTTGCCTCGCGCCCAAGCTTTCTCAAACTGTGCGCATCCGAATTCGACACCAACGAATATTTATCGAGTTTCGAAATTTGCCAATTCATTTTGGGGTCGCTGGAAAGTCCAGTTTCAATGGCAAAAATATGCTTAGCTTGATCCCCAAACGCTTCTTCAATCGTATCAAAACCAGATAATGATCCGAACAAACCAAAGTGCGGAGTCCACGCGTGCGCGGGAATAATCACGTTCTTGGGGTCAGCTGCCAAAACTATCTTGACCAAATCCGGACACTTCACGCCCATGATCGGCCGGCCATCACTTTTCAAATTCGCCCCAGTTTTTTCCAATCCCGCGATGATCCGATCAACGGCAAGAAAGTTCGGCGCCAGTATCATATTATGAATCCGCCGAACTTTCTCGCCCTGTTTGTATATAGAAGAGACTTCAGCTGATAACAAAAAGTAAACTTTGGCAGATTTGTCTTTGAGTTGATAAAGTCCAGGTTTAGTTTCAACCAAAGCTTCTTTGAGTTCTACAAGCCACTTTGGATGTGTGAAATCGCCGGTGCCAACAACTTGAATCCCCTTCTTGTCCGCCCACTTACCAATATTCCCAGGATTAAGATCCTGGGAACACGCGCGAGAGTATTTGGAATGAATTTGCAAATCAGCAATGATTTTCATAAATTTTCTTTAGCGAGGATGTGGCTTAAAAAACAACCTCGCAGGCAAGATCGCATCCGAGCGGATATTAGCTTAATTCTAATTTTGCTTTTCGTAAATAATGCGCCAAGATTTCATGCGTGTTATCTTCGTCATCAGTCGCGATCAGCTCAACTTTCAAATCGCCAAAAAAATCCTTCCAACCCTTGCGGTCTTTTTCATAGTTAGTCCGGGCCATATCAAATAATTTATTTAACGAATCAGCATTTTCTGGACTGGAGAAAACCAAAGAACATTCATCCTCAACTTCTATAATGATGTCTTCTATTTCAGCATCTTCCCCGTCATATTCTGACTCATCCAAATCTGTGTCTACAACTGATGGAACCATATGTTTGTTTCACTAATGAATAGCAATACAAGAATGAGTTTACCCCCACACCAAATAACTGTCAAGCCAAACTTCGGATTTGGTGTGGGGGTTTACCCCGCGCTAATATTTCTGTCAAATCGGCTTTAATTATCAAATTTAGACAAATTAAAAACCGCGCATTGCCTACTTTCCCATCAGTCTTACACTGAAGTATCATCGGCGGTCTTACGTTTGACTTCTGTGTTCGGGATGGGAACAGGTCGGACCATAAGCCTTGAAACACGCGGAGGCGAATCTGTCACTAGTAGATTCGAATGAACAAGCTAAATTATTAAAGAGTGTTAGAAGTCACAGCATAGACAATTATGCCCAAAACCGCGATGACTAATAACAAACCAACTAACTTGAATGACGCTCTGTATTTCTGCATGTAAATAATTCTACATGACAGAAAGCAAATCGTCAACCCAGTATATCAACTTCGATAACGATTTTTGAGTCTGCTTTTGTCTAAAGTTAAAAATTTCAAAATTAATTATTCTTGAATCTATCGGTTAAAGTTAATTATTCAAAAACCGTTAAGGCAAAAGCATCGAAGTTGTATTACTGAGTCAATCGGCATCTTTTTTGTGTACTGGGAATATGTAATTATTAGTAATCACTAATTGCTAGTCAAATTTGAATTAAACTTTCGACTGATTAGTATTGCTCGGCTCAACGCATTGCTGCGCTTACACCTGCAACCTATATGCGGGGTCGTCTTCCCCGAGTCTATCGCTATATTTCAAGCAACGAAACCTAGTTTTGTGGACAGCTTCACGCTTATATGCATTCAGCGTTTATCTTAACTAGACCTAGCTACCCGGCTATGCCCCAGACGGGACAACCGGTACACCAGAGGTCTATGCATCCTGGTCCTCTCGTACTAAGGATGCACCCACTCAAGTTTCGAACACCCACAACAGATAAGGACCAAACTGTCTCACGCATGTATTTCCATTATTACTAACACGCCTTCGCGTAAAGCTATGGCGCGTCTGCCGAAGCTCTTGATTTAAGAGCGTAGGCAGATGGCATGGACTATATCTTCATCCTCTCTGAAGAACAGAGGAGGAGCCGACGTATTATAATCCGCCAGTTGGCGGACTATCCCAAACGAGTTCTTGTTTCGTTTGAAGTCTCTACGGGGAACAGATTTTTGTCTTTTAAGAAAATTTTTAATGCTTCGCTATTATTCGTGCGTTTTTTACTGTAGTTAAACGTTGCCGTTTGATCTACTAAAACGCTTAAGCGAACCAGTTCAGCAACAGTCATTTTTTGAGGCAATTGATCAATCAACTCAATGACTTGTTTTGCTAAAATTTTCTTTAAACGAAGATATAGGACGAGAAGCTTTAACACTTCCCGAACTTCTTTGGGCCCGACTATAGTGTACTCCGCCATTCCGTCATTGCGGAGGCGAATATACCCATAATCTAATTTACTTTTTAGCCAAGAAAGAATTTCTTGATGCGTTCTTTTTTGATAGAAGACAATACTAACTCGAATCTGGAAGCCATAAATATAATCTTTATGACGAACCAGTTGAGCCATTATGCAACCATCACCGTCAAGAAATCCGGCTATATAGGCCTTTTCTTCATTAGACATCAATCTGATCTTCCCTCGGTATTGCCCTGATTAACCAGTTTATAATCAATTAGGGTTTCACCGATATTAGTCAGATTTATCATATCACATTTCTGCGATAAGACGCAATGTAGTTTACGTTTTGAACCCAGCTCGCGTATCGCTTTAATCGGCGAACAGCCGAACCCTTGGAACCTTCTCCAGCTCCAGGATGCGATGAGCCGACATCGAGGTGCCAAACCTAGTCGTCGATATGGACTCTTGGACTAGATCAGCCTGTTATCCCTAGAGTAACTTTTATCCGTTGAGCTTCCACCCTTCCACGAAGGATGGTCGGATCACTAACTTCTACTTTCGTATCTGCGCGGCGTGCCAGCCTTGCAGTCAAGCAAGCTTTTGCGTTTGCGCGTCCAGCTCCGTTTCCATCGGAGCTAAGCTTACCTTAATAAACGCCTCCGTTACCATTTAGGCAAATTTGTTACTGCGTAAAAATTTGCAATTTCTAATATCGAATTTCTAATTTCTAAACAATTTCGAAATTCAAATTTCAAAATTACAAACCACGCAATCCTGAACTTGATTCAGGATCTTTGGCATGGGCATTTCTGCCATGCTCTGCATGTCGCCATACAGTTCAGACTATATCACTATCCCACACTTTTTAATCGGGCTGATTAAAAAATAAATGTGCAGGACACTTGGCGTGTAGTCGTTGAGGAACAAATTTTCTATAGTTCTTTATCGCTGATAATCGTGATAGAGGTCACTAAGTGTTTTTTCCAACTTTACCAGTTCATCAGTAGAGTACTTATCTTGCAATTCAGGATTGGTCACTAAATTTCTTATTGAATCTAAGGCCATACCTATTGATGTTTTCATGTTTTCTCTTGTACCCTCTTCTTCTCTATTTTCACTCATAGAATCTTCTTTCCTGCTGATTGTCTGCACCGAGCTGATTTTCACTCGATACACGTCAGCTTAATTACTTAAGCCTAGTATATCAAAGTACAGTCGGATACTCCAGACGTCCCAGCATATAGCCAAGTTTGCGTTCTGTATTGCTACAGAACCGCCCCACGGAGATATCGATCTTTGATTACTCGTCAAAGATGTAACGGGAATTGATATCTCCCTTAAGGCAACCGCCCCAGTTAAACTACCCACGAGCCACTGTCCCTGACTTGGTTAAGGTCTGGTTAGAAACAAAAATCTTTTAGGGTGGTATTTCACTTGTCGCCTCCCCCTCAGCTAGCGCCGAGGCTTCAAAGGCTCCCACCTATGCTAAACAAAAAGATTCTTGCATCAATGACACGCTATAGTAAAGCTTCATAGGGTCTTTCCGTCTTGTTGCGGGTAGACGGCATCTTTACCGTCAATGTAAATTCATCGGGTTAATCCTTAAGACAGTCCCCTACTCGTTATGCCATTCGTGCGGGTCGTAACTTACACGACAAGGAATTTCGCTTATCGCTGTTACACACGTTTTTCTATAAACCATTGCGAGGAGGCCGGTTTTATCGTCAAGAGTTAGTTTGGCGGCCGACGAAGCAATCTTTTTAAAAGATCGCCCAAGCTAACACTTTATTGATAAAAGCGATCGCTCGCGATGGGAACGTGGGCATGATCATTTCTGTCATGCTCTGCATATCGCTATGCAGGTCGGACTATATCTTCTCGAATCTAAGAAATTGGCTTACTAGGAATTGCTCCGTTCAGCCGGTCCCATAGTTCGAGCTCGACGTGTAGTCTCTGAGGGGAATCAAGCTCTCAGAAACCTAAAGAGATCTTTCAGTGGTCGAGGTTTTTCCTCGAGCACCTGATAACAATATGCACAATGTGCATGTGTTATCGCCAGAGCGCATAGATGCCAATCACATTCGGTTGGCACCTGCCATTTATGGCAGTTCGGACAGAACATCTCTTTATTAGTTTCCATTTCGATCTCCTGTTCTTCCCTGCTGATTGTCCGCACCAGAAACGTTGTCACCGCTAATACTTTGGGATTCTGTGAAGATCTCGTCCGAAAACGAGACTAACACCACAGTGATTACAATAGACACGGTCCATGTCGTCAATATAGGCTTGACGATTCTTTTGTTCACACTTTGGACACGTGAATTCGATTTGCCCGCTCTTCAGAAAATGCCAAACTTCTTTGGCCTTCTGCCGAAGCAGACTAACGATGTTACTGAAATCTATCTTTTGCATGAGATTTCTCCTCAATGTACGTTGCGGTAGTTCCGGATACTCGGATGTTCCAGCAAATAGTCGAGTTTTACTATGGCAGCATTCCACCATAGGACAGTTCATTTATGTTAGCTCATGGTCTCCCATGAGATCAGACTATATCATCATCGATTTGGTCGACGTTTGGCGTATAGTCGTTGAGGGGAGTTTGCCACCCATTTATGGGTATTCTCTTCCCTGCGGATTGTCTCTATTTCAAAGATTTTTACTGATTATTCATCGAGTACTTTGAACCTAAACGAGATGTTCCCGCATACAGCCAAATTTTATAACTACAATTGTTCATAGTTACTGCCGGCGTTCATCAGGGCTTGGCTCTCGAGCTTGCGCCAAAGAGTTTAACCTTCTGACACTGGCCAGGCATCAGCCCATATACTTCCCCTTGCGGGTTTGCATGGACCTAAGTTTTTGATAAACAGTCGGGAGGGGTCATTCGCTGCGACCCCGTGTGATAGCCGCCTTGCGGCGACATCACATGGGGCAAGGCTTATACCGAAGGTACGCCTGCTTTTTTGCCGAGTTCCTTAAGGATTATTGTCCCGGTCACCTTAGTATTCTCTACTCATCCACCTGTGTCGGTTTACGGTACGATCACTTATA
>JAHFJG010000015.1 GCA_023246005.1 Candidatus Doudnabacteria bacterium
ACCAGATCTTGGCGATACCGGGAGGTTTTTCCTACGGCGACGACGTCATCTCGGGAAAGATCCTTGCTGTGGAGTTGCTTTCATTTCTGCGAGAGCAACTTTCGGAGTTCGTGGATCGAGGTAATCTCATCATCGGCATCTGTAACGGTTTTCAGGTGTTGGTGCGTACCGGGCTGCTTCCGTTCAAGGAGCTGGGAACCATGTCGGCTACCTTGACCGACAACGACTCCGGCAAATTCAAATGCCGGTGGATTGATCTCGCTGTTGGGCTAAGTCCTTGTGTTTTCACTTCCGGGATGGAAGGAAGAGAGGTCACATTTCAGATGGCGCATGGGGAAGGAAAGTTTTTCGCGGGTGATGATGTTTTGTCATCGCTCGAGGAAAAACGGCTTGTACCCGTCCGTTACGTGGACAATCCTAATGGTTCGCTCAACAACATTGCGGGCGTGTGTGATCCGACCGGACGAATTTTCGGTCTGATGCCGCACCCAGAACGGTTCGTTGAAGTGCACCAGCATCCGAACTGGAGACGTATTCCGAATCTACAACCGCAAGGTCTGTCGATCTTCACAAACGGCGTGACCTTTGCGGCGCAAAATCTGATGTAAGTTCAACGACTTCGTCAGTAGCTCGACTAGAAATGGCCGGGCTTTTTTATATTGTATTAAAGGGACTAATTGCTTATAATGTTGTATAAACTCAAAGCAGGGAATAATAGGCTCATTTGACTATGAAAGGGTGTGATGCGATGGCCGACGAGAGACCGATGACCTACTCAGGCGTGGGCGTTGATTACGACGCGATGGATCCATTCAAGCGAATGGCTCAGCTGGCAGCTCGTGAGACGGCCGGCAACATCACTCGTCTCAATGATGGTGAATTCCGGGAGTTCGAGGCAAGCCGTGGCGAAAGTGCGTACCTCATCGAAGCGGCGAAGAGTTATCTGGCGCATGTCGAAGAAGGGCTCGGCACCAAGAATCTGGTGGCCGATGCCATGTACCAGCTCACGGGCAAAAGCTACTACGATCAGATCGCGCAAGACTGCGTGGCAATGATCGTCAATGACATGATTACGGTTGGTGCGCTCCCACTTTCTGTGGCGATGCATCTCGCAGTCGGTGTTTCGAGCTGATTCGACGATGAGCAGCGTTGCCGCGATCTAGTCGAGGGCTGGAAGAAAGCCTGCGATCTGGCACGGTGCACTTGGGGTGGCGGCGAAACGCCGACGCTCAAGGGGTGTGTCGTTCCGGAAGCAATCGTTCTCTCCGGTTCGGCGATGGGAATCGTCAAACCGAAGGAACGTCTCATCATGGGTGAGAAAATCTGTCACGGCGACATGATCGTCTTGCTTGAGAGTTCTGGCATTCATGCCAATGGGCTCACGCTGGCAAGGAAAATCGCCCAGAAGTGGGCTACTCCTGACAATCCATTCGCAGGATATCTCAAGGTGCTTCCGACTGGTCGTACCTACGGTGAGGCGCTTCTTGACCCGACGCATATCTACGTCGGATTCGTCGAAGACTGTCTCAACGACGGCATCGACATTCACTACGCGGTCAACGTCACAGGACACGGTTGGCGCAAGTTCATGCGAGCGACCCAGCCGTTCACCTACGTGATCGACAAGTTGCCTGAACAGCACTCTGTTCTGGACTTCATTCAAGAACATGGGCCCGTCGAGGTTGCCGAGAGATGTTTGGTAACTACAATATGGGCGCAGGCTTCGCCTTGTATGTGTCGGAGAGGGATGCTGGGAAAGTGCTCGAACTCGGTCGAAAACCTAATTACGACTTCCATGCTGTTCTCGCTGGCTACATCGAGAAGGGCGAAAAACGAGTCATGATCAATCCGATCGGGATCGAATTCGCGGCCGAGACTCTCGCAGTTCGCTGAACAATGATCGACGGCCTGAGCGGCTTTCCGCTCAGGTCTTTTTATATATATTGCGCGCTTCGCGTTTAGGAGTATAATAATTAGAGATATATAATATACAACATTAAGAAACAAAACATATGACAAATATGCAAAAAATGGAGTGGGCGCTCAAAATCGGCGTTGCCGGCGAGTTTACCGGGCACGGGCTTTTAGCTATTGGCAAAAAAGCCGATTGGGTAAGCTGGATGATGCGGTTTACACACCTCAGTCATGATACAGCCGCGACTTTGATATTTTTGGTAGGCGTTACCGATCTGATCGTGGCTTTGATCGTATTAGTAAAGCCGATTAATTGGATCCTGCTTTGGGCTACTTTTTGGGGATTTTGGACAGCATTGATCAGGCCTTTAATGGGAGTTGGTTGGCTAGATTTTATAGAGCGTTTTGCCAACTGGGGCGCCCCTTTGGCCCTTTATTATTTTTATAAAATAAACAAAAAATAGTTTTTACATTTTCCCACAAAAAATCGCCTTTTAGGCGATTTTTTGGTATGCTTATAATGTTAATTGAAATTTACTCTTATGAAATCAATAAAAATTACGGTTATAGGCGCAGGTCAGATCGGAACAGCTGTTGGCTCGCTTTTCGCCAAGAATCAGGTAAGATTCTGGGACAAAAACCCTTTGAAAATGAAAAAACAATTATCTTTGGAATCGCTCATTCCTGACTCTGATTTGATTTTTCTTTGCCTTCCATCATGGGCAATTCGGGAGGTTTTAGAGAAAATTAAGCCTTTGCTGAACAAGAAGGCTTTCGTGGTTTCTCTGGCTAAGGGCTTGGAGGGGAAGCATGGAAAAAATATGGATGTTTTGCTGGCCGAATATTTGCCAAGAAATAGATTTGGATTACTCTGCGGACCGATGATCGCAGAAGAGATAATGAAAAAATTTCCGACTATTGGCGTGATGGCGACCAGAAACAGGCAATGTTTTCAATTAGTATCCCATGCTTTAGCTGCGAATTTTTTTCATCTTTATTACACCAGTGACGTTAGAGGCGCTGCAAATGCCGGCACCCTGAAAAACATTTACGCGATATCACTCGGCATGGCCGATTGTTTGGAACTCGGACACAATGTTAAAGGCTGGATGATCACCCAAATAATCAATGAAATGACTTTGATAACGAAAACACTTGGCGGAAAGGTTGAAACAGTTTTGGGGCTTTGCGGTTTGGGCGACTTGATTGCCACGGGGTTTAGCACTGATTCGCTGCATTTTCAAGTTGGGCACGATTTGATTAAGTTTGGCAAATGTTCTCTCGAAAGCGAAGGCTTGATCGCAATTGGTTCCTTTTGGCAAAAGATCAAACCCCGCTACTTTAATTTGCCGATTCTTAAGACTCTCTATCAGATCATCAAGCAAAAATCTGATCCCAAAATAACCTTTTTAAAATTAATTGAGAATATATCCGGGAAATAAAATGATCAGAAAGCAATTCTCGCTGGTTTTAGACGTGGGTACCACTGGGGTTAAAGCTTTTATTTTTGATTCGAAGCAGAATTTATTGGCGAAAGAATATCTTCATTTGAATAAATTTGTGAAAGGGAATCGGGTTGAACAGGATCCCATGGAAATTCTCAAAAAATCCCGATTAGTCATGTTGAAAGTTTTAAAAGCTAGCGGAATTGATCCGAAGCGTATCTGTAAAGCAGGAATAACCAACCAGAGAGAGACAATCATTGCTTGGAGCAAGACTGATGGCAAGCCAATTTATTCGGCAATTGTTTGGGAGGATAACAGAACCAAAAATTATTGTTTAGCTTTAATTAAAAAGTACCAAAAATTTGTTCAAAACAAAACCGGATTGCCAATTGAAGCGTATTTTTCAGCATCCAAAATTGCCTGGATAATAGACAATGTTAAAGCAGCAAAGCCATTGCTAGCCGCCGGTCAATTATCGTTTGGAACAATTGACTCGTGGATTTTATGGAATTTTGTCAAGAATCATCCGCATTTGACTGATCGGACAAACGCATCAAGAACATTGCTGTATAATATTAAAAGACAGTCTTGGGATGATGAGCTTCTGAAGCTTTTCAATATCCCAAAACAATGTTTGCCAAAAGTCCTGCCTTCAATTTCTTATTTCGGGAGTTTAGACGGCAGCATATCTGGACTTGACTGCCCAGTGTTGGCTGTTTGCGGAGACCAGCAAGCAAGCACTTATGCTGCTGGAATTAAGCCTCGAAGCACCAAAGTTACTTTTGGCACAGGTACCTTTATTGTCCAGATCACAGACCGCTTCTTGATCAAATCTGGTTTTTACACAACAATTACACCAAGTTTGAATAAACCTAAATATGCTTTGGAAGCCAAAATCGGCTGGGGTGGAAAAAAGATAGAAGAAGTCTTGGATAATCGGAAAAAATTGAATCTACTCATCAGACAATTGATTGATGAAACTGCCATCATTATTCATGAATTGCCATACAAGCCGTTAAAAATAATTGTTGATGGCGGAGTCAGTCGGAACGAGCCATTGATCAGGTTATTGCGACAAAAAACAGGGATAATTGTTGTTGAACAGAAAATTTTTGATGGCACAGCTTTGGGCATTGCCAAAATGTTAAAATGAAGTTTCTTTTTTGGCGATTCTCTGGTATCATAGTCTTATGACTAAGAAAAATCTGTTATACCTGGCTTGGGCCCAGGCCTTAATTGCAACAGCGGGCAGCTTATATTTAAGCCAGGTTCTTCACTGGACGCCTTGCATCCTTTGCTGGTATCAGAGGATTTTCATGTATCCTTTGGTGATTATTTTAGGGGCTGCGATTGTCATGGAGGTGACTAATTTTGAATATATTGTCCTGACCATGACCGCAATCGGAGGACTGATTTCGATTTATCATAATTTATTGCAGTATCGGATTATTCCAGAAAGCCTGGCTCCTTGCAGCGCTGGCGTGTCTTGTACGATTAATTATCATTTTTGGTTTGGGTTTCTGACAGTGCCGCTGCTGTCATTGATCGTGTTCGTGGTCATCACAGCTTGTATGTTAATTTATAGAAAGAAATTATCATGAACAAAAATGCCTTAGTCACGATAATCATTATTTTGCTGGTGGTTGCCGGCATGTTTGGGCTGGCGGTTTGGCTCAAATCAATTTCGCCAGCGTTGATCCAAGCCAACCCAGATATTAAAGGCGATAAGGTTTTTTCTCGCGACTATTCTCATATGACCGGCACTGCTAGCGCCAAAGTCGTTGTGGTTGAATTCGGCGATTTTGAATGCCCGTTTTGCGCCCAAGCTTACGATCCAGTCAAACAAGTGGTTGATAAATATCAAGCCAATGCCAATTTTAGTTTCGTATTTAGAAATTTTCCTCTTGCCCAGCACAGCAACGCCTTATCAGCTGCCGAAGCCGCGGAAGCCGCAGGAGCGCAAGGCAAGTATTGGGAGATGGAAGGCCTGCTTTATCAGCGCCAGAATGATTGGGCAGGTGTAATAGATCCAACGGGCAACTATGTCAATTATGCCCAACAGATTGGATTGGATGTCAACAAATTTAAGACTGAAGTTTCAACCGGCAAATACATTGATAATATTACCCAAGACCAAAAAGACGGTGATGCCTTAGGCGTCAATTCTACCCCGACGTTTTTCATCAATGGCCAGAAGTTGGATAGTTACACCCAGCTGGATAGCCAGATCAGCGTCTTGCTTGCCAAATAGGTATTTTACAAATTCATTTTCCAGGGATATGCTTAGGTTGTATTGATAATGCTCATAAAGGGGGTGAGAAACAAATGATGGGACATATGAAAGGTCTGCACATGGTCACGTTTACCCTTTTGGTAATTGGTGGCCTTAATTGGGGCTTGTTTGCTTTATTCCATACAGACATCGGTATGTGGGTAGGCGGCATGACTTCTGCGCTGGCTAAAATAATTTACGTCTTAGTTGCTCTCTCGGCGATTTATGAGGTGGCCACTCACAGTATGCGATGTCGAGAATGCAAGCCAGATGGCGCTGGTATGAACAAAATGTAATCAAACGAAAACAGCTCTGGAAAAAAGGGCTGTTTTTTGTTATATTGATTTTATGAATTATTTAGCTCATTTTTGGTGGGTCCCTCCAGTCGTAATCTTTCTTGTAATCTGGACCGTGCCTTGGAAGGGTTATGCCCTGTGGAAAGCGGCCCGTAACAATGAGCCGATTTGGTTCGTTGTATTATTGCTTGTGAATACGCTGGCCGTTTTAGAAATATTTTACATTTTTATTTTTGCAAAAGACAAAAGGAGTAGATAAATGGATCGTTTAAGAGAAATTATTGCCATTATTTTATTGGCAGCTATTTTGGGCGGTGGCGCGTTTTATGCCTTTAAACTAGCTAATCGCAAGCAGGTTGAATCAGCCCAAATTTCAGCTTTACAAAAACAAGTCGCGGACTTGCAGAAAAAATTAGGCATAGTTTCAGCTGATCAGAAAACCTTATCCGACACGGAAGCGCAAAATCGCCAGGTCATACACCAGAAATCTCAAGATCAGCTTTTGACAGAAGCGGTAGCCAAAGTCTCGCCATCCGTGGCATCAATCGTGATTTCGAAAGAAGTGCCAAATCTCACCGTGACTTATGAGAATCCTTTCGGCAATGACCCGTTTTTTAAAAATTTTGGCTATCAAGTGCCGGTTTATCACCAAAACGGCACTACTCTTAAGAAAGTCGGAGCTGGCACTGGCTTTATCATCACTTCTGACGGCTACATTTTGACCAATCGTCATGTAGTGAATGATCAGACAGCGCAATACACAGCATTGTTAAGCGACGGCAGTCAGAAAGCGGCAAAAGTAATTTATATTGATCAGAATAATGATATTGCGATCGTGAAGATTGATGGCAAATTTACACCAGCGATACTCGGCGACTCGACCAGTCTCCAACTTGGTCAATCCGTGATTGCCATTGGCAATGCTTTGGGTGAATACAATAACTCGGTTTCAGTAGGCATCATTTCTGGTCTTAATCGAACCATTACAGCTTCAGACGCGGCAAACGGATCCACGGAACAGTTGACTGGGATTATCCAAACCGATGCGGCTATCAATCCTGGCAATTCCGGAGGCCCGCTTCTTGATTTAAATGGCAATGTCATGGGTATCAACGTAGCCACGGTCCAAGGTTCAAACAGTATTAGTTTTTCAATTCCCATTAACACGGTCAAGACAATAATCAAACAGGTTATTGGCAAATAGAATTATAGGTATGATTAAGGAATTTTGCTATATCTTTTTTCTTTTTTTATTTTTGAGTATGCCGCCACATTTGGCCATGGCAAAATTTATCGGCCCTATAATCCCGAAAACAATTTATTTGACCTTTGACGCAGATATGAGCCAGGGGATGGAAGCAAAAGTTAAGACAGGGCAAGTAAAATTTTGGTACGATGCAGGAGTATTTGATTTTTTGATCCAGAACCAAATCCCGGCCTCGTTTTTTGTTTCCGGATTGTTTGCAGAAAGCTATCCTGATTTGATGAAAAATTTAAGTTCCAATAAAAATTTTTCTTTTCAAAATCACAGCTACGACGAGTCAAGTTTTACTCCGCACTGTTATTGGTTAAGAACTTTAACTACAGACCAGGAAAAAATTGACCAAATCAATAAAACTCAAGAAGTAATCAGAAAATTTACCGGCCAAACTCCCACATTCTTCCGTTTTCCCGGAATCTGCCGCAGTCCTCACGACGATCAATTAGTCAAAAATTTAGGGTTTACCATAGATAATGGTGATGTTATTTCAGCTGATGCGTTTAATTCAAATACGGATCGGATTGAACGAAATATTTTTCGAAAAGCAAAGTCAGGCTCTGTGATCTTGATGCATATTGGCGGCCCAAATGCGCCCAAAGATTTGGAAGTTTTAAGAGCGATAGTTCCAAAATTTCAGGATTTGGGCTATACTTTTGAGGTAAAATCATGAACACCCAACGCGGATATACAACTTTAGTCATTATGTTTGTTCTGGCCGTTGTTTTCGTTATTGTCGGGTTTTTGATTATTCGCCAGAGAATAAATACTAATCCTCCTTCTCCAACAGCCCAGCAGAATAGTTCAAATTTAAATTCAAATCAAACACCGCTACCTGATCAAACCCAAACGAACAATCTTACGGCTGGCTGGCAGGTCTACGCGAACAGCAAATACGGTTACTCGCTTCAATACCCGCCGAATCTGAAAGTCGGCAGTATTTCTGGCAATTCTGTTTTGGGCGATGCGCAGAATCCGATCAAGGGATATCATGTCGGCCCGCTCGTTTTGATTTCTCTGAAAGGCAACTTGCGCAAAACCGGAGCTGATTACTTTAATGAATCGTATAATTTGGCATTAAACCCACCAGCCCAAATTCCTGGCGGTCCTGCAGTTGTATGCAACATAGATAAAATAAATAATCCGAATATCGCCGTGAAGTCAGTTTCGTGCACAGGTGAGGGCGGTCCGGCCAGGTACGCGCTGATCATTGGATCTGATTATGATGTTTTCGTGGATGGTTATTCCCAAGGATTTGATAATGCCGACAATGGGTCATTCAAATCCGACACGGATTATAATAATATTCTTGGAACTTTTTCTTTTGTTGCGCCAACTGTTACACCAATGGCAAATACGCCCGCGCCGCCGCAGCCAACGCTTCAGACATTTGTTATTGTGGCTGATGATGTTGGAGCTAATCCGTCACAGATAAATGTGCCGAAGGGCACGATTGTGGAAATTACGTTTAATGTCAGCTCAAGCAATGTTTATCATGGCGGGCTTGATTTTAGAAGTTCTGTGATTAATTCAGGGACAATTTATTCTGGATCATCAAAAAGCATTTCGTTTACAGCCAATCAATCGTTTGATTTTACGCCTTATTGGCCTGCCAGCAATATTGCTAAGCCGTATACGATTAAAGTTAATGCACAGTAATCATACGTGAAGTTACTCTGGTTTTATCTTAAAAATTACCGAAAAATCTTAATCGGCACCCTGGTCTTGGCTACAATCAACCAGGTGTTTTCGTTATTTGACCCCCAAATTTTGCGTCTTTTGATTGACCGGTATGCCACGCGTTTGAATCAAATCGCCAAGCCTGATTTTTTGCGCGGAGTTTTCCTGCTGCTCTTGGCAGGCATAGGCGCGGCATTGGTTTCTCGGATTGCGAAAAATTTTCAGGATTATTATGTTAATGTCATCACCCAAAAACTAGGCGCTAAGATGTATGCGGACAGTGTCAGCCATTCGTTTTCTCTGCCTTATGTCGTTTTTGAGGATCAGAGAAGCGGGGAATTTTTGCAAAAACTTCAAAAGGCCCGCACTGATGCGGTGGCACTCGTCACGAGCTTGGTTAATTCTTTATTTTTTTCGCTTGTCGGGGTGATATTTGTTTTGACTTATGCGTTTATCGTGCACTGGCTCATCGGTTTCGTTTATATACTGATGATTCCGCTGCTCGGTGTGGTGACATTTATGATCAGCCGGAAAATTAAAACCGCGCAAGTGCGAATCATAAATCAAACTGCGGCATTGGCTGGATCGACCACTGAAACTTTGCGCAATGTCGAACTGGTGAAAAGTTTGGGTTTGGAAAACCAAGAAATTAAGCGCTTGAATGATACCAATGACGAAATTTTGGCCTTGGAATTAAACAAGGTCAAAACTGTCAGAACATTAAGTTTTGTCCAAGGCACCATCATTAACTCTTTGCGTTCGTTTCTAATGTTCCTTATGTTCTGGCTGATGTTTTTACACTCAATCAGTCTGGGACAATTTTTTACCCTGTTATTTTATTCGTTTTTGATTTTTAATCCTTTGCAGGAACTAGGCACAGTCGCGCAGCAATACCAGGAAGCCAGGGCTTCCATGGATCGGTTGGAAGGAATTTTGCGCATGCCGCCGGAAAAAAAGCCCGACCACCCAAAGGTTGTGGACGAACTGCAGTCAATTAACTTTAAGCAAGTTGATTTTAGATATGAGACTGGGGAAAAACCGGCATTGACCCAAGTTGATGTGGCAATCAAAGCCGGACAAACAATCGCATTTGTCGGGCCTTCTGGCAGCGGCAAGACCACATTGGTTAAGTTGCTGGTGGGCTTGTACAAGCCTACTGCCGGATCTGTGGAATTTAACGGGATCAGTGCCAATGATTTGGATTTGGAAAAACTGCGCGCGCGCATTGGCTTGGTAGCCCAAGACACCCAGTTGTTTGCCGGCACCATTCGGGAAAATTTGTTGTTTGCCCAGCCCAAGGCTTCAGACGAGGAATGCTTAGCCGCGTTAAGCGCAGCGGCTGCCGTAAGCTTGTTGCAACGCGGAAAATTTGGGCTTGAGACGAGAATTGGCGAGGGCGGGTTGAAACTTTCCGGGGGTGAAAAACAGCGTTTAGCTATTGCCAGAGCCCTTTTACGCAAACCTGATTTGATTATTTTTGATGAGGCCACCTCCAGCCTGGATTCCATCACTGAAGAGCAGATCACGCAGACGATCAAGGAAATTGAGCGGACAAGAAAAGACTTAATCAATGTCTTGGTGGCGCACAGGCTTTCCACGGTCATGCATGCCAATACGATTTTTGTTTTGGAAAAAGGCAAGATAGTGGAGCAGGGCACTCATGATCAGCTGTTGCAGCTTCATGGCTTGTACGCCGCGCTGTGGCGCCAGCAAATCGCCAGCAAGGAAACGGTAAAAAAAGAGCCCACCTCCGCATAAAGCTTCGGTGGGCGAGGCGGCCGAGCAATCGGTCGCTTGTGTTTGCTAGTTCATTGGAAGGGGCGTGTAGATGGACGATATGCCTAGTTTGGTTTCAGGTTCCACATCGTCCGAGTCGCCATCACCCTCGCTGTCAGACCTGGTCGTGTAAGAGGTCAGCACCGGAATATCTTTCGTTGCAGCATCGAGTTTGAGCATTGAGAGAATCTTGAAGCCTTCAATGTCATCGATGTCCACGCACAGAATGACGAGATTGGGTTGGACCTGCTTGATCTTGCTGTAGGCGCGTTCTTTTGATTCTATGAACACGACACTGAATTGGCCGGAATTCTCTACGATCTCAAGCAATTCGAGCACTTCCGCGCTTCCGTTGATAATCATGATTTTCTGGCTTGCCGCGGCCTCAACAGAGGCCTTGATCAGATTATTGGCGATCATGACAGCCTCCATGAAATTGTTATCTTTAGTATAAGCTATTTCCCAGTTCTATGAAAGTTTTCGTACACGTCGCGCAGACGCTTGTTAGTCAAGTGAGTATAAATTTGCGTGGTGGAAATTGAGGCATGGCCGAGAAGTTCTTGGACTGATCGGATATCCGCGCCATTAGTCAGCAGATCAGTTGCAAAGCTGTGCCTTAATGTATGCGGCGTTATTTTTTTTGTGATGCCGGCGAGCTTGGCGTACTTTTTGATAATGCGCTGAACTGTACGCGGAGTCAGGCCAGAAATCTTTTCGGACATGGATTCCATTTGTTTTTCTACTGACTCTTTGGCATCATGGCGGATAAATAAGGCCTTGGAATTATCCGCGCGCTCTTTGAGGTATTGGTTGAGAGACTCAATAGCTTTATGCGATAGAAATACAAGCCGCATTTTGTCACCCTTGCCGCGCACAGCAAACTCGCCTTTTTTTAGATTAATATTGTCGCGTTTCAGGCTAATCAATTCCGAAATGCGAAGGCCGGTTGAGAAAAGCACTTCGAGAATGGCGCGGTCGCGCAATCTTGCCAGCTTATTTTCTTCTTCATCCGTAGCTTTTATCAGCCGCTCGACATCTTCAACGTCCAAAAATTCCACAGTGCGAGCCGGTATTTTGGGAAGCTCTATTTTTTCCGCGGCCAAAGACCTTATGTCGCGTTTGGCTAGATATTTGAGAAAACTGCGCAAAGCGATCAGATGATAGTTTTGGGTGATGATTTTCAGATTTTTGTCTTTGTTTGTCATTCGGTTGAGAAACAGCCGGAAAGAGCGGACCAGTTCCAAATCCACATCATCAGGGTCTGTGACACCTTGCTTGGCGCAAAAATCAACAAATCTTTTTAGATAGTGGTCATAATTGCGCAAAGTCAATTTAGATCGATTCCGTTCGATTTCTAAGTATTCAAGGAATTGATTATAGTATTTTTGCAGTTTTGTTTTGGTTTCAGGCATTGTCGTCCAATGTGGAAATATTAATATTGCGCGACTATAGTATAGCAAAACCAGGAGCTTGATCAAACTAAAGAATCGTGTTAAAATCAGAATGTTATTA
This sequence comes from Candidatus Doudnabacteria bacterium, assembly GCA_023246005.1. Lineage (GTDB taxonomy): Bacteria > Patescibacteriota > Doudnabacteria > UBA920 > O2-02-FULL-48-8 > JAHFJG01. The sequence continues at coordinate 12,154 of JAHFJG010000015.1, forward strand.
AATCCACGGACAGCGTTTTCCTCGCTATAGCGTGCAGAAAGGTAATTGATGTTAACTCCCAAGGAAAAAGAGAATATTATCAAGAAGTTTCAGGTTCACAAGGACGACACTGGCTCTCCTGAAGTTCAGGTAGCGATTCTGACTCGCGAAATCGAAAAAGTTTCCGAGCATCTCGACCAGCACAAAAAGGACAACCATAGCCGCCGCGGACTTCTGAAGATGGTTGGCAACCGCCGCCGCTTGCTTCGCTATTTGAAAAGCGAAGACGAAAAGCGCTGGGACAAGCTGACGGACAAACTTAAGCTCAATAAATAGTCCGTCATCCCGGACTTGATCCGGGATCTAGATTCCCGCCTGTGATAGCATTATGGATTGGGCTTAGCCCAATCCAAGCTAATGTCGGGAATGACAGAATGCAAGCTCAAGCTTAACAAATAATTAATTTCCGCCAAGTGCTAGTAGCAAAGAGGCTGTATTAGTTCCGAATTAGGAATGATTCATAATTCATCATTCGCTATTCATTATTCGAATCTAGTACAACTTCTGTGCAAAAGCACAATCGCGGACACAAAAGGTTCATACAATGAAAAAAGGTAAAATTGAATCAGATTTGGCTGGCAAAAGAATTTCTTTTGAAACCGGCGATTTGGCCATGCAGGCCAATGGCGCAATATTGGCCAAGCTTGGCGACACTGTGGTTTTGGCCACGGCTGTGATGAGCAAGAAGCTGCGCGAAGGAATGGATTATTTTCCGCTTTTGGTTGACTACGAGGAAAGGCTTTATGCCGCTGGCAAGATCAAAGGCTCAAGGTTTATCAAGCGCGAAGGCCGCGCTACAGACGAAGCAATTTTGTCTGGCCGATTGATTGATCGTTCGATTCGTCCGCTTTTCCCGGAAGGCATGCGCAATGATGTGCAAGTTGTAGCCACAATTCTGTCTGTGGACGAGATTAATGATCCAGACATTCTGGCAATCAACGCAGCTTCAGCGGCATTGGCGATTTCCAATATTCCATTTGAAGGGCCGATTGCGGCAGTCCGCGTCGGACGAGCAGAAGGCAAATTTGTGCTGAACACCGATTATGCCCAGCGAAAAATCGGGGATTTGGACTTAGTTGTTTCCGGCACTGGCGAGCATGTGCTGATGGTTGAGGCAGGAGCAAAACAAGTCACAGAAGAAGATATGACTGCTGCGATTAAGTTTGCTATGCCGCATTTGGCAACTTTGATCAAACTGCAAAACGATTTGGTCAAGCAAGCTGGAGAAACTAAAGCAGAAGTCGCGCGTTTACTGGCTGACGAAGAGGTGATTGCACGAGTTGAAAAGTTTAAAGATAAAGTTGAGAAAGCTTTGTTTGGCAATTTTCCAAAGGAAGTTCGCGAAGCGCAATTCGATGCAGTAGCTGCTGAAATCAACACAGCCCTGACTGAAGCCTATCAAGATAAATCCGATTTCAATGTTGGTTTGCACACCAAACTGGCCATAGAAAAATTGACAAAGAAAATTATCCGCACCCACATTCTAGACAAAGAAGAGCGAGTGGATCAGCGCAAGCTAAATATCACGCGTCCTGTGTCTGCGCAGGTTGGTGTGCTGCCACGCACTCATGGCTCCGCATTATTTAATCGCGGTGAGACGCAAGTTTTGACCACCGTGACTCTGGGATCCTCGGGCGACGCGCAAATTCTTGATGGCATGGAAGATTTCGAAGAAACGACCAAGCGATATATTCACCATTATAATTTTCCCGGCTTTTCTGTGGGCGAAGTCGCTCCAATCCGTGGTCCTGGACGCCGAGAAGTTGGCCACGGCGCTTTAGCTGAACGCGCAGTCGAAGTTGTGATTCCAGAAAAAGAAAAATTTCCTTACACTTTAAGATTGGTTTCCGAAGTGCTCGGCTCCAACGGCTCAACTTCCATGGCGTCGACCTGCGGCTCGACTTTGGCCTTGATGGACGCCGGTGTGCCGATTGAAGCTATGATTGGCGGAGTGGCTATGGGATTGGTTTTGGATACAGCAAGCGGCAAGTTTAAAGTTTTGACCGACATTGCCGGCATTGAAGACGCTAACGGCGATATGGATTTTAAAGTTACTGGCTCTGAAAAAGGCATTACCGCGCTGCAAATGGATGTAAAGACCAAAGGTTTGACTGTGGATATTCTGGACCAAGCATTGAAGCAGGCTAAAGACGGCCGCATGCATATTCTCGGTGTAATGAAAAGTACGATTTCCGCTCCTCGCGCGGAAATGTCGCCATTAGCACCGAGGATCGAAACCTTGCAGATTAATCCGGAAAAAATCCGCGACGTGATTGGTACTGGCGGCAAAATCATCAATAAAATTATTGCCGAAACCGGCGTTAAGATCGACATTGAAGATTCAGGCTTGGTCATGGTGGCATCTAACAATGCGGAAGCCATGAAAAAGGCTTTGGATATTATTTATAACTTGACCCGGGAAATTAAAGTTGGCGAAGTGTTTAAAGGCAAAGTTAACCGCATTATGGACTTTGGCGCTTTTGTTGAATTAACGCCAGGCCACGATGGCCTCTGCCATATCTCCGAGCTTGCCTGGCACAGAGTCGGAAGCGTTGAAGACGTGGTAAAAATTGGCGATGAGCTGGATGTGAAAGTTATAGAAATTGATCATATGGGCAGAATCAATTTGTCTCACAAAATTTTACTGCCGCGCCCGGAAGGCGGATCGATAGATGAAAGGCCATATGATCGGCCTCACGGGAATGGCAATGGTGGTGCACATCGCGGGGGTCCAAGATTCGGTGGGAGACATTAGAATATAAGAAAAGGCGGCATATGCCGTCTTTTGATTTTATAGCTGAAAAATGGCATGATTTAGGTAGTTTATGACAACTGAATTCAAAAATAAATACGGCACTAAAGCCTTCGCGAAAGAATATATCAAGGAGTTGATTGTTAAGTTTGATATACTCACTCCCGCGAATATTAATAAATATAAAGAAGAAGGGACACATTTCAATTTTCCATCTGAAGTTGCGACGTTGTTTTCCCATTGGAGTGGTCTGAGGTTGCTCAACGAATCACCCCCACCGCTTGAAACCGGCGTGATGTGGTCAATTTCCCAGCCGTATTTGGAACCACGATTGCCGTACTCGGAACGTTTGATCCATGCGCCACATTGGTCTTTTCGAAATACTCCAGGATCATTATTTGATGCCACGGAACCTTTTTTCCAGACCGTCTCAATATCAGAATCAGAATAGTTTTTCTGCATATGATTTGATTGATCTTTCCTAGTTAATTATCTGTGAACTTTGGTTTTGATCTCGACTAGGCCTCCGCCATAGATAGATTTTAGCAAATCCTATATACTTGTCAAGATTATTGACATAGGCCTTGACAAGTATTCATTACATGATATAATAGAGAAAATGAATATTAATCATAAACCTATGAACTATGGGGCTTATGTAAAATCCTTAAGAGAAGCCGGCGGCTTTTCACAGGATTTTATGTCGCAAAAATTAAATATCTCTCGGCCTACCTATATCCAGATTGAAAAAGACGAAAGGGAAATAACTATTTCTGAAGCGAATTTGCTTGCAGATATTTTTAGTTTGTCGTTGGAAGACTTTTTGGATATGTGTATGACACCAAAAATAGAAATTTCGAAAAAAAATCGGATCACTAAAATAGAACCAAGGCCACAAGAACGAATTAGCGTGCCCCAGGAAAAACTAGATAAATTTCAGGAAGTTTTATTGTATATTCTCAAAAAAGTCGCTGGGAAGCCAAATGTTGGCGAAGCCGTACTGTGTAAATTATTATATTTCATAGATTTTGATTACTATGAAAAATTTGAGGAGCAGTTAATCGGAGCTATATATATCCGTAATCATTATGGCCCAACACCAATAGAATTTCCAACGATTGTAAAAGAAATGGAGGAAAACAACGACCTAGTTAAAATTACTAACAAGTATTTTAGTTATAATCAAAAACGATATTTACCACTGCGCGATCCTGATTTATCCAGTTTTACTGCAGACGAATTACAGACGATAGATGATGTTCTTGCCAGATTGAGCGACAAGACTGCTGCAGAAATGAGAGATTATTCTCATGAAGACGTACCGTGGTTGACGGCAGAAGAAGGTAAGCCCATCGATTATGAATCGGTCTTTTACAGAACTCCAGCTTATTCAGTTAGAAATTACGGAGATGAACTATAGAAGCATTCCTAAATTTGATAAAGATCTGAAGAAATTGTTAAAAAAATTCAGAACTTTGAACGAAGATATAGAAGTAGCGAAAAGAAACGCAATTGAGTTATTTCACCTAAAGGAGATCAACAATCTTAGCGTTTTTCAAGTTCCAGGTTTTCATGCGGCTGGAGTTAGGATTTATAAATTAAAGAAATTTAGCTGCAAAGCTTTAAAAGGAAGAGGAGTTAAAAGCGGGATAAGAATTATTTACGCTTATCATCAGGAGACTTTATTAGTCGAGTTTATTGAGATTTATTACAAAGCGGATCAGCAAATAGAAGATACCAAAAGAATTGAAAATTATCTGAAAAGTCGTTAGTTAAAATGTCCGAATATTATAATTCTCAACGAGTAAAAGGTTTATATTATCCGGCTACGCACGGGCTTCGTCGAGCGGGCGTAATTTGAAAGGATAAATAATATGCGAATAGTTTATATAGTCATTGGTTTGATTTTAGGCTATTTATTTTTCCGACTGTTCAAGAAGAAAACATCTGCTACAACAGAGATTCAAGTTGATGAGCCGAAGTCAGTGAAGAAGAAAGAAAAGATAGTAAATCCGGCTATTTCTTTCGAGCGTCTTCAGTTAGGCAAAAATACTTATTTGTTTGAAATCAAACAGTCGCAGATCGGTAGAAAGTATTTAAAATTGTCAGAAACCTGGATGAAAGACGGGAAAGAGGTGAATAAAAATATCATCGTCTTTAAGGAACATTTAAACGAATTTTCTAGAATTCTAGATGAGATTAAAAAAAGGATTTGAAAGATCTCAAACAATCTATTCTCCAAAAAGCATTTGAAGGGGAGTTATAAAAATGTACCATCCTTATATCCTCAAAAAATAAACTTATGGCCAAAAAAGAAGCAGTTCATAAAATACCCACGGATTTTCGCAAGGCAATCGATTCTGATCATCTGGCGAAGGATGCATGGGCGGATATCACACCGCTTGCCCGCAATGAATGGATTTGCTGGGTTACATCTGCCAAGAAAGACGGGACCAGAAATCGTCGTATCAAAGTCGGTATTGATAAAATGCGGAAAGGCATGCGCCGGCCTTGTTGTTGGGGTGGATGTCCTCATCGTTGAGACGCAATGTATTACTTATACATCCTCAAATGCGCGGACAAAACATTTTATGCTGGAATCACGACTGATTTGCCGCGTCGAGTCAAAGAGCATAATTCTTCCAATCTTGGCGCGAAATATACTAGGGGACGCAGGCCGGTCAGGCTGATTTTTTCCAAAAAATTCCGCAATCGGTCTATGGCCAGCAAGGCTGAGGCAAAAATCAAGAAACTATCACGTAATAAAAAATTAGAAATGATAAATTATAAATTATGGGCATGGTGGAAAAAGACAATCTAATTAAAAAGAAGAGCTTTGCTTTTGCTCTATCAATTATCGCATTGTATAAAGTATTAGTTAAGAGCAACGAATGGGTCATTTCAAAACAACTGCTTCGAAGTGCTACGAGTATCGGCGCAAATGTTGAAGAGGCAATAGCAGGTCAGAGTAGGAAAGATTTCGTTCATAAAATGTCGATTGCCTCAAAAGAGGCCAGAGAAACCAGGTATTGGTTGAACCTTTTGAATGAGAGCAAATTAGTAGAAGTAAATTGCTCAAAATATTTGGCCGAAATTGATCAAATTATTGCCATACTGATAAAAATAGTTAAAACTACAAATGGGGATCAATGAATTATAAATTTTAAATGATAAATTAAGGAAGATGACTGATAATCTTTCCAACATTTACAATTTATAATCTATAATTCTTAATTTTTTTTGAAAGCTATGGACGGGCAAAATAGGCAAAATATAAAACCAGGATTGGAAGTTGATATTGTGCTCAAAGAAGATCAAGGCACAGGTCAGCTCACGCGCGGAATTGTGGCAGACCTGCTGACTAGTTCCAGTTTCCACCCGCGCGGGATAAAGGTACGCTTAACCGATAGCCAGGTCGGACGAGTGCAAAATATTGTCGCTTCGCCGAGCTCGCCAACTGATGATCTGGATCCCCTAACTTAATTTTCTAATTTGACAAGCGGAAGCGATGGGTATAAATTTTAACCATAAAGAAAAATTAAAATAAAAATAGCCTTTTAAGGGCTATTTTTAACTAAGTAAGGAAAAATATGTCAAAAACACAAAAAATTTGGCTTTCAATATTTCTAGGAATGTTCATTGTGCCAGAAGTAATTTGGGGTAGTACATTTGGGTATTTGTCTTTGACAAACCGTTTGTTCCAGGAAAGTAATAAGTCATTGTTACTATTAGTTTTATTAGTACAAATTGTTGGTTGCGCAGGTGCCATCATTTATTTGATAAAAAACCAAATACGTAAAAATATATTATTTTGGGTAATAGTCGCGATATTAATACTAGTCTTGTTCAAGTCACTATTTTTATTTTATGTCATATTTGCAACTAAAAATATCAGCTTTCCATGATTATAGTTTAAGATTACTAATTGTAATTTTTGTTTTAAGTTTCCTGGTTGCCCCTCTTGCTAAAGCTGTAATTCTCATTCCGTATTTTAATATCACTATTGTCAAAAACAGCATTGGAGATGATGCTGTTTTTGATTTTGATCTCCGAGTCGCTTATCCTTACGACAGTTTTAGTCAGCAATTCCAGATTCAAACCCAATCTGGGAGCGGTTCGCACCTCATATCTGCAATAGCCGGTGCTGGTACTAATTTTGTTTTGACTGAAAAGTCTTTACCTGGCTGGCAAAACAGAGAAGTTGTCTGCCAGAGCAGTAATCCTCAAATTTCTGTGACTAATGTCGCTGGTGGGGTTTCAATTAATGCCTATCCTTTTAGTTCGGTAGTTTGCACTTTTACGAATCAGAAAGAAAGTTCCAAAACTCCGATTTTGATCGTTCCGGGTGTTTTGGGGTCGGAATTTACAAAAGACAATGATCTGATTTGGGCCGACATCCTTAGAATGTTGAATCCACTGAATAACGATAGCTTCATGGATCCTCTTCAATTTAAAAACAATTTAGCCCTATTAGATACAAGCTTGGTCCTTCAGGGTGTAATAAAAAGTAAAACTCAAACCGTTGGTAATAAAATCATAACTCTTTATGACTACACCCAAGGCCTAATCACTGAACTCATAAACCAAGGCTACACAGAAGGCAAAGATTTGTTTACTTTTCCTTATGATTGGCGATATGGAGTTTCTGGATTGGACAGCAATGGTCATGAAATCAATGTTGAAGCGCTCAAAGGCCAGATTGATTACATAGTCAATCAAACTGATGCGGGAAAAGCAACTGGCAAAGTTGATATAATTGCCCATTCGACTGGCGGACTTATTGTCAAAAGATATGTGCAGGAGCACCCGATTGATCATCACATTGGCAAGGCTGTGATGGTGGGCGTGCCGAATTTGGGAGCGCCTAAGGCTTACAAAACTTTGATTAATGGCGATAACTTTGGCGTGCCGGGATTAAACTCAGATGAAATGAAAAAGCTGGCGCAAAATATGCCTGTGGTATATGATCTGGCGCCCAATCAAACCTACTACGACCAAATTGGCAGTTTTTTCCATATAAATAATTTAGTCTCGACTAATCCGATTTCCATAATCAGCGAGGATTTGAATTATGATTTATCAGTTCAAGAATTTAATACTCGCGGTTTGATTAATAACCAAGCGCTGGTTAACAGCAATAATGTTCGCACTTCGGATTTTGATAATTTTGATCTTCGAACGACTGGCATTGATTTGTATAATATCATTGGCTGCAAAACCGCCACTTTTGGAAAATTTACCGAATCGCTGCAAAACGGTTTTCTGCCGAATTTTGATTTTCCCACAATAACCACTGGCGACAGCACTGTTCCATTGTTAAGCGCTCAAAGTATTGCGGCTGATCCGAATCATGTCTTTTTTATCCCTAAGACAAACCACGGCGATTTGCTTAGCGCCAATGGCAGCCGCCAAGAAATTGTCAACATTTTAGCCGCAACTAATTTAGATACAAGCGGCAAAGTGCTAACCCTCGATCAAACGCAGCAGAATCCTAACTCGTGCCAAATTAAAGGTGAAAGCATAAAAATTAAAAGTCCGGTTGCTATCGATGTTGTGGACCAGTCTGGCAATCATTCGGGACTTACTGAAGCTGGCGACATTGAAAATCTAATCCCTGGGGCTGATTATGAAATTTGGGGCGAGCATAAATATGTATTTTTGCCAACCGATGAAAATCAGCAATATGATATAAATCTGAAAGGGACTGGCAACGGAACCTTTACATTGCAAGACGAAAGTATCGATAACGGTCAAACGACCCAAATGCAAGTTTTTAGCAATTTGCCTGTGACCACAACTCTAATAGGCAATGTAGTGTTGTCAAATCAAACCACTCTTAATTTGGACAACAACGGAGATGGCATTGTGGATCAAATAATTATTCCGTCAGCAATACTTAATCCTGACCAATCGAGTGATTTACTCCCGCCCGTCACAACTGCCAGTTTGTCAGGCGCCCAAGGCCAATCCGGTTTTTACCGAAGCGATGTAAGTTTGGCTCTACCTGCTATTGATGATAATTCCGGAATACTTAAGACTCAATACAATTTGGACAATTCAGGATATCAGGATTATTGGAATCAAGTTAATGTTTCCTCCGAAGGCGCTCATTCGATTAAGTTTTACTCCACTGACAAAGCGGGGAACAATGAAACGGAGCAGACTGTGAATTTTACGATTGATAAGACTACTCCAGAATTATCTATGCAATTCGACCCGAGTGTACGCGACCTCAAGTTTAGTTCCACTGACGCTTTAGTTTTCGATAATGATGACATCATCACAGCCACAGATCAAGCTGGCAATACTACGGAGATGAGACTTACCAGTAAAAATCGCAAGATGCTTATGACAGCAATTATCAAATCGCTTGCTTACAACGGGACACCGGTAGACATTAGCAAAAACCGATTGGCCTTTGTTTGGAAATACGATAGCGCCAATAATCTTAAGATGTTGTCCCAAAACATTCAATCCAAGAAAAATTTTAATATCTTCGCATTTTTCGACGGCAAAAACACTTCACTTCTAGGCCTCGACCAAAGTGGCCTGATTCTTAAATCAATCAAAGGGTTAGATTTGCTCAAAGTCACCACGAACAAAGGCGATCTTAATTGGAGTTACTGATTACAGGAACCCCTTTGATTTCGTCTGGGATTTGTGTGATGATCTAATCACATAGGCTCTTTTGACGTTTAATATGCTATGGAGGGCGCAATGACAGAACCACGGGAGAAACGGGTCAAGGACAGTCATTGGTTCACGAAGCAAGCTGTGTGGGTGCGTGACCACGTAATGAGCCAATTTCCCGAAGGACAATTCCCCCGGATTGCGGGAGGAATATCCACGGGTGGAGACAGAGCGGTGGCACACGTTGAACTCTGGTATTGCGCGCCGGACCCGGCTCAACCGACGCGAGCAATAGACAACGACGAAGGGGTCATCTGCTTCGCACAGCTCACGCCACAAGAGGAAGAGACGCTTGATCGTCTTTTCGTTTCAGCGGTCGAGAGGTTGTCAGGGTTTACCTTTACAATCGGCCGCACCGTCGTTGGTCGCCGAGAATACAAACTGTTCCCCCCGGATTCGGCGTGCAAGGACGCGGAACCAGAATCTGACTAACATCGAGGAGTCAGCATCCGTTCTGCTACCGGCTTACTACACAGGCCGGTTTTTTTATTTATAAAAAAAGACCGCTGACCTGTTGTAGGTAAGCGGTTGCGATGCTACTCGGAATAGAGCTCGATGGTTCGATACCCGTATTGGCGCACCACACTGGTGACCCAGTCGTTGTCGTAAGGGGTGACGATGAGCGTGGCCCGGATTCGGCTAGGGTTGGGGAAGTCGGCGAATCTGCCGACATCGATTCTCATGCGTGCGTCCGTCTGGCTGAAAGGCTTGAACACGCTGTAGGCCGGCGGCGTGGACATGAAGATGCCTTCCTTGGTGTGCGGGCGGTCCTGGTAGACTTCGAACAAGCGGAGAGCCGGTTCGCTGTCGTCGTGCTTTTTTCG
>JAHFJG010000004.1 GCA_023246005.1 Candidatus Doudnabacteria bacterium
AAAGACCGCAAATAATCTACAAAAGCCAAAAAAGTTTTTTCGTCGTTAAAAACGCGATTAGAACCATCTGGAAAATTTACGGTAAAAAAATCAAAATCCACTTCATCATCAAAAGAAACCCGCCCTAAATCATTAAAAACATTAGATGGCATTGCGGGAATTGCCATGTTAGAAGATTGCCGAGAAAAAGACATAAAAAAACCCACCAGAGAAATGATGGGTTTATTATTTATCTGTTGTTAAAAAATAACAACATTTATGTTGGTGTTACCGCCAATGTCTTAATTTTCGAATCTATTGAAAAATGACCTTTAGCAACTTCCCAGAATTTTTTAGAGTCCGTTACCAATTTAAAACCTGCAGAACGCATTGAATAATCTGTTGTTTCTAACAAAACAAGTTTAAATTCCAACCCTAAAATTTTCTGATATTTCCTATAAGTCACAGAACTATAGATAATTCTTAAAACCTTCCAACCGTATGTCCTGCCCAAATCTAAAGCTCCAAGAGCTGCCGCTAAGTCAGTCAAATCACCGCGAAATGTTATTTTTAAATTATAAATATAGTCGTCCAATTCTTTATCCGTCATAACTCCAACCCTTTTAATTTAAAAAGTTTGCTAACTTGTCGATTGCGTAGCGCGGGGCGTACCGCCACGCCGCGCAAGCGCGGCTTTTCGCACAACGCAATCTGACAACGCAAACTAAAAATTCATCATTCTCAAAAGTAAGCCGAGCAATGCGAAGGCGCATAAAACATACAAATCTCAACAAACAAAAGTTTCAGATAAAACTAACTCTCAATTCTTTTCATAATTAAATCTTTAATCGTTCAATAAACAAAAATTTCAGATAAAAGAAAATTCTCAGAATTTTAAAAATTAAAGTTTCATTCGCGCGACCCGTCACGCCCGCACGCGCGGCTTGCGCCTCTCGCACGGTCGCACCGTGACGCGCTTTTTAAAACGTTTTACCCGTATCTAACGGCACGCTTTTCAATCGTTGGAACTCCAACTAATGCGCCCGTTTCTGTTTCTGTAATTCCTTGGGGCAACTGTGCGCCAAAATCCACGCCTATAAACCGAATAAACGGAATGATGTTAGATTTATCCATTCCATTCAAATTTTGCAAATAAGCGCGTGATAAACCCGCTTCTGTAAGCATTCTAATATGCCGATAGAATTTATCATTAGAAAACGATGATTTAACGCCTAACCACCCGTTCATTTTTAAAAACTGATAAGTCATAAACGCAGAATCAGCCGCCACATAACTAACTTTACCTGTTTTACCAACTTTGGAAAATTTAGCCCGTAAAAGCTCTTTTACTTCATTGTCGTTAGCTATTTTCATTTCTTTTCCTTCTAAACTTTTAAACAAACCTTTCGTTCCGCCTGTCCAAAATGTAATCAAATTTTCTTTCGATAAAGAATTATTCTCGATTAAATCTGAAAGTTTGCAAGACAATCCTTTTCTTTCCAAATAACGCCGATACAAAGTAACTTCCCAACGAACCATTCCAACTGCAAATTCTAAAAGCGATTCATCTATTACCGCTTCAATCGCAGGATTCTTTTTTAAAATTTCTAACGTTTCAGAATGCTTTGCATAAACTTTGATTTTTTTTAACTTACTATTTTTCTGCCCAAAATATGCCGTTCCATTGTAACCAGTCCGTGATTTTGTTTGTCCATGCGATACATTCGACAAAGCGTTAATAAACTGCGTTGCTTCTGTGTTGCTATCGGCGCGTGAAAAATAAGTAATGTCAATATCTTCTAAAATCCACGATTCAAAATCTAAATACTTCTCTAGCAAGGGATAATTTTCATGCAAAAAATTTATCATGAAAAAAGCGCATTCGACTAAATCACTAGAGCCGTAAATGTTCTGACCATACATCAACTTTGCAGGACTAGCTTTGATTACAATATAAAAATCATCAAACTTAGTGTGTCGCAAATCAAAAATTTTAAATGCCATGCCAGAAAAACTACTCGGTATTGATTCCCAAGAATGACGAGTGTTAATGATTTGACCGTCTCTATCCAACGATTGCTGCAACGGAACGCCTAAATGTTCGAGTTCTAAACGAAGGGACGATTTATCCCGTAAAGTTCGTTTAAAAGAACAACGCAATGTTAATTTATCAATCATAAATCTTTGCAACCAGAGAAAGAAAAACCCGTGCGAAAGCGCGAGAAAAAAAGAAAAGTTTTAAATAAAAAAATACTGCCATAGTACAAGAGTCCACCTGTTGTAAAACGTGGACTTTTAAAAATCATCACTTAGAATCTAAAAATCAACTGACAAAACAGGCAAAGGTTTAGTGCCAAGAATTGCAGAAATAGCGACCGATAAACCCGTTGGAAACAAAGGCGTTAAAGAATCTAAATAAGACAATACGTTTTCAAAAGACCGCAAATAATCTACAAAAGCCAAAAAAGTTTTTTCGTCGTTAAAAACGCGATTAGAACCATCTGGAAAATTTACGGTAAAAAAATCAAAATCCACTTCATCATCAAAAGAAACC
>JAHFJG010000030.1 GCA_023246005.1 Candidatus Doudnabacteria bacterium
AACGATATCAACGCATTTCACTACTACACCGTTCGTTCCAAGCACCTCTTTGCCCCTCTAGTGTATCAGTATCTTAAGCAAACTCAGAAGTTAAGCTTCTGGCTTTTACCCAAGACTAAACACACCACCTATCGGCACGCTTTACGCCCAATGATTCCGGATAACGCTTGAGGTCTCTGTATTACCGCTGCTGCTGGCCAAATTCGGATAATCTGATTGATCGGACAAATCAGATGATCGGATCCACAGGGGTCCGATTTTCCGACTTCCGATTTTCTGAATTTCTGTAATCCCCATGTCACCATGGGGCGTGGACTATATCATCATCCCGCCATCGGCGGGAGTCTCGCGTGTAGTCTCTGAGGATCCCCAGCTTCAGATTACTGAATTCAACTTGATAAGTTAAATGAATTAGTTTAATCTATCAATTAAGGAGGACTCCAATGAACAAAATTTACAGGTGGCTCAACCACCCAGAACAGGTTTCCCCACGCTACTTGCGCGGGTACAATCTCATCGTCCTGCTTATCTTGGCAGGACTGATGATCTCGGCTTTCGCCTCATTGTTCTAACTGTTTCGTTCATCGTTTCCCTCTCTCACGAGTGGCTTTGGCCACTCTCTTTTTTTGAATCCAAAAATCTGAGCTAGGTTTCCTGCTGATTGTCTTTCACCGTGTCATGATTTCTCAAGAACTAGAGCGGCCGATGAAAGGTGTTCCAGCATATAGCAAGATTTTCTTCTCCGACGTTACCGTCGAAGCTCTGCACCATACCCTGTTAAGGGCCACAGAGTTAGCAACCTCTTATTCTCCGCTTACAATCAAAAATTTTTCAGCGGCAAAAGCACTTTACAACCCGAAGGCCTTCTTCGTGCACGCGGCGTCGCTGGATCAGGCTTTCGCCCATTGTCCAAAATTCCAAACTGCTGCCTCCCGTAGGAGTCTGGGCCGTGTCGCAGTCCCAGTGTGGCGGATCAACCTCTCGGTTCCGCTACCCGTCATAGCCTTGGTAGGCTTTTACCCTACCAACTAGCTGATGGGACGCGGGCCTCGCATTAAGCGCCTTGCGGCTTTAGTCTTGCGACCACATTTGGTATTGTCCTCTCTTTCGAAAGGTTATTCCAAACTTAATGGAAGTACCCACGCGTTACTCACCCGTTCGCCATGCCGCATTGCTGCGGCATTCGACTTGCATGTCTTAGGCACGCCGCCAGCGTTCATCCTGAGCCAGGATCAAACTCTTCAAATAAAGTAAAAGGTCAAAAGTAAAAAGGAAAATCTTTGGTATCGCTACCGCGATTTCTTTTACTTTTTAGTTTTTACTTTTTAGCTCAAGTCGCGTAAACGCGACTATGTTACTGGCGAATGATTTTTTACTCCGACGCGCGGTTAAGCGGATCGGAGCCCCGACTGTAACGTCGGGGTTAAATGAGGATCATTCAATCCTCTTGAAATCAAAGTAAATTGACGTATTCTTATTCCCAATAAACTATTTGCAAAGCTTATTGGTATTCAATTGGTAAAGTTCTTTAAAAATTAATAGCGGAGCTATTATCCCGCACTTGATGCGGGACCCACTCGTTAGCCAAGTAAAAAACACGAGCTCTATCGTGTTTCCTGATATCCCTTTTAAGGATCCCTCGCCTGTGGCGGGGTCCGCCTTCGGCGGAAAAGAAATTGGCTCAAAAACAATGTAGTGTTTTTATTGCTCCTTTTATTAGATTTTTAACTTACTAATATTATAGGGTTATTTATTGGGCTTGTCAAGCAAGCACAAAAGTGGTATGTTCTAATGTCCAACAACACAGGACTTAAAGGAGGAACAAATGGCACGAATACTACTTGTTTCAGACGATCGCGAAAACCGGAAGACGTCAGCAGAAATCTTGCGAATCTACATCGACGACTGCCATGTCACTTTCGCTTCTTCACTGCGTGAAATGGCTGCAGAAAGGAGAGCTGAAGGTTTTGACGTGGTTATCTTTGACGGCATGGGCAGAGTCGGTTCAGACGAGGCAGAAAAACTCTTCCATGGCCACGAAAAGCAAAAAGTTCTGATCGTCTCGTTCGATGAGGAAAACAAGCGCCAGAAGACGCCATTCCTCAACCGGATCGATTACGCCGAGCTTCCGAACATGGTTGATCACCTCATCAAAACGCCTTATGAGGTCCTGATCAAAGCGATTGGTTGATGTTCACAGCAATGTAACTTCAGCCGATTTTTTTATTTCTAAGTACTAACTATGACTTTATCTATAATGCCATAGTTCTTCGCCTCTTCTGGCGCCATGAAAAAATCCCGATCTGTGTCAGTTTCGATTTTTTTCAAAGTTTGCCCGGTGTGCTTGACCAAAATATCATTGATTTGATGCTTGATCCGCACCATTTCTTTGGTCTGAATCTCGACATCGCGAACTTGGCCTTCTACCCCGCCCATGACTTGATGGATCATAACTCTGGCATTTGGCAATGACATTCTTTTTCCAACAGCGCCAGCAGCCAACAGCACGGCAGCGGCTGAAGCGGCTTGGCCAATGCAAACTGTCATGACATCAGGCTTCACGTATTGCATGGTATCATAAATCGCCAAAGCCGATGTGACTGACCCGCCTGGGGAATTGATATAAAGTTTAATTTCTTTTTTGGGATCTTCGGCTTCTAAAAACAACAGCTGGGCAATAACCAAATTCGCCACATGATCATCAATCATTTCGCCCAAAAAAATAATTCTTTCTTTCAATAAACGAGAATAAATATCGAACGCGCGTTCGCCGAATTGCGATTTTTCCACAACCATTGGCACTAATGGCATAGAAATTGGTTTATTATTCGACATTTTTTTCTCCTTCAGTTGGTTCAACAATTTTATCTTCAACCACAGGATTTAATTCTTCACTGGTGACTTCTGACTCTACTGCGCCGCCAGAGATTTTTTCTTCAGCAATATCAATCTTCCAGCCAGTTAATCTTGCGGCCAGACGAACATTTTGGCCGGCTTTGCCAATAGCCAATGATAACTGATCTTCTAACACGCCAACCTTGGCTTCTTTCGCGCTTTCGTTCAAAGTCACGTTTAAAATTTTAGCCGGAGAAAGGGCATTAGCAATAAATTTTACGGAATCTTCGGCCCAAGAAATAATATCGATCTTTTCTCCATTCAATTCTCCCATAATCACCTGAACTCTGGTCCCCCGCTGGCCAACACAAGCGCCAATTGGATCCACCCCGTCTTGGGATGACCAGACCGCAATTTTAGTCCGACTGCCCGCTTCTCTCGCAATCGCTTTAACCTCAACTATGCCATTAAAAATTTCCGGGACTTCGATTTCAAACAATCTTCGAACAACATCCGGATGTGAACGGGACAAGGTAATTTTTGGACCCTTGGCAGTTGGTTCAACATGTAAAATTAAAACTTTAATGCGCACGCCAATCGTATATTTTTCGCCTTTAATTTGTTCAGATGGAAATAACACGCCCGTGGCTTTGCCTAAATCAACCAAAACAGTATCTCCTTCAACTCTTTGGATAATGCCAGAAATTAATTGCCGTTCTTTGGCTTTATAATCGGTAAATAAAACTCCGCGTTCAGCCTCACGAATTTTTTGGACAATCACTTGTTTGGCAGTTTGCGCCGCGATCCGACCAAACTTAGCGCCGGTTTTCGGTGTTATATCCATTCGGATTTCATCTCCGACTTTAGTACCCCTTTTATGTTTTTTAGCATCAGTCAGACTCATTTCCTTTACAGGATCCAAAACTTCTTCCACAACTTTCTTGACATCAAAAACTTTTGTGCCGAGGGTTTCAGGCAAAAATTCTACCACAATATTCTGATCTTTCTTGCCATAGTCTTTGCGGAAAGCTGCAGCCAAAGAAACTTCGATCATCTTTAGAAGTTCTTCTTTATTTATGTCTTTCTCTTCAGCGATTTGGTTTAGGGCTTGCTCAAAAGCTTCATTCATAAAATTAAATTAATTGGTGAAAAAATATCCCGCATTCTGCGGGATTAGTCAAGATCTTCAATAGCGTTCGTAAGTATTATAACAGGATTGCTGGGATTGTCAATATCAACTGCGGCTACGTCAATCCGGTAATTAAAACTTTGGTATTTAGGGTGCAGTCGCAGATAAAGCTTGGCGGTTTTGATTAATTTTCGCTGCTTATAAAAATCCACAGCTTCAAAAGGGCTGCCAAACTTATTATTGCTCCGAGTTTTAACTTCCACAAACACAATGTCTTTATCTTTTTCAAAAATCAAGTCAATTTCACCCATTTGTCTGCCTTTGGGAAAAATATAATTTTTTTCTAAGAGCTTAAATCCTTGCTGTGAATATTTCTGTGCCACTAACTCTTCGCCCTTTTGCCCAAGATTATTCATCCCGTTATCATTTAATTTTTGCTACTTGGTAAGTACTTATTTTTTAAAACTTCGTGATTATATTCTTTTAATTCCTTGGGAAAATTAAAAATCAAATACTTAATTATGAACAAAACCCAAATCAAACCGAGAATCAAAACCAATCCTGCCCAATAGCGATTGGCGAGTATTGGGGTATTTTCATAGCGTATCCCATACCAAATCAGACCGCTCAAACCCAATGTAAATAACAAATAAAAAATCTTTGATGCTAGTTTCTTCTTTGTTTCATGCTTGATGAGCCTTTTGGCAAAACCCAAAATAATGCTAGAAATTAAACTTGCCAAAAATAAATAACCAAGAGATTTGTCAGCATTTGTAAGAATAGTCGGAGGCTGAGAAAACCAAAAATAATAATCCAGTAATCTACTAATCATGATTATTTAACAAAAACTAAACCATAATGATAAATATCAGTCGGAACCATGGCAATTTGTTTGAGTGTTGCTTGTTTTGCCAACTCACCCACTTGTACTGGCTTAATCCGATCCGCGGGACGCGGGCCAATCGGACTTGGCTGATCATTCCAGTCAATAGCTAAAAGTTTGCCACCTGTTTTAAGCATGCGGTAAGCTTCAGTAAATAAAAAATCTTGATTTTTTATCTGATGCAAGACATTAGCTAATATTACCAAATCAACACTGCCAGTAGGAATACTCAAACAAGAACCAGTCTGTTCAAGATCAGCTCTAAATAATTTAAGATTGCGCAAACCCTTGAGCCTAGCTTCTGCAGCAATATGATCAAGAGCTGTTTCCAATATATCAACAGTATAAACTAAACCCTGATCACCCACGATTTTTCCAGCAGCTAAAGTATAAAACCCGCTACCAGTGCCAAGATCAGCGACAACCTGACCAGCGCCTAAACTTGCCGCAAACAAGACCCGTTCTGGGTCTAGGAATTTCAGAGTCGGATCAAAGACAAAGTTATTCATGTAATTTGATTACTTGATGGCGACTGATGATTCGAGTGGCTTTATGGGTTGCTTCGTCTATACTAATGATAACATAACTTATTTCCGCTTCGGAAGCGTCTTCTGGAATATCAAACGGCACCCATGATCCTGTAGTAAACCGCTGAAGCGATAACTCTTTCTTTACCCCTAATACTGAGCCTGCGGCTCCGCACATCCCGACATCGGTTATATAGGCTGTGCCGCCTGACAAAACTTTCGCATCCGCAGTTGGAATATGAGTATGGGTACCAACTAGAGCACTGATCCGGCCATCTAAAAAATAACCAAAAGCAATTTTTTCACTCGTGGCTTCCGCATGAAAATCAATCAAAGTCGCTGCATAATTTTTGGGATTATTTTGAATCAGCCAAGACTCGACTTCAAAAAATGGTGAATTAATCGGGTCATGGAATTGTTTTTCCATAAACACTTGTCCTAAAAAATTACCAATCAAGACATCTCCTTTAGGAGTTGGCAGAACCACTGCTAATTTTCCGGCATAAGTATCTGGAATATTAGCGGGCTTAACAATCTTATCCGGATATTTGTTGAAAGTTTCATCTGACAAATCTTTTTTTGAATATATGTGGTTGCCAGAAGTGAACCCGCTTATTCCTGCTCTAATTAATTCCTCTAAAGTTTTAACAGTCACACCCTTGCCATGAGCCAGATTTTCAACATTAGCCAAAACCAGATCAGGCTTTTCTGAATCCAACAAAACCGGAAGGATTTTTTTTACCACCTTCCTTCCTGGCTCACCTGTAATGTCTCCGAAGAAAATAATTTTTAACATGAATTATGAATTTCGAATTATGAATTAGGAATCATTCATAATTCCTAATTCCGGATTCCTTATTCCTATCTGGCGTATTCAATGACTCTTGTTTCTCTAATAACCATGACTCTAATCTCACCCGGGTACTTCAAATCTTGCTCAATCTTGTTAGCAATCTCGCGCGCCATTTTGGTCGCTCCCCAATCATCAACTTTGGCAGGCGTGACAAACACCCGAATTTCTCGACCAGCCTGAATGGCATAAACTTTTTCCACGCCTTCAAAACTATGAGCCAGATGTTCTAATTCCTCAAGCCGTTTTACATAATTTTCATAGGTATCGCGCCTAGCTCCTGGCCTGGAACCGGAAATATTATCAGCGGCGTCCACAATCGCGGCTTCAATTGAAGAGTACTCTACATCGCCGTGGTGAGCTTCAATCGCATTAATAATCTTTTCCGGCAAATTGAATTTTTTGGCAATTTGTTTTCCAATCTCAACGTGTGTGCCTTCCATATCTTGATCCAAAGCCTTGCCCACATCATGCAGCAGCGCCCCTTTTTTGATTGTCTGAACATCAGCACCCAGCTCTTCTCCCATCAACGCTGCCAGTTTAGCCATTTCAACCGAATGCTTGAGCACGTTTTGGCCATAACTGGTTCGAAATTTTAAACGGCCAATCAGTTGGACCAATTTCGGGGGAAAATCAGCAATTCCTAATTCAT
>JAHFJG010000031.1 GCA_023246005.1 Candidatus Doudnabacteria bacterium
AGTAGCTTTATATGGTACTATCATTAAACTAACTATCCCAACTTGAGGATTTTGAATGACGGGTTTGATCATCTCTTCTAGGATATTGGTTGTGGGTAAATAAATATCGGCATCGAAAAGTATATTAATTTCTCCCTTAGCCGTCTCAAAAATACTATTTTGTTGGACCGTTTTTCCTAGCCTCTGTTTGGACTCTACAAGCCTAATCTTCGAGTTATTTAATTCCTTAATAGCTTCAACGGTCCGATCAGTGCTTCCATCAGAGACGACAATTATTTCCTCCAATATAAAATTGTCCTGCCTTTGCGCCAAGATTGAACTAAGCAAATTCTTGATATTTGCTTCTTCATTATATGCCGGAATTCCGATTGAGACTTTGAGTAAGGACATATTAGATTTCTTTCGTGGAAGAAACCACATCCCACGTTGGATTAAATTTTTTCTTCGAGCTTAGACTAATAACTCTAATGTAGATTCCCAGTACGACTAAACTTATCACTCTGATTGGATGAATAACGAATTCTTTGAAAGTAAAATATGCAAACCAACGGAGAGAGATCTTGCTTTCCTTATCAACCAAATTGCCGAATTGTTCGACTAATAGGGTTCGGTCAGAGTTGTTTCGAATCATCCATTTTATATAATCATGAAAAGTTCCGGATTGCTTAAAATAAACCACGGCATTTTTGGCATGACCATATTTAAACCCTTTGGACAAACATGAATAGTACAAGAAACTGTCAACATTTCCCATCAATCCAGGATTAGCTGGGAATTTGAGTTGCTCGATGAATTTTCTTGAGAGACCCAAGGTCTTGCCATCACAGCTTAAAATATTATTGCCATCATTATTCTGGTACCTTAACTGCTCATAAATTTTAAAGCCTGAAAAAGCCATCTTTTCTAAGAATTTTTTTGGAGTAAATGGCTGTGGGTTGCCAGTGATCAATCCTTGGTTCGCGTCATCAAGAAAAACTTTAACATATTTGTTAACAAATAGATCGTCCTCAATCTTAATATCATCGTTCAATAGAATGGTGAAATCAGAATTAGACATCTCCAGGATTTTTTGGACAGATTTCGCAAAACCACCACGAGTTTTCGAGTCAATCACCATTAATCTTGAATCTCTGTATTTTTGAGCTAACTCCACAGTCCGGTCGTCGCTCGAATCCGAATAAACGATAATCTTTTCGATGTTAACATTGTTTTGGTTCTGCTCGACCAGTGCTTCGATTAGAGGTTCAATATTACCCTGAGCATTATATGCCGCAACTGCGATTGTTACAGAAATCTTTTTGGTAACCTGTCGAACAAACTCTTTTTTGTACTCAAGCAGACTTGGGATTAATAGATTAGTTAACTTACTTAGGTATTCTTTCGCTTCCAAATAAAAATGGCTTGAAACTGGCTTACTAGCCAAAAGGTGAAATGAATAAAAAATAGTCAATCTGATGAAATTCGCTCTTTCTGACTTGGTTTGCAGCTGATCGGTTAGCAATTTTATGAGACTATCATTAGAAAGTTCGTTAGAATAAAACCTAGCAGTATAAGCTATATCCGTTTCTGCCTCAGCCAAAACCATGCTTTCGAAATCAACTACTATGAGTTCGTTTTCATGATTGATCAAAATATTCTTTGAATCTAGGTCTCGGTGACTCAGAACTAATCTGGGATTATCGACAATCAGGGCACGTTTGTAAAATTCCCAAATTAAGCCAGTCGACAAATAAAAAGTCTTCGGATCCTTGATTAAAAATTTAAAAGCGTACCATGGAAACATGATCTGCATTTGTAGATTAGTTCGGCACGGAAAACTATAAGAATTTGGAATTTTACGGGATAAAATTTTAAGTTCATGTAAAATCCTAGACAAAGCTGAAATCTTTTCATCATTAGAAAAGTCCCCTAGCATCCTTCCTGGCAAATATTCCTCAATTACTTCTAATTGGTCTGTTTCGTCCCTCATTTCAATAAGCTTTGGAAATTTTATACCGTTTAGATTTGAAGCTTTGTTTAAAAACGCTAAAAAGACAGCTTCATTCTTCAAGAACTCATAACTCAAATCGCGGTAAATATAATCCAGCCTTTTAATAATAACTTCCTTGCCATCTAAAACAGACTCATAAATTCCGACAGAATAATTTGGATTTTCTTTACTATCTTTCAGTTGTCGTATTAATCTATAATTGCTACTAAATTTTTTTATTTTCTTGACCTTGCGACCAGCATTAAAAAGCGATGTGACTCTCGCAATAAAATATTTTCTGCTTGTTTTAAACTGGCTGTTCATTCTATTCAAATCGGGCATATTTTTTTACTTGCTTAATCACATACTCGACTTCGGAGCGCGACAAATCAGCATACAAAGGCAAGGATACGCAGTGAGCGCCAATGAATTCCGTGTTCGTTAAATTTTTAGCGGCATATTTCTTGTAAGCCTTCATTTGGTGCAGTGGTAAATAATGAATCCCGCAATGAATTTCTGCGGCTTTCAGGCCAACAAGAAACTTGTCCCGATCTTTGACCAAAACCGGATAAAGATGATTGCCGGTATTCTTCAAACCCAAAGCCTTATTGTATTTCTTAACAATAGTGTTGCGTTTGGCATTAAGTTTGGGGAGTTTTTTCAATTGAACTCGGCCAATCGCCGCTTCTACATCGGTCATGTCAAAGTTCCAGCCCGGCCATTCGACTTCATAATAAAAACTAGAAGCGTCGTTTTGCTTCTCCGCGCCCTTATAACGACTCAGGGTGTCCTTAGCAATTCCGCCATGCACGGCCATCATAAACCATTTGGCGTCTTCCTCATTGTCAGTCAAAATCATGCCACCCCGAACAGTAGTCATGTTTTTTACGGCGTACAAAGAATAACAGCTGGTTGTTCCGTTGAAATCGCCTTTTTCAATCCTGTGCGCGGAATCGTACAAAACCGGTACTGGGAAGTTTTCAAATCCAGTAGCGAATCTGCCGGCATAGTGCACTGGGATGACAAGCTTGGTCTTTTTGGTAATCTTGCGTTTTACATCTGCCGGATCGAGGCACCAAGTGCCTTTCTTGATATCCGCAAACACTGGAGTTGCCCCAACATTTACGACAACACTGGCGGTCGCGCTCCAAGTCAGAGACGGGACTATGACTTCGTCCCCTTGTTTTATGCCCATACGCTTGAGCGCCAAATACAAAGCCATGGTGCAGCCATTGGTCGCAATGGCGTATTTGGCTCCCATATATTTGGCGAATTCGGCTTCCAGGGCGGCAGTTTGCTTGCCGCGAATAAGCCAGCCGCTCTTTAGAACGTCGGTTGCGGCCTTGATTTCTTTTTGGCCAATGCTCGGTTTGGTTAAATTAATCTTCATATATTTATGGGTTAATTTTTTCGTGAGTAAGATTCAGCATTAGATCCGAAGGGTTGAAATTGTTCCTAAGATAAGTCACGCGGTAATATTCGTCCGGTTTCATGCTTTCGATTTTGTTGGCGCGGAAAGCATCAAGAAACTCCTTAACCGCATATTCAACCGGATACTGAGCCTTAAACCCTAGCTCCTGCTCGGCTCTGCTAAAGTCAACTTGATAGCTTCTAGCATCAACAGAATTTTTTTCTTCTACCACTTGCGCGGCTGGGAAATATTTAACTATTTCCTTGGCCAAATCCGTAATTTGATAATTATGGTTGTTGGAACCAATATTGAACACCCGATGTTTAAGGTTTGTGGCATGGATGGCCAAGTGAATTGACTGCGCGATGTCGCGAACATGGATCAGCGGCCGCCACTGGTTTCCGCCTCGGACCACTATTTTTTTATCAAAGTAAGCCGTCCCAATCATGGTGTTGACCACCAAATCAAACCGCGGCTTGTCCGTATAGCCAAAGGCCGTGGCAAAGCGCAGAGAAACGATATCGGCTTTCTTGCTCTCAAATATTTGCTCGGACAGGACTTTGGTCTTGGCGTATAGGGTCACGGGATTAAGCGCACTCTCTTCGTTAAAAATTCCGGATTCGGCAAATCCATAAACAGAACACGAAGACGCAAACACGATTCGCTTCCCATGCTTCACTACCAAATCAGCAATTAATTCATTAGCCTTGTGGTTAATTTCCCAGGTCAAAGCCGGGTCCAGGTCAGAAACCGGGTCATTGGAAAGCGCGGCCAAATTTACTATCACGTCAGCCTTGACAATTTCTGGTTCTAAGTCTGCGATCTTTCGGATGTCGCCTCGGACAAAACGCAACGGGAAAAATACTCTGGGCTTTTTTTCGTAAAAGAGAGTGTCCATAATCGTGACTTCGTCCCCTCGTTCATACAAATAATATGACAAGATTGAACCGATGAATCCGGCACCGCCCAAAACCAAAACTTTTTTCCCGGAGAGGTGCTTATTTCTTCGGCGTTGATCCATAACCATCACTTCTGCGCAAAACTCGGCATATTCTTCCGCAATCCGGTTCCAGCCGTACTTCGCGGCGAATGGACGGCACTGGGCAATCATCTTTTTCCGCATTTCATCGTCTTCGTTCATGCGAATCAAAGCTTGAGCCAATTCTTGAGGATCAAAAGCTTTGGCTTTGATCGCGACTTCATGCGGCACCCAGCGCAAACCAGGAATGTCAAAACAAATCAACGGCTTTTCATGTCCGGTTAATTCCAAAGGAACTAACGGAAAATCTTCAAAGCGCGATGGGTACAGACCAAATTTGGCCTTGGCCAAAAGCTCGGCTTTTTTCTCGCCATCAACTCTGCCAATAAACTTAATCCGATCGGAAAGACCATTGTCTTTTATTAATTGCTTAAGCTTGGCCTCTTCTTCAGCGGGTCCGTTACCGGCAATCACCAAATTGGGACAGCACTTATCCGCAAGCTTGCAAGCTTGGATTAAAATATCCAGCCCTTTTTGCACAATGTCGATGCGGCCAATAAAGAAACCATAATCGCCTTCGGAAACTGGTGCCGCGAGCATGTCCTCACTGACGCCGTTCGGAATAATATGAGTATAGACTCTGGGATTAAGCGATTCCATTTTTTGCTTGTTGGACGGCGAGTAAGCTAAAAAGTATCGATAAAATTTAGCACCCAGCGCTTCGACCCAATCAAACGGCAAATGGTATTTTTTGGCGAACTGTCCGGCTTCAAACATGGTCGGCATGCCGATAACCGGAATTTTCGTGAACAACGGAGTAAATGCCGTGGAGATCGGGGCAGTAAAGGCTTCTATGATTACATCGGCCTTAAGCTTCATCACAGCGAACGGCAGGGCAAAAAACCAAAACACATTATTCACGCGGACATTTCTTGAACCCACGCCAATATGCTTGTAGTTGATGCCGTGATAGTTCTGGTCTTTAGACCCGGGAAACCGGCTGGTGATTATAGTGACGCGATGACCTAATTTGACCAACCTCACAGCCACTTCAAAAGTCGCGCGGGCCTGGCCGCCGTTTAATATCGTGTTTTGAATATCATCAAAATCTACGAAAGCGATATGCAATTTTTTATGAAAAATTGATTCGTTCATACGAGTTATTTAATAATCGCTTTCTTGGTGGACGAAATAGTCTGCCACAAGCCTTGTTCGTTCAGCGGATCTGGAATGTGAAACAATTTAATCCAAAAGTTATAAATCACTGCAAAAAAACTATAAACCGGACTTCTAAAAAACATCCGGACTATGCCGAAAAGCTTAAACTTGAAAGGGACTTGATACAAATCAAGCACCTCTGGTCCGAAATATTTTACTAGAACATGACGTTCTTTTAATATTCGAGATCCGCCAATCCTCATTTCGGAAAGATTACTCACTGGCCGATGCAGAATCGCCGCTTCTCTGGCAAACCTAAATCCATTTTTTTGCTGAGCCGAAACATACAGGTAGCCTTCATCACAAGTTAAGTTTGGCGGATAAACAACTGATCTTGCAAATTCACCTCTTAACATAGTAGCGGCGCCATCCAAATTATTAATATTATCGCCGTTGTTGATACGGCTGGTGACTTCGTTCCACAGCACGTAGTTCGTATAAAGAACTTGAGCAATAAACTTTGGTCCCGGGTTAAGAGGTTTTTGATATGCCGCTACTACCTGAGCTTTATCATCTTCCTGGAAAATCGTCACTAACTTATTAATAACCCCAGCACCCTCCAAAACTACGTCGGCATCTAAGGTAAAAAGCAAATCGCTCTTATTCATTTGGTAGAGCTGGTTGAGCCGGCCAGCCTTGCCCAATCTTTTTCCATCGGAAATCAGTTCGATAATCGAGTTTTCTTTTTGCATTGCTTGAACGCGGTCTCCGGTCTTGTCCGAGCAGCCGTCTAAAACCACGACAATTTTTTCCAAACTAAAATTATCACCTTGCTGGCTTAAGATTGATCCAAGCAAGTGTTCAATATTGGCTTCTTCGTTATGAGCCGGGATTCCGATCGTCACTGTCAGGCGATTGTTCATATTTACGCTTTCTCCTGTTCAAAGGCGTAATTACGGTTAGCTAGGTCGGAATTAATCACGCTCAAAAAGTCATTGCTGGTTTTCAGCCAATCGAAATTCTTCGCCCATTCGTGCGCTTGCGCACCAAGCACGGTTCTTAACTCTTCGTTTTCCAAGACACTCACAATCCGCTGGGCAAAAACTTTCACATTGCCGTACTCCACCAAATAACCAGTGTGGGAATTGCGGACGCTGTCGCGCAAGCCCGGGACATTGGCCCCAATCACGGGAACGGCGCAGGCATTAGCTTCGATTGTCGTAATCCCCCAGCCCTCGATAAACGACGGATTGACGAAGACCCAGGTTTTTTGCATAAGGCCAACTTTTTTCTGTTCATCTACCCTGCCGGTAAACTCAACC
>JAHFJG010000032.1 GCA_023246005.1 Candidatus Doudnabacteria bacterium
GGGCTTGGAATGCACGGATTAACCCCAGTCCAGAAGATTACCCAAACCCTGTTACAATCAACCGCTAACGAATTAATCATTAATCCCCAAAAGGTAACTGGAACCCTGCAATCGTACACTTCTTGACTTGTCTGTTAATCAGCGCTATAATTTGCAAGTTATGAAAAAAGAGATCCACCCACAATATTTTACGAATGCCAAGATTGTCTGCGCTTGCGGCAATGCCTTTGTCACGGGTTCTACCAAACAGGAACTCCATGTTGAAATCTGTTCAAATTGTCATCCATTCTACACTGGCAAACAGAACTTGCTGGACGTTGCCGGTACTATTGATAAATTTCGCACTCGCGCTTCGAAGGCCAAAGCCAAACTGCCAAAAGCTTAGATATTCAAAAAGCATACTTTTAGATATACTATCAGTATGTTTTTTAAATTGTTTATTACGGATTGCGGATTAACGGATTAAATTCGCAATTCGTTTATCCGTTAATTGTTATGGACTACCAGAGAATAAAAATCGAGTACCAACAAACCCTCGACCAACTCGCCCAAACCACTGACCGCAACGAATTGGCCAAACTCGGCAAACGGCAATCCGAGCTTTTGCCGTTGGTAGAAAAAATTAACAGACTAGAAAAACTATTAACCGAAATTTCTGAACATGAAAAAATGATTGCAGACAAATCGGAGTTGGCTGACATGGCGGAAAGCGAACTCCCATCTCTACAAGCAGAGCGGGACAGCCTTACTGAAGATCTGCGAACAGCCATGTTGCCAAAAGATCCTTATGACGAAAAAAATATTATTGTCGAAATTAGGGCAGGCGCTGGAGGCGACGAAGCCGGATTATTCGCTGCTGAACTATTCCGCATGTATTCGAAGTACGCGGAAAAATTAAAATACAAGGTTGCTGTGCTTTCGTCAAGCAGAAACGCGCAGGGCGGATTCAAAGAAATCATTTTTGAAATCCTCGGCCGAGGGGCATATTCTAATCTCAAATATGAATCGGGTGTCCACCGCGTCCAAAGAGTGCCAGAAACCGAAAAATCTGGCCGCGTGCATACTTCCACAGTCACTGTTGCAGTCATGCCGGAAATTGAAGAGGTTGATTTCAAACTTGATCTTAAAGATCTCAAAATTGAAGCTACAACTTCATCAGGCCATGGCGGCCAATCCGTGAACACGACTTATTCGGCTATTCGCTTAACTCATATTCCCACTGGCACCACAGTAGTGATTCAGGATGAACGTAGTCAAGCTCAAAACCGGGAAAAGGCCATGAACATCATGCGCTCCCGCTTAATGGCCATAGAAGAAGAACGAAAACGAAAAGAATTAAGCGATAAGCGCAAATCTCAAATCGGCACTGGAGACAGATCCGAAAAAATTCGGACTTATAATTTTCCGCAAGACCGCATCACGGATCATCGCATCAATCAAAACTGGAACCAGATCAATTCGATTATGGAAGGCAACTTGGAACAGATTACAAAGGCCATGATTGCGGAAGATCAGAAACGGCAATTGGAAGCTGCGACAAAATGACTATCCGCGAATCTTTAATCCAAGCCGCAAAAAAGCTGAAAAAATCCAAAAGCGCTTCGCCAGAATTAGATGCAGAGGTGCTTTTGTCTTATGTTTTGAACAAATCTAAAGCAGATATTTTTGGCCTTATGGCCAAAAGAGTCGAAAAAGGACGCGAAAAAAAATTCTTCAATTTAATCAATAAACGAGCTCTTGGCTGGCCAGTGGCTTATCTTACCAAAGAAAAAGAATTTTATGGCCTGAAATTCTATGTGGACAAAAACGTCCTCATCCCCCGGCCAGAAACAGAAGGGCTGGTTGAATTGATTTTGGAAAAATTGAAAAGTCCCGCCTTCGCCAAAGCTTCGACGGACAGGCAAAAAAATCTTAAAATTCTTGACATTGGCACTGGTTCAGGATGCATTGCTGTCAGTCTGGCGAAAAATTTGCCAGGCAAATTTTTCGCATCTGATGTTTCCTCCGTCGCAATCAAAATCGCCAAAAAAAATGCCAAACTCCACAAAGTCGCCATAATTTTTAAACAAGGTTCGTTGCTCGAGCCTTGGAAAAATCAGAACTTTGATATTATCATTGCCAATCTTCCCTACTTAACCAAAAGAACTGACCCAAGCACTAAGTTTGAGCCAACTAAGGCTCTGATTGGGGCAAAAAAAGGCTTAGCACTTTTTGAAGAACTATTCAAACAAGTCTATCACCTATCACCTATCACCTATAATCTCTTTTTAGAAATCGGGCATGATCAATCTAAACAGATAAAAAAACTGGCAAAGATTTATTTGCCAGAATTTGAAACAAAAATCTCTAAGGATTTGTCAGGGCGGGCGCGGTTTGCGGTTTTGGAACCGGGGAAAAAATCAGTTTAAGCCTTTCGAGACCATTCTGTCCATGTACGCGGACGCGCGGTTCGGCCAACAAATTATTACTATTCAAATAAATTCCATAAGCGGTTGAGAAAGCCATTTTGTAACCGGCTTGAACTAAAAGTTCACTAACATGATAATTGTATTTGCCATAAGGATAAACGAAAAAGCTAATAACAGTGCCGAGTTTTTGTTCCAAAATCTTTTTGGAGTCGAAAATTTCACGATGCAAATCAGCTTCAGAATATATTGGATTGCTTAAATCTAAATGGTTTTCTGTATGTGAGACAATTTCCATGCCTAATTTGACTGCAGTAATGACGTCATCCCAAACCGCATACGTCGGCCGTCCCAATAAATTCGTGGCTATCGCAAACGTACCAAAGTAGCCATATTTTTCTAAAATCGGGACAGCGTTCGTAAACACATCTTGATAGCCATCATCAAACGTAAACACGATTGGTTTGCCTGGAAGCTGAACAGTGCCGGTCAGCGCGTCATAAACCTGCTGTAGACTGACGGTTTTGTAACCTAAATCCTTAAAATATTTTACTTGGGCTTCAAAATCTGCCGGACTAACCGTCAAATCCATGGATGCGGCATCAGGTGGAATACCGACACGATGATACATCAATACAGGCACACGCAAACTTTTGTTCACGATCTCTATGGACTTAGTAACAACTGGTTCTGGTTCGGCGGCTTTAGCTTGTTTAAAGCCGCTAACTATCGGAGCAATTGACGGGTTTGCTGGTATTTTTGTGTTTTTGTGATCCAAATGATCAACAAAATACACCGACCCTGCGACGAATAAGGCCAATAAAGCAACCGTTATTCTAAATTGCCGATTTGTTGCCAACTTCAGAGATGATTATTTTTCTTCTTTTTTCTTTTCTTTTTCTACTTTTTTGTCTTTGTCAGCTATCACATCTTCTGTGCCGGCGATTACTGGTTCTGGTTTGACCACACCTTCAACTTTAGTCACGTCTTCAGTCACGGTTTCCTCCAAAGCCTTCATTTCCTCTTCAGTTCGAGGGCGAGCAACAGTGACAATTACTTCGTCCGGTTTAGATAAAATTATTACTTTTTCAGAAACTTTTATATCAGAAATACGAATCGCATCTTCAAAAGTATTAAGATTAGAAATATCAATCTCAAAATTATGCGGCAGATCGCCAGGTAAGCACTCGACTTCAACTTCAGAAAGATTCTTGACTAAAGTTCCGCCCAAAGCCTTGACCGCGGGCGCGTCATGTAAAAAGTGCAAAGGAACTTTGACTTTAATCTTTTCTGCCATATTAATCGCATAAAAATCAACGTGGATCGGCTGACCGTTAAGATAATGATTCTGAACATCGTGAATCAGGACCTGCTGGCCTTTGCCATCAACGACTAAATTAACCAAGGTGCTTTCGCCGGCTTGCTTAAATACTTTGCCAAAATCTTTTTCAGAAAGTTCGATTTGCTGCGTTTCCACATTATGGCCATATAAAACAGCAGGCAGTTTGCCTGCATGGCGCAAAGCTTTTACTTGTTTGCCAGAAACTGCTCGCTTCGTGGCTTGAATCGCAATCTGTTCCATAGCCGCAACAGAATAACATTATTAGTTGATTGAGTCAACTGGTCGAACTTATTTTCCGCCGAAGGCGCCCGCCTGCCCGGCCGGCAGGGATCCGCCTCTGGCGGACAACGCTGTCCGAAAGTCACCATCAAAACCAGATAGAGATTCGTGAATGGCCAACACCTCATCAGTCGTAATTGGATTAGCGTTTTTAAATTTAGAAGTATCTTGGGAAGTTAAATCAGTCACCATGCCAATTGAAAAAATTTCCGGGCCGTCAATGGCGATAGAAAAGACCACAGAACTTTTGCACCGTTCACAGTCTGTGTGGACCAACAGGCTTCGGCCAGACAGGGGCTTTTCTTCACCAGTATCAATAATCTTGGTCTGTTCCGGACTATAGTGTTGGCCGCAAACCGGGCATTTCAATATATACGCCAGCCATTGGGTAATTTTGTTGAAATCAAATTTTGCCATACATAGATAATTATATTGTAAGCGGTTCTATTTTCAACGTCAATCAGCAGAATTAATCCCCAAATTTAACAGCCTTTTGTCGGGCAATCACGCTTTGGACTAAGCCCAAAGCTAACATGGTGGTCAGAAGCGAGCTTCCGCCGTAGCTTAGCAACGGCAAAGGAATTCCAGTCACAGGAAGCAGGCCTATATTCATGCTGATATTGATCAAGACTTGGATTAGTAGCATAAAAAAAATACCCAAAGTCAAATACATGCCAAAATTATCTCTGGCGCGCCTGACAGCTTTAATCAAGCGGACAAAGATTACGCCAAACAAACCTAAAATAAAAATACTTCCAAACAAACCAAGTTCTTCTGCCGTAGATGCAAAAATAAAGTCAGTTTGCCGTTCCGGCAAAAATTTAAGCTGAGATTGCAAACCCCTACCCACACCCCGACCCGTAATCGAGCCGGAGCCCACGGCAATGATTGACTGCAAAACATTGTAACCGCGGCCCTGCGGATCTTTGTTCGGATCCAAAAAAGTATAAATGCGATTTTTTTGATAATCGTGCAAAACAAAAAACCACGAAAAAGACAAAAGCAAGATGACCAAAACCAAAACCCCTACCAAATGTTTTTTATTCATGCGAGAAAACAGCAGCATGGCCAGCCAAGTAAAAAAAATAACCAAGGTTGATCCAAGATCAGGTTCAATCAAAATTAGAACCGCCGGGATCGCAACATAAACGGCAGATAACAAAACATACCAAATACTTTTTAATTTCTCGCCACTTTGATCTAAAAATTTAGCCATGATCACAATCATGACTAGTTTGGCAAACTCTGCCGGTTGGACGCGAAAAATTCCCAAATCAATCCAACGTGTTGAGCCGCGCACCTGGTAACCCAAAAACCATACCAAGAGCAAACTTAAAATAATCATGACGTAAACAATGCCAGTAGAACTTCTCAATTTGCGGTAATCAAAAAACGCCAAAATAAATAAGCCAATGAAGCCTAAAACCGCATAAATCAATTGGCGGATTAACAAATTAGCGGGACTTTCAAGGGTAGTAGAATAAATCATGAGCAAACCTAAAATCAGCAGCAGGGTGCTGCTGGCAAAAATATACAGATCAAAGTAACGAAAATTGGATAACAAATTACGCATAATTCAAATTGTATCCATCCCGGACCGTCTGTCTATGGTTTCTCTTGAAGACAGACGGATCCGGGATCTAAAAAAGCTTATTTAGATCCCGCACTTGAAGCATCAGACGTTTCTTGATGCGGGATGGAAAAAACTCATCGTGAATTATTAAATGGAGATATCCCTGGTTGAGTAGAAAAAATATTACGATCAAAAATATTAATTTCAGGGATAATTTCTGGACGCACAGCGCCCGCAACAGATGTCGGCCAAGAGTATTGAAATACCCGAGTTTCACCGGATAAAACATTATTTATAGAAGTAAAATTCACAGCCACAATTTCATTTTTGTTATTATAAACCGCCACAGGCAGATCTATTTGATTAACTGTAAACGCCATGAGATTGTTCACGCCAGCCGAAATAATTAATCCGTCAGAATTATTCTGCAAGTTGACACGCTCAAGTTGAAAATTAATTGGCACGTCCGGCTTATGAATGAAATGTGTATCACTCAAAGTCACATCAATTACATCTGGTTTAGTTTGCGAAGTGAATCTAGAAAAAACAATTAATTTTTCCGAAGAAGGTAAAACAAATGTTGAGCCAGAAACTTTCGTAATCAAGGTTCCACCCAAAGTTTTAAACTCTGCTGCATAAGGCTGATTCGCCACTCCCCACTCCAATTCCGTATTTCTAATTTTGATGTAACCTGAATAAGTATTACTTAATAAAGTAAATATTTTCTTATCAATAATTTGAAGAGGCTGCTTAACTGCTGGAGAATAAATAATTTGCGGGGCCCGGTAACGACTCAATGCAACTTGTAAAGCACTGTCTTTAACCAGATAATAAAATGGAGCCAAAAGTAAAAGCGTTAAGCCCAAAGCATACCACCATTTTTTATTCACAGGAGCTAATTTATCTCCAACCAAGATAAATATTTCCTGCAATCGATCATTATCACTCAAAGCCATTTTATTTCAAGAGGTATTAACTGGTAAAATTATAGCATTTAAAATATAGCTTTTCAATAATCTTGCATAAGACTTGTTACAATTGCAGCAATTAGGGTTACCTTTGGGATTTCGGAGTAGAGTAGAATGGTGGCAGAAAGATATTAACGCCGCCAACTATGAAAACAAGAAAAGTTCGCTCTACCCAAGAAACCC
>JAHFJG010000033.1 GCA_023246005.1 Candidatus Doudnabacteria bacterium
ATTTCCAATTCACTCTGGAACCTAAACGCGAAGATTATTAAAAATTTAAATCCAAATTTGTCAGAGCAACAACTATCAGACCAGCTTATCAAAGCTGCAAAAGAATGGCAGTTAGTTAATAATTTGAAAATTAATTATGACAGTTCAATATTTGGAGATGAGCTTAAGTATGACACGCAAGATAAACTGCCAGAATATGATAACATTCTGAAAAATTATTTTTTTTCTGACCCAAATTTATTTCGAGAATTTGTGATTAAACCGCAAGTTTATGACACCATTCTAAGAATTAAATATAATTCGGATTTTATTGCCAATGATGCGGCATACAAGCGTGCCGCAGCGCTGTTAATTCAGTTGGATAATGGAAAAACATTTGAAAAACTGGCTAAATCTGAAAGTGATGATAAGGCTTCAGGACAACTGGGAGGGGATTTGGGATTTGTTACGCAGGGACAGATTTTGCCAGAACTAGAACAAGCAGTCATGAACAGTACAATCGGCGAGGTGAATCGGCAGATTGTAATTAGCCGTTTTGGTTATCACATTATTTATCCAGTGGAAACTGGCGATAAAGACGGCGAAAAGGTCTGGCATATCAAGCAAATTTTCATCCAAACTTCCGGATATGATAACTGGCTTAACTCTAAGCTTGATGGTATTTTTGTTTGGCGAATTAAGTGATAATATACCCATGCAATCGCGGAATTATATGCGGGTGTAGTACAATGGTAGTACATTAGCTTCCCAAGCTAAGGACAGGAGTTCGATTCTCCTTACCCGCACCAGAATTTATGAAAAAAATAAATTATATTTTATTGAATTTTGTCCCGATTTTGTTGATGGTTGGATTGATTCCAATTATCAAGAATGATTATTTGTTAGCTTTGGCAGATGTGGCAATCGTTATAATTTCGTTAAGCCTTCATCGAGAGGCAAAGGATTTAAAAATATTTTTGTTTGGTTTAATCGCGCTAACCATATCAGAAACAATTTTTGTCAGCACCGGAATAGAATCATTTATCAGAACAAGCCTGTTCGATCTAATGCCGATTTGGCTGCCAATACTGTGGGGTTATGGATTTATCGCAATCAAACGAGCTGTGCTGATTATTTAATTAATTTATATGGAAAATAATTTTCGCAACGCAGTAAAAGCATTTGTAGTTTCCGAAGGCAAGCTTTTGCTTTTGAAGCGACGATCAAACGACGTTCATAAGCCTGGGGCTTGGGATATTCCAGGCGGGCGACTTGAGTTAGGAGAAAATCCTTTTGATGGCCTGAAACGAGAAACATTGGAAGAAACGGGTTTTGATATTGAAATAGTCATGCCGATTGACGTGCATTTTTTTACCAGAGACGACGGACAGAAAATCCAAATGACTATTTTTGTTTGTAAACCCAAATCCGGTGAAATTAAACTTTCCGAAGAACACACCGAATACAAATGGGTTGATTTGAAAAATGCCAAGGACGAGTTTCCGGAATGGTTGCATGTGGTGATTGATAGATTTAATCAATTGAAATTAGGTCAAAGTCTGTGAGACACATTCGCACGAATGAGCCTATGACTAAAAAAGAAATCATTAGGAAAACCGAGGAGTTCGTAAAGAAGACAATGAAGGGCGATCCGGGTCACGACTGGTCGCACGTTGATCGTGTTCGCAAAACTGCTTTGTACATTGGTGAAAAAGAAAAGGCCGATTTATTTATTATAGAATTGGCCTCGTTGTTGCATGATGTCGCTGATCATAAGTTTTATAAAGGCGATGACCAGATTGGTCCCAATACTGCTAAGAAGTGGTTAGAGAAAATGAATTTAGAGTCAAGTAAGATCAAAGAAATTTGTTCGATCATTGAAGAAGTTTCTTTCAAAGGAGCGAGGGTTAAATACAATCTTAAAAATTTTGAGGGAAACATTGTTAGGGACGCTGACAAATTAGATGCGTTGGGCGCGATTGGTCTGGCCAGAACATTTAGCTACGGCGGCCATTTCAACGTGCCTATGTATTTGCCTGACGTCAAACCTTATTTTCATAAATCATTTAAAGAATATAAAAAGAACAGCGCAAGTACAATCAACCATTTTTACGAAAAATTATTGTTGTTGAAAGATCGCATGCATACGAAAACGGCGAAGCAAATTGCTATTCGTCGACATAAATTCATGGAACAGTATTTAAAAGAATTTTATGAGGAATGGAAAGGGTTAAGGTAGGGGCTTTTTTAGTTCGCACAAGATTGCTATAATTAATCAAGATTTTTGCCCCCTTAGTTCAGTGGCAGAACAACGGTATCGTAAACCCCCACACCAAATCATGCCGACGTAGCTCAACTGGTAGAGCAGCGGTATCGTAAACCCCTACACCATTTCACGCCGGCGTAGCTCAGCTGGTAGAGCAATGCTTTCGTAAAGCAGAGGTCGACAGTTCGATCCTGTCCGCCGGCTCCATAAGGCATTTTAATTTGGTGTGGGGGTAAACCGTAGGCGGGGATTCTTACCCGGGGGCTCCAGAAATTCAAAAAGTCAAGACCCCTCAAATTCACCACCCTTGCCAAGTCAGGCTTTTTTTGTTAGACTTTACGCGCTTCTTTAAAAATTTACCCCCACACCATATCGTGTTGGGATAAACACGCGATTATTTTCATATCTTAAATAAATGAGATCATTGAAAGTTAATAATTAAGATCCATTTGGTGTGGGGGTGTATGCCAGATTTAAGCCAAAAACCGAATAACCAGATGGACAAATGGGCTTTGGCCAGCTTTGCCGGCGAGATGGGATTTATAATCGCCTTGCCGTTATTGGTGTTTGTGCTCATCGGTAAGCATTTTGATACCAAATTCCAGACCACGCCTTGGCTAACGCTTGCTGGGATTATTCTGGCCATTGCTTCCACTACAGCCTGGCTTACAAAAAGACTTAAAGAATATATTAAATGATTTACGCGTTGCCTCCATTAATTGCTGAACCAATTTTTCATCTTGGAAACTTTGCCGTGACCAATACTTTAATCAAC
Organism: Candidatus Doudnabacteria bacterium; assembly: GCA_023246005.1. GTDB lineage: Bacteria > Patescibacteriota > Doudnabacteria > UBA920 > O2-02-FULL-48-8 > JAHFJG01. The sequence goes on from JAHFJG010000033.1 coordinate 3,021, forward strand.
TCCAGCTTGACTGTAGTTTTTTTCTTTATCATCGGATTAATTTTACGAAACAAAACCGCTTTGGTGCCAAGGGGGATTCAAAATTTTGCGGAAAGCATTTTAGAAATCATAATTGGTTATCTTGATCAAGTGACGCATGATCGAAAAAAATCCATGCAATTTTTGCCGATTGTCGGAGGAATATTTTTGTTTATATTAATTTCCAACTGGGCCGGGCTTATTCCGGGGACTGGTTCGATTGGCCGTAATTTATTAGTCGAAGGGCATAGAGAGTTAGTTCCGTTGTTTCGTCCGTCGAATACTGATTTGAATATGACTCTGGCTATGGCTATGTTTGCTGTAGTTGGTTCTCACATTCTTGGAATCATGGCAATTGGATTTTGGAAATATAGTAATAAGTTTATAAAGCTTGGCGATTTAGTCAAGTCTTTTCGCAAGCCCGGGATCGGGATTATGGTTGCAGTGATTGAGTTTGGCGTCGGATTGATCGAGGTTTTTTCAGAAGTCGCTAAAATGGTTTCTCTCTCGCTTCGTTTGTTTGGCAATGTTTTCGCTGGAGAAGTTTTGTTAACAGTGCTCGCGAGCTTGATTGCTTTTTTGGTGCCATTGCCATTTATGTTTTTGGAAATTTTAGTGGGATTGATCCAGGCAGTCGTGTTTTCCATGCTCACTTTAGTTTATCTGACTATGGCTACGGCCGAACTTCCGGTCGAAGCTCATAGCCACTAATTAAATTTAATTCAACGCCGACCAAATAAATTAAAAGTATTAATCGGTCGAGCAATTGAAGAGGAAAGGAAATAATTAATATGACTCCAGCAATGATCACAACTTTGGTCAAAGGAGCCACGATTGCCATCGGCGGCATTTTTCCGGCTTTGGCAATTGGCAAAACCGCGTCCAAGGCCATGGAATCTATCGGCCGTAATCCGGAATCAGCCGATAAGCTGTTTGTCCCGATGTTGCTCGGCATGGCCTTTGCCGAAGCTATCGCCATTTACGCGTTAGTCATCACGTTTATTTTGTAAGTGATAAAGTCTCTGGAGACAAGATTTGTCTCCAGTCCTTTGCAACTTAATCAATCAAACATGGACGTATTAAGCACATTGGGAATCAATTGGAAATTATTTTTAGCGCAGCTAGTGAATTTCAGCATCGTGTTGTTTATTTTTTGGAAGTGGGTGGTTAAGCCTTTGGGCGCGACTCTGACCAAACGGACTGAAAAGATTGAACAGGGGTTGAAAAATGCCGAATTTACGGAACTAGAAAAGAAAAAATTTGAAGAATGGAAGCAGCAAGAGATGAAAAAAGTGCGCGGCGAAGCCGATCACATTCTTCGAACCACCACTGACACCGCAAACAAGATTAAACAGGACACGATCGTGGATGCCCAAAAACAAGCGGTCAAAATTTTGGAGCAATCCAAATCCTCAATTGAATCCGAAAAAGCCCAGATGATCAGGGAGGTCAAGCAAGAAATCGCGACATTGGTGGTAGCGGCATCGGAAAAGATTTTACGCGGTAAGCTGGATTCCAAGAAAGACCATGAGTTGATTAATGAAAGCATGAAAGGAATAAAATGAAATTTGGGGCAAAAGATTATGCCAAGGCTTTGATGGAGACCCTAGAACTTACAGCGCCAAATAATGAAAGCCAAGTTTTGGATAATTTCGTCAAAGTGCTTGCAGAAAATAACGATCTAAGGTTGTTTTCAGAGATTAGCGATGAATTTCATAAATTTGAGTTGGCGCGAAAAGGAATCAAGCAGGTGGAAATTACGTCTGCTCACCCGATCAATCATGAAAACGAAAAACAGATTCTGGAAGAATTGAATAAGCTGGCTAAGCAGAAAGTTGAGATAAAAAAAAGTATTGACGAAAATCTAGTCGGCGGAGTCGTGATTCGGATGGATGATCAACTGCTGGATGCTTCGGTAAAAAACGATCTCGAACAATTAAAACAAGAATTAATTCAATAATATGTCAGACATAGTTACACAACTGAAAAGTCGCATAGATAATTTTCAAAGGCAGACAAAGCTTGAGACCATTGGCACTGTTTTGCAAGTCGGCGATGGTATCGCGAAAGTCGCCGGCCTTAGTAATGTCAAAGCTTCAGAAATGCTCGAGTTTCCAGGCGGGGTGCTGGGAGTGGCTCTGAACCTTGAACAAGATTCAATTGGTGTGATTTTGCTCGGTGAAGATGCACACATCAAACAAGGCGATAAGGTAACGGCCACAGGCAAAATTTTAGCGGTACCTGTTGGTGACGGATTGATCGGCCGCGTGGTTAATCCGCTGGGACAAGTTTTGGATAACAAAGGTCTCATTAAAGCGGACAAAACTTATCCAGTGGAGAAAATTGCACCTGGGGTAATTCAACGCCAATCAGTCAGCGAGCCGCTGCAAACTGGAATCAAAGCGATTGATGCCATGATTCCGATTGGAAAAGGACAGCGTGAATTGATCATTGGGGATCGGCAAACTGGCAAGACTGCGATTGCCATTGATACGATTATCAATCAAAAAGGCAAAGATGTTATATGTATTTATGTGGCTATTGGCCAAAAAGAATCAAAAATTGCCCGAATAGTCGGGGAGCTGCAAAATCAGGATGCTCTTGCCCATACTATTATCGTTGTTGCCGGCGCATCTGATCCCGCCGCGCTTTCCTATATTGCTCCGTTTGCAGGGGCTGCCATGGGCGAATATTTTATGGATCAAGGCAAGCACGCCTTGATTATTTATGACGATCTTTCCAAGCACGCTGTGGCTTATCGTGAAATTTCTTTATTGCTGCGTCGGCCGCCAGGCCGCGAAGCTTATCCTGGGGATGTGTTTTATCTGCATTCACGATTGCTCGAACGCGCCGCTAAAATGAGTCAAAAAAACGGCGGCGGATCACTGACTGCATTGCCAATTATCGAAACGCAAGCAGGAGATGTGTCGGCTTATATTCCAACCAACGTCATTTCCATAACAGACGGCCAGATTTTTTTGGAAACTGATTTATTTTATCAAGGAATTAGACCGGCAGTAAACGTCGGCTTGTCTGTTTCTCGCGTGGGTTCTTCGGCTCAGATCAAAGCCATAAAAAAAGTTGCAGGCAAGTTGCGTTTAGATTTGGCTCAATTCAGAGCGCTCGCAGCGTTTGCTCAATTTGCATCAGACTTGGATCCGCAGACCAAAGCCAGAATTGATCGTGGCATGCGCATTACTGAAGTCCTCAAACAAAACCAGTACGAACCGATGGCTGTAGAGCATCAGGTTGTGATTTTGTACGCGGCGATCAATGGTTATTTGGACGAGTTAGCTGTCGAGCAGGTGAAAGATTGGGAAAACAAATTTCAGCAATTCATGAATATTCAGAAAAAAGATTTACTTAAAGCTATTGCAGAAAAAAAAGAATTAACAGAAGAGCTAGAAGAAAAATTAAAGAGAGCGATTGAGGAATTTAAGAAAGCTTATGCCAAGTAACACAAAAGA
>JAHFJG010000016.1 GCA_023246005.1 Candidatus Doudnabacteria bacterium
AGTCCCTGTGGCTGAATCCAGAGTTAGAGCGCCAGCGCCGCCGGATGACAAGGTTACAGCTCCGGCGCCGGTGAATGAAGGCGATGAAACAGAAGTAGAAAAAGTCTTGGCTCCAGCCAATATTTGAGTCCCAGTGTCTACAACTCCGGCTTGTGTTCCTGAAGCTACAGAAACATTTAACGTTATGTCATCAGGATTTGGTACGGCATTAAGTGTCCACGTCGTCCCTGCAACACTACCGGTTGCCGTAACATCTTTAAAATTGGCGTCAGTCGCCGCTGTTGTATTAACTTGGATGTTGTCTCCGCCGCTGCCATTATCGCAACCAGTACAAGATGCAACAGTTAAATCCCCTGTGCTTGAAAGTTTAGCAACACTACTACCCGCAACTTGGAAATCAAAAAAGTTTCCAGTAAACGCCGTGGGATTAGCGCCAATGTAAGTGCCATTGCCTGATCCGCCAACCAAAGCTGTGTTACTTAAATTAACTAAAGCGCGAGTAGCTGAAGCTTGAGGTGCTGTACCAAACGACAAAAGATCAACCGGGCTGACTGTTCCGATTCCAATACTCCCGTTCGCAAGCACTGTCAGTGCTTCGGTTCCTGCTGCTGAAACATGAAAAGGTTTTAAACTGGAACCGCTAGCTGTTATAAGATTCAATAAATATCCAGTGCCGGTGTTAGAAGCTGTATCAGTCAGATTGAAAAGATTACTCGAGCCAGTTGACGCGTTGTAAGTCAGCGTGGAATTAAACGCTCCCATATTCAAAGTCAAGTTCGCTGATGGATCGGTTAACGCTGACCAACTAGACGATCCGCTGCCAGTGGCCGCCGTGGTCATGCTTGTGCCGTCTGCAAAAGTGATTTTATTCACGCCAATATTTTCTGCTGAGAAATCCTTTGCAGACAAAAATGTAAATCCCGCTATTGAACCTTGCGTGCTACCGGATGCCGTTGGGGTAACATAACCAACGCTGAATCCCGGCGGGCCTTGAACACCAGCAATTCCAACAGGTCCAGCGGGACCAACAGGACCAGGAGGACCTTGTAATTGATTTTTAATACTATCAGATAAATTAGAAGAAAAAAGTTTCTCCAAAGCAGAAACGAGAATTGACTCGGGGATATTGATAATAGAATTTGTTGCTTTAGCAGACTGCTTGACAGTGGCAGTGCCACTCACAATACCGTGATTCAGAAAAACGTATTGCGGTGAAGCTAAATCGCGCAAGCTTAAATTAAATTGATCAAAACTTAAGAATCCAAATAATCCGATAAGTCCTGCAACCAAAGTCAGTGCGATTGCGCCAACTGGTAAGGGCGCGGCCGCATAAACAGTTTTTATTTCTGCCAATTTTGGAAAACCTTTATGAACCTCTGGTTGTTTGACTTGCTTATATAATAATGGACGAGGTTCTAACGGCATTGCAAGCTCGGGTATCTGAACCTGATCCTCTGCGGCCAACTTATCCAAACTCTTGGGTTCTTTACGTAAGCCTAATGCTGGCTCATATTTCTCTTCTTCCGCAAGAGTCAATTGCTCCAATTCATCAGCTCTGGTAATTGACGCAACCAACCGATCTATCGCTTCTTTTGTGGTCACCCAATTTCGGCCAATTTTGTGCGCTTCTAATCTGCCTGATCGGGCAAGTTGCCCCAGATAGTCTTGATTGTATCCTGTGATTTCTGAGGCATCTGCAAGCGACAAAAAACCCCCGCCCACTTCGCCTTGCGAAGCATGGCGGGCGGGCTGACTTCCAACCTGGATTGGTTGGCTTCCAGGGTCAGTATAAAAATGACCATTATTCTGGCCAATAGGCAAACTATCACCTGCCTGACCGTCAGGCAGGTTACCCAATTGGTGTAGGGAATTCTCGTCCACTTTTGTTTTGATTTTTGTTTCAGATAATAGGCTATTTTGGCCTATTTGCTTAGTTCTCGGATGATCTCGGCTATCCGATTTGTTTATATTATAGCAGATTTCCATGACCTTGTCCAGTACATCACAACAAAAAAGAGACTGGAAAATTCCAGGCTCTTTCAAAAGATAAATATTCTAATCAGCAGCCTATTTTAGTATCACTTTTGCCCCGGCTTCCTCAAGCTTCTTCTTCAACTCTTCAGCTTCACCTTTGGATACATTTTCCTTAACGGCTTTAGGTGCAGCATCGACCAAATCCTTGGCTTCCTTCAGACCCTTACCAGTGGCTTCACGCACGACTTTAATCACATTAATCTTATTAGGCCCGGCTTCAGATAGTTCAACTGTAAACTCGGTTTTTTCTTCTGCCGCTGATCCCCCAGCATTAGCCGCAGGACCTGCTGTCATCATCATAGGAGCAGCTGCTGATACCCCAAATTTATCTTCCAAAACTTTTACTAATTCGGAAAGTTCCAGCGCTGTCAGTTTTTCAATTTCAGAAACTATGTTATCAAAATTTGCCATATTGTTTTCCTTTCTAACTTGCCCGCTGAGGCTTTAAGCGAAGGCGGGTCGACCTTTAATTATTTATTCTTCTCACTAATCGCTTTAAGCGCATTTAATAAATTTCTTGTATTACCGGAAAGAACTGTTACCAATCCCCTGGCGGGCCCGGATAGAACTGAAACCAACTGTCCTAGCAATTGTTGTTTCGACTGAAGCGATGCCAATCTTAAAACAACATCAACGCCGACTAGTTCATGATTAAAGATTCCGCCATCTAAAATCAAAAACGGATTTTCTTTCATCAGGCTTTTTAAAATCCGGGCTGGTGCTGTCTCCTCTTCTTGCGATACAGCCAGGGCCAAAGGACCATTATATTTAAATCCATCAAAATTTATTCCTAAGGCTGTTAATGCTTTTTTCAGCAGCGTCACCTTTACAACTGCATACTTTACATTTTCTTTGCGTAAATTTTTACGCAAATTATCCAGCTGCTTAACTGTCATGCCGCGATATTCAGCAAACACAACTCCCCTTGCTGATTTAAGCTCTTGCGTGAGAGTAGCCAAAGTTGCTTCTTTTTCTTTTCTTGTTACTGCCATATAAATAAATTAATAAAAATCCGCTGTCCAAAGACGCGGTTGATAAGCTTTTTAGCTCTTTCTTCCTGCGTAGCGAATTAAGACTTAAATGTCAGCTACGGTCTTTGGCTATATGATCTTAAATAGAATACACAAATCTAGATACTATGTCAATTGGCGATCAATGCAGATATTTTGCTATGTTAGCATTATGTTCTTGCAATGTCTTAGCAAACACTGCTTCGCCATCGAGTTTATTCACAAAATACAAATAATCAGATTTAGCGGGATAAATTGCTGCCTTTAAGGAACCTATGCCTGGGTTACAAATAGGAGTTGGCGGCAGACCATATACCTGATAAGTGTTATAAGGCGATTTAATCTTACTATCTTCATAGAGTATCGAACGGTCAGCTTTGCCGGTCACATAGTTAACAGTGGCATCTGATTCAAGCTTCATGCTCTTGGCTAGACGATTATAAAACACTGACGCTGCTAATTCCCGTTCATGCTGCATAGCAGCTAAATCATCAGGAGTGAGTCTCGTTTGATTGCGTCCAACTTCTTTTTCTATAATTGAGGCCAGAATAACTATATCCTTCAAAGTTCTATGCTGGCTTTGAATATCAGCAAGCATCTGATTAGTTATCTTTGCTTCGAAATTTTTCAACATTTTCGCAATAAGCTGATCAGGCATGGCATCTAAAGCCAACTTGTAAGTATCCGGAAATAAAAATCCTTGATAATTGAACTGCTTGGCCAAATCTTTAAACTTAAAATCAAAGTTACTTGTCTTAAGCAATGCGTCAAATTTGGATGAGTCTGGAATAATTTGTCGCTGTTCCAAATAGGATCCAATTTGCTTATTGCTCCATCCTTCGATAATTGTAAGAATGCGTTCATTGAATACAACTTTACCATGAGTCAAAATATCAACTATTTCAGGAATTACCATATTGCTATTCAAGGAGTATTGACCAGCCTGAATTTTATTCCCTGCTGAATGTAGAGTTATATAAATCAAAAACACAGTTGGGTTATCAATTACTTTTGAGTAATTTAATCCATAAGCGATTTGTCTTGTAGATAACCCCTTGCTAACTGTAAATTCTATTTCATTGCTTTCAGAAGTTGCGGGTTTGTTTACTTTAGTTTCGTAATAAACTACGAATACCAAAAGCACTGCCAAAATACAACCAGCGGTAAGCAAGGCTATATTCCTGGCATTTTTATTCGATCGCGGGATTTCGTAATCATCCACGGAGTCCATGGAGATATTATGCCAAATAAAAAGACACGGCACAACCGTGTAATTCTATACTCTATCGAGAGTAACCTATAACCTTTTTACTGTCTTAGTGTAACTTTATTTTCTTTGCTGCCAAAAAACTGTACGATAATATTAGCGCTGTTTCGATTAACCACGGCCAATCCGGCTTCCGAATAAAATGGCGATAAAATATTCGCTCGATGTGACGGAGAAGCCATCCAAGAATTTTCTAAATCATGAGCATCAAGATATCCCTCGGCTAAATTCTCCCCGGCATAGGCATAATCATAACCTAGACTTTTAAACCAATACCAAGGATTAGTGCCGTCAGGTCCAACGTGCGCAAAATAATCCTTATTAATCATATCCTCGGCTTTAGCCATTGCCGCTAAATTTAAAGTCGGATTAAGCGTTAATGGCGCTAGATCGTGTTTGGTTCGATCAATATTTACTAAATTTAAAATTTCTTGGCTTGTAAGCGGCCGAAAACTATAGCTGCCAGCTAACAACAAGCTAATAATAACCAATAAAAGCCCAAAACGAAGTTTGGAGAACATTATTATAATTTTTGTTTATTTTTTCCGCCATAGGCGGATCCGCCTTTGGCGGAGTTTCAACCTTTTTGTTTCAAAAACTTTGACTTAACTATTTATAGTATAGCAAATTTCTCCGATTTTGTCCAGGGTAAAAACAAAAAACAACCGCTGGTTTTCCCCGCCCGAAGCGTGGGATGCGGCTGCTTAGTGTTTTTGATGGAAATAAAGAACTACTTGCTAACAACTTTTATGCTTTGATATCTCTTTCAATCTTGTTCAAAACCTTAGTAGCATGATCTCGGCCCCCAAGACCAAAAGCAAGTCCGCCAGCAATTGCCAACATAGCAATAATGCCAGTAAACAGGGTTGAAACGAAAGCCGGTGCCACCTGCAACTGATCCAAAGTCGCCAAAATCGTAAAGATCATGACTGCCCATTGGGTCACTGCTCCTAACATATCGGCAGAGACCAAGCCGGCTGCTTGGACGCTATGACGAACTAGTTTCGACAAGAAACCAGCCAGCATAGTTCCAACCAACAGGATTGCAGCGCCTGCAACAACATTAGGGATGTACATTAATACTTGGTTTAGAAACTTGGAGACTTCTGCCAAACCAAGAATATCGGCAGCTGCCAAAAATACAGCCAAGAGTAAAAACCATTTAACCAACCAACTAATAGTTCCTGAAACGTTCATCTTCATTCCTGTGCGGGAAGAAACCTCATCAAGTCCCAGTTTATCGCCGATCTCGTCAAGTTTTACCGAATGCAAAACTTGTTTGATGAGTTTTGCGACAAACACCGCCACTACCCAGCCGACCACCAATATGATCACGGCAACTAGGAAGTTAGGTAAAAAGTTAATGAAGCGAGTATAAAGATCTTGCAAAGACCCAGTCAGAGCTGTTGAATATGTGTTAGCGTAATAATTAGGCATTACATTCACCCCCTTTCATTCCCCTCCGAATGAGTCGACCTTTAAGAAAATTTTCTAAATTCACCCTCACACCAAACGGCATAACGGGTGTACCAGACTTAACCAGTCTAGAAAAATATTTTTATACAAAACATTTTTCACGACTCGTTATTAATCAAACTTTCGTTATCGGGCAAGGCAAAAAAACCAAGACCCAAAAATGGGATTTACTTGGCTTTCACGAGCTTAAGTTGGTAGTTAGTTTCCATCAAAAATTAACTCTGTATATATTATATCACAATTCCGGATAACCGTCAAGAGGAGGAGGATTTTAATAAATAAAAAAGGGTTAGAGAAATTCTTGCAAACTCCCCTAACCCATTGCTGTCTTCTTCCCTCCTTAATCAATGACCTTGAGCACTTCGTCGGCGATGTCTTCGCGATGGTACTCGCCCTCGAAGTGAATGTAGCCTACCCTCTTCATTGCCAGACTCTTGGCCTGACGGTACTCGGACCACAGCCCGACCACCGTGAGCACCCGTCCGCCCGAAGTCACGATCTCGTCGGCGGCGTTGTACTTGGTCCCGGCATGGAATACCAAAGCCGGCGCGTCCGAAAATTCCGTATCCAACCCGGTGATGACCCGACCTGTCTTAGGATCGTCAGGATAGCCTTCCGACGCCATGACGATGCCGACGGCAACACCCGGCTTGAACTGCGCCTCGAACATCCGCAGGAACCCCGACTTCGTTGTGGCCTGTAGCAACGGCAGTAGTTCGCAATTGAGAAGCGGCAGGATCAGCTGGGCCTCGGGGTCACCGAAGCGGCAGTTGATCTCAATCACCACCGGGCCGCGCTTGGTGAGCATGAGCTGAAAATACATCACTCCCCGATAAGGGCAGCCGAATTCCGCCATCGCTTTGATGGTCGGTCGCACAATTGTCTCTTCGATCTGCTGGCGCAGTTCCGGAGTCAGCAACGGATGCGGCGAAAAACCACCCATTCCACCAGTGTTCGGTCCACCTTTGTAAAGCGGCTTGTAGTCCTGGGCTGAACCGAGAAACAAAAAGTCGACACCGTCGGTGAGCTCGAAGAACGAAAGCTCTGGACTTTGCACGAACTCTTGGATCACGTACGGGCCATCGGCGAGCTTGCTTAATCTTTGATTGGCAAGCTGCCGATCTTTGTACTCGTGGACGACTTCAACGCCCTTTCCAGCTGCTAATCCATCGTACTTGATGACGAACGGGGTTGGAGTTCCTCGGGTCACCTGCCACATATTTCCAAAATTGTCGTGCCTCGATGTCCTTGGCACCGGCACGCGAACTTTCTCCAACAGACTCTGACAGAAAATCTTGCTGGTTTCGATCTCGGCCGCGGCTTTGGTCGGTCCGAAGATGGGCAAATTTCGTGCGTTGAAGTAGTCAACGATGCCTGCGGCCAACGGAGCTTCAGGACCAACGACTGTGAAGTCAATTCCATTGGACTCAACGAAGTCTGCCACTGTCTTGAAATCCTTGATGTCCAGAGACGCCAAACGGCCGCCCGACTTCGCGATTCCCGGGTTACCCGGAGCAGCGAAAACTTCATGGCCTTCCTGCAACAACTTCTGGGCGATCGCATGCTCGCGTCCGCCGCCGCCAATAATCAGCACCTTCATTTCACAAATCCCCCTTCAAAAAGAAAGCAACCACATCCAAAACTGTAGTTTACTAGCTTACCATTTTACGGAAACTTCAGCAAACAAAAAAACCCGCCTTAGATCATCGGCGGATTTTTTCTACAATTCCTAGTTTAGAGAATTGCGTCTTTGGCGGCTTTTGCCACGCGGAACTTGACAACAGTCTTGGCGGCAATTTTGATTGACTCGCCAGTGGCTGGGTTTCGTCCCATTCGAGCTTCACGATGCTTCTTTAGCAATTTTCCCAAACCTGGGATAGTGAACTCGCCTGATTTTTTGGTCTCTTCGTAAGCTAAGCCTACGACAGCGTCAAGTATTTCTGACACTTCTTTGCGGGTCTTGCCGAGCTTTTCGGCGAGCGCATTGAGTGTCTCGGACTTGGTCATTCCTTTGGCCATAAGGTCCCTTTCTTATTAGTTAATTAACCCCGCCTACGCCAAGGCTTCGGCGGGGCAGGCAATACGTAACCTAGTATAGCAAATCCTTAATAAATACGCTAGTCTTGTCAAGATCAGGTCAAATGCTTAGGGTTGCAATTGCTAATTGCAGGGTGTATATTATTAGGCACTTCTAATTTGTCCAAGGAGGACGACATGAAACGCCTGATCTGCACTCTACTGCTTTTGGCAACCATGGGGTGCTCATCAGATACCCCAACCCAGCCCACGGTCCAGGCCACGACCAGTGTTGTATTTGGACTTGACGTCATAGTTAACAACAACTTTGACAACGCGGTAGCCGAAGATATCTCCTTCAACATTTGGATCAATAACCAGATTTGGAGTACTGTCCAAGGCAACTCGACTAGGGTAACCCAAACAGTCAAACTCCCTCTACAAGGTCAGTATCGAATCAACTCGGCCAATCGTCCGGACACCTACTCATCAACAGAGTGCTTCGGATCAGTTAACGGAAATCCGGTCAACTGCACGATCACCTTGAGCGATAAGTACGTTCCGCCGGGATGCGACGACTCCCTCATCGCTTTCATCTACCGACCAGCAAGACTACAGTTCGGGCCGTGCGTCACTGTGGCCGGCCGCGTTGAACTCGTGGAAGATGAGACCGATGGTGATGGTGAATTTTTGCTTAAACCTTTCGACAAATACAAAGATATACTGACCTCGGGTAACAATGCCCGAAACGGTCTGCTGATTGTCGAAAGTATCTGCCGCGGTGATGTAAGCCAAGAAGAGGCCGATGCATTGTGCAAGAAATACCGCGATTCGTATACTGGCATTGCCAAAGACATGCCGTGGCCCGAAGTAGGGCAATGTCTTGTGACTACAGGCCGGCAAGCTCTGGATTTGGGACATCGGTTCCCGGCAGGGCCATCCGGGGTCCCGTGGGCCGAGATCCATCCGCTCACAAAATGGAAACTCTGTGCTCATCAGCAGCCTTAGGCGCGAAACCTAGGCTGTTTTTTTATTTATCCAAATAACTAAAATCCTAAAACTTCTTTAATTAGAATCATCTTAATTCTATTGGGTTTCGATTCCTTATTAATAATCAACATTTTTCTCACGTCGCTGCCAGTTGTGATATTATAAGCCTTATTTAATCGTTCTGATTCCATTGGTAAACTGTGTTCATAGATTCGCTTAAAGCCTTCATTCAAATCTGTCACAATCTTTTGTGCGCCTGCCACAAACAGAACATGCGGCGAAGAGTATGCTTCAGATCCAAGCTGGCTACCTGTGCCCGAGGCAATCATCAACTTGCCATCTTCTGTAATGGCGTGTACACTGCCAATCGACCAATCGCTAGCGGCTCCTAAAATAACTTTTTCTTTGGGTAAAACATTTGGATCCATTAACTTTTGCCTTACAGGATTATATTTGCCTGAATTTAAAAGTTCATCAGTAACATCAATTGTAGCCAAGGTCATAGACTGGTTATTCATAACCTCTGCCCCTTCTGGAATGATTTCAAAAAATTTCTGTTTTGCTTGCTGACTATTTTCAACTACAAAAGTCTCAATGCCGTTGGCCTTAAGTGCATTTGCAGTTTTTTGAATAATCTCGTCTGATGGAATTGTATCGTACATAAAATCATTTTCGGTTTCTTAATATGTCTTGTCAAGCCTTTGCAAATCCCCCAGCCTGAATATGCCAGAGTTTTTGATAAGTCCCCTGTTTAACCTTAAGCAATTCTTCGTGGCGTCCTTCTTCTGTCACTCTTCCCTTTTCTATCACAATTATTCTATCCATTTGCATAATTGTCGAAAGTCTATGCGCAATCACGATTGTCGTCTTGTCTTTCATAAGCGTCTTGAGCGCATCTTGAATGTAAAACTCGGATTCCGAATCTAGAGAACTGGTCGCTTCGTCCAAGACCAAAATTGGGGCGTTTTTCAAGATAGCGCGCGCGATTGCCACGCGTTGCCTCTCCCCTCCAGAAAGTTTGACTCCCCTCTCTCCGACAAATGTATCATACTGATCTGGAAATTTGGTAATGAACTCATGACAATGCGCGAGCTTGGCGGCTTTGATAATGTCTTCTTTTGAAGCATTAGGATTGCCATAAGCAATATTGTCGAATAATGATCGATGAAATAAGATTGGCTCTTGAGGCACTAATGATAAACTTGCGCGCAAACTTTCTTGGCTAACATTGGCAATGTTTTGACCATCGATCAGGATTTCGCCAGCTTGAATGTCAAAAAATCGAAACAACAATTTAACAATCGTAGTTTTTCCGCCTCCAGAAGGACCAATCAATGCCAGTCTTTCACCGGCTTTAATTGATAAACTAAAATTTTGAAATATCTTTCGTTTTTTATGGTAGCCAAACGTTACATCATCAAAATTGATTTCTCCGTTGTTTGTTTTAAGCTTGCTGGCATTCGGCTTATCCTGAATTTCATGAGGAGTCAGAAGAATCGTGGTCATTTCTTCGGCATCACCAAGTCGAGAATAAATATTCTTGATATGCCGGCCCATATCCCAAAGCTGGCCAAACAACTGGACCATGTAGCCCTCAAGCAAGGCAAAGTCTCCAAGAGTTAATTTGCCCTGCTGCCAAACTTTCACCGCGATAAAAAGAAGCGCGAATTCCAGAATGACAAACAGGCCGCCTTGTATCGCTTCGTTCATCGCGCTTAAATCCCAAACCCATTTTCTCATCTGAAACTGCTGCATTGTCAACTGCTTGAAAGATTTAGATTCCGCAGTGTGGCCACCGAATAATTTTAAATTAATATTGTTTGTAATAGTATCAGCCAATCGACCCCCAACTTGGGTGTCCAAATCTGCGTTTTGAATATCATATTTTAGTTTATACTGGGCAAAAATAATACTAAAAATTATATAACAAACCCACCACAAAAATACTGTCAAACCTAATAGCGGATTTACATAATAAAGTACCACAGTAATAATGATTAGCCGCAACGCGGTTTGGGATAAATTCCAATAAATAGTGTCAGCTATATCCTCAAATGCCCGCTCAAAACGTCCGACCTTCTTAACCAGGCTCCCGGCAAAATTATTGCTGAAAAAATTAAAAGAATGTTGATGTAAATATTTAAAACAAGTGTTGACCAAATCATTCATGACCCGAGGCTGAAAGACATTATTTGCAAAATTGGCAAGACGCCAAAAAACCCAGGTTATTACAGCGACAGTTAATATCTTATATACTATTCCCAAAGAAGCTTCCATCGTGGGATGATCTGATGCCAAAATGTTGAACAATTGTTTATATAAATAAGGGCCATAGCTAGAAGCAACACTCGCACCGATCAAGGAAACAGCCAATACAAAAATCGCTCCTGGATATTTCCTGGCATGTTGCCAAAATATGCGAAATGTCTGCCTTGTCTTGAAATCCATAAAAAATTAAAGCGGCTTATGCCACCTGCTTAATAAGACGTTTGCTTAGACTATTTGTTTCAAATGGTGCATTATATTGATTTTTTAACAATTTTTTGTTATATTATCCGGGCACCTTAATTGCCCAGATAGCTCAGCTGGTAGAGCAACTCCATGGTAAGGAGTAGGTCAGCGGTTCAAATCCGCTTCTGGGCTCCAGAAACGTCTGAAGTCTTCATAAATTTTAAGAAAGGACCTATGTCACAAGATAATTTGATCTCAATGGAATGTGCTGTTTGTCATCATGTCAACTATCATTCCAGAAAAAATAAGAAACTTACACCCAACCGCTTGATTATCCAGAAATTTTGCAGATGGTGCAAAAAACATCAGGAACATAGAGAAACTAAATAAACTAGTTATCTTTGTTTGAGGGGGCGTCGTATAATGGTAGTACATTCCTCTCCAAAAGGAAGAGCGTGGGTTCGATTCCTACCGCCCCTGCCAAAAAATCAGCTCTATTACGAGCCGGTTTTTTGAATAAGATATTATTTCGCAATTGGCAGTGTGAAATAAAAAGTCGTGCCTTTGCCGAGAGTTGATTCAAACCACAGTTTGCCGCCTGATGCTTCTATAAAGGATTTGGAAATATACAGACCTAGGCCTGTGCCTGTAGTTTCCATGCTCCGGACATTATTGCCACGGAAAAATTTTGTAAAAATATCCTTCTGCTGATCTTTGGGTATCCCAACTCCTGTATCCGCAATTTTGACTAAAACCTTGCCGTTTTCTGTACGCAAATCTATTATAATCTTGCCGCCTGCCGGAGTGTAAGAAATTGAATTTATAATAATATTCGAGATAGCCTGCCTGATTTTATTAAGCTCTGAGTTGATTAATGGAAACGGTTCTTGCTCTGTTGTAAAACTGATCTGCAAATTCTTTTTCTTAACATCTTTTTCTTTTTCCTTAATCAGTCCTCTGATAATAGAAATTAAATCAGTTGGTTGTAAATACAGCTTATTCTCGCCATTTTCGATCCGTGTAACTTCCAATAGATCGTTCACCAGCGTAATCATGCGCTCATTAGAAGAATAAATTTTTTCTATGAAATCTTTTTGCTTTTTGGTCAGGTTGCCGGTATCTGATTTTTGTAAAAGCTCCAAAAGCCATTTAGTCCCGGATAACGGGGTGCGCAGTTGGTGCGAAGTTAAGTTTATAAAATCCGATTGCAGATCCTTCTTTGTTTTAGTCTCAAATTTTTTATCCGCCATATTATTAAATGATTACTGGCAAAGTACAATAAAAAGTCGAACCCTTGCCGGCTTCTGAAAACACGCCGACTTTGCCGCCATGAGCATCAACAATTCCTTTGGTTATGACCAAGCCTAAGCCCGTGCCTTTTTTTTCTGAAGCAGCGGATTGTTCAAGCTGGGTAAACTTATTAAACAATTTAGATATTTCTTGTTCTGGAATTCCTATGCCCGAATCAATCACAGCCAGAACCAGCTGATCTGAATTAAAAGTTAAATCTTTTATACCAGGCCACATCATTCCAAGCGATGAAACCTTGGCAATTAAGCTTTCGTGCGGTTTCATGACGAAAGCTGAAATAATAATTTTCCCTTTCTGGGTAAATTTGATGGCATTGGATAAAAAATTATTTAATACCTGACCAATCTTGTTATCATCAATTTGGACCATGGGGATTTGATCAGCAACTTTGCTTTCCAAAGTTAAATGATTATCGGCTGCTAATGATTCAAATGATTGAACGCGCATTTTCACCAAATCAGCGATATTGGTCGGCCTTCGCATAAGCTGGAATTTCCCAGCCTCGAGCTTAGCGACATCCAATAAATCATTAACCAAATCAAGCATGGAGCCTGAATTAGAAACTATTAAGTCTATAAACTCCTGATATTTTTTCTGCTCATTTTTAATTTTTTCTTCCTTCAGAAGGTTTGCGATAGATCGAATGCCAGTTAACGGACTGCGTAATTCGTGGACCATCATAGACGTAAAATCATCGCGCATTTTTTCAACAGCTTTTTCTTTCGTAATATCGTGGAATAAAATAACTGCTCCAAGAGGCTCGTTTTCCACGTCTTTGACCTGACTGATCAAAACCCGCAATACTGTATTGCTCAACTGCAATTGTTCTTCGACAATCAACTTGTCTTGTTTAATGCTTTCCTCAATTTTGGTCCGCAAATCCATTTTCGACGATAATTGGTCAAGTACGTCAAAAATCGTCGGCTGCGTTTTCGTAATCCCCAGCATCGTTTTTGCAGCCGGGTTAATAACCAGTAGCCGATTACGAGTGTCCACCATGAACACACCATCTGCCATTGATTCAACCATGGAATTAAGTTTGCCTTTTTCCTGATTTAAAATATTTTCCAGTTTCGAAACTGCGGTTGAAGCCTGGTTCATGATGGTATACAAAATGCTCATTTCTTCTTCTTTGTATAAGCCATCCTTGGTGGAAGAAACATTAAGGAGTCCTACCGGCATATCGTTAATCACGACCGGAATATTAAAAAATGATTTCGGGCTAGCTTTGTTGCTCTCATCGGTGATTGTGCCTGAAATACTTTCATCTAGCTCGTTTTGCTTGATTTCCCTGCTACTTAAAATCGAAAGCCCTGTAATCATGCGCGTCTTCACATCCTCAATAAACTGTCTGCTGACTGATTCTTCCAGCACGCAATGAAAAATTATTCTTCCTTCGTCTCCAATCAATAAATAAGAAACTGTGGAATAATCAAGTAATTTTCGCAAAGAACCCGTGATGACGTCCACGATTTTTTGAACGTTCAACGAATAGCCAATCCGATCGCCTAACTCTTTAAGAATGGAGACTTCATACATGCGCCGCTGCATTTCGTGTTCTTTTGAAATTAAATTATTGCGCATGCGCCTGTTTTCAATCCAAATAAAAATAAAGACAATCACAGAATAGATTGCCAATGTAGACAAGATTTGGATTGATTGTTGTTCAAACATTCTTAATTTTTGTCTCTGGGTTTGTTTAAACTTTGGTGCCGGAAGCCAGTTTGCTAAAACCCAAACCTAAAAAAATCAAACCAATTAGATTCATAATATCTTGAGCAATAGAGATATTGGAAGAAGTTTCAAGAATTGAAAAATTAATGAGCACGCGTTCAATTACGGCAATAGCGACAAAAATCATCCCTACTCCCAATAAACGAATGGCTCGACCAATAATCCCGCCATAAACTTTGGTGCTGACCCAAAGATTATAAAAAACGCCCAGAATAATAACGGCAATCAATCCTTGAATAATAAGATTGGCTTCCGACGAAAATTGATACATTTGATTTTTGTTTAATGATTACTGAATTGTGATATTTATGTCAGGATATTTGGCAAATACCGGAATCAAAATATTTTTTACGATCTGTCCTGATAAGGCAATGTATTGATTGATTAAATTATGCAAAACTTCATGCGGGTCGCCATCAATACTTTCGACTTTGCCATCGCTTGATATAACCAGTCCTGGAACATTCCGAGCTTTAAGCAAAACAATATCAGGACCTAAAATTAAAGTCTGCTTGGCAATGATGTCGTTAATCAGATTTTTGTAGTCGTTTGAATCAGCCATTGGTCGGAGGAATAACATTTAAAGTCGGCATACCAGACTGACGTCGTTCTAAAACAGTTTTTATCTTGGTAACTAATTCTTCTAACCGATAGTTAGCTTTAACCAAATAATCCATGGCTCCCAGCGAAAGCGCGTCAGAAACTTTATCATAATCGGAAAGATTAGTCAGAATCACCACAGGAATTTCTTTGGTTTGAGGATTATCTTTCATTTGCTTTAAGGCTCCGATGCCATCCAAACGCGGCATGACTAAGTCCAACAAGATCAAATCAGGATGTTCGGAAATGGATTTCTCCACACCCTCAACCCCATCTTTGGCCCCTGCCACTTCAAAACCCTCTTGCTTTAGTTCCTCAGTCAGCGCTGTTAATAAGATTTCCTCGTCTTCTACGACCAAAATCTTGGTTTTTTTCTGATCCATATATTTTAATTAGTTTCTAATAGTTAAATTGACTGATACATTATATCATAAAAGTCAAATAAATCAAAAAGTCCCTGGTCAACAAAAAAACACCCCAAGTAGAGATGTTCTTGGTGGGCAGGATAGGATTCGAACCTATGAAGGCGCAAGGCCAGCTGATTTACAGTCAGCCGCGTTTGACCACTTCGCTACCTGCCCATGGAGCCGGCTGTCAGATTTGAACTGACGACCTGCTGTTTACAAAACAGCTGCTCTGCCACTGAGCTAAGCCGGCATAATAATAAATGTTATCAAATTTTGTTTCAAAATTCAAGACCTATATTTTTAATCTCATCAATTTTTCTCTTGCAGGTTTGTTAGTCGGATCAATGGCTAAAATTCGTTCGAATACTTCTTCCGCTCGGACACTGTTATCAAGCTTGAGGTAAAATTCTGCCAATAAAGATAAGTAATTTATATTCATATTATCCAGGTCTAAAGCGTGAGTCAGCGCCTTCACAGCCTTAGCGTACTCTTCAAGTGCTTGAAAACAAAGCGCTAAATTAATCCATCGCGTGCCAACCTTGTTATTGATGTTTAACGCTTTCTCGTATGCTGCAACGGCTTTCTGATAATCGCCGTTTGAATAGTAAGCAAGACCCAAATTGCTCAAATATATATCTTTGGTTGGGTCTAACTTAATCAAATACTCATAAATTTCAATGGCTTCTGCATAATTTTTATTTTGGAGATATAATCGGCTCAAGCCCTCATAAGCGTGCTGGTTGGTTGGATCTTTTTTGATAGCCTCCAAATAAAGATCTTCGGGATTCTGGCTAATTGTTGATTTGATTGTCAACTCGGCTGCTTCCGGAAGCCAGGCCGGCTCGGTATCTGATGAACGGATACGGATGCGAAAGGCATTTTTAACTTTCTCAACCTTTGTATGGATTGTTTTGGTCGTGGCTGGAGTCAGATCTTTAGCTTCCAGAATAAAATGCCAAATTTTATTAACAACAAATCTCAACTTTTTTTTAAAGTACGGCAAAAAGGTTTCATAATAGCGAGCCGAGGGATCAGAAATCTTGATTCTGATCTGTGATCGCCCATTGACGTAGGAGAGTTTAACCAAAAACATACCGGCGATAACCAGAACAGAAAGAATAAACAGAACTGTGGCAAGAAGGACCACTTTATTCTCCTCCCAAAACGAATCGGGCAAATCTGCGGATCTGGATATTCTCGCCCAGCTTCCCCACCGTTTCAGCTAGTAAATCTTTGATTTTTCTGGAAGGTTCGCGAATATAGTCTTGCTCCAAAAGTTCAGCAACATCAGCTGGTCCTGTGGATGTAATTTGCAAAGCCAGCTCTTGGACTAATTTAATAAACTCCTCATTGCGCGCTACAAAGTCTGTTTCGCAATTAACTTCCAAAAGTACACCAATTTTGCCGCCAGTATGGATATAAGAAGCTACCAAACCCTGACCCACCGCGCGGTCAGATTTTTTTGCTAAAGTCGCATGGCCTTTTTTTCGCAAGAAAATTACAGCTTCGTCAAAATTTCCGGATTCTTGCAAAGCTTTCTTGGCATCCATCATGCCAGCGCCCGTTTGCTCTCTTAATTTTTTGATATTTTCCGGTGTTGAGTTCATATATTTTTGATTAAAAATTTAAGCCGAGAGTTAGCAAAACTATAATCTATCACCTATAACCTAAAATCTATTTTGTTACAGCAGCACCTTCAGTTTGAGTTATGATTGTCTGTGCCATGGTATTGCGACCATCCATGACTGCATCCGCCACGGCTTGAGCCATGAATGTTATAACTTTAATCGCATCATCATTGGATGGAATCACAAAATCAACTTTGGTTGGATCCGCATTGGTATCAACTAATCCGATCACTTTAACTTTGGACTGTCTGGCTTCCTCAACTGGAATGTGATCATATTTGGAATCAAGCACAAAGATTGCTTCAGGCAATTTTTTCATGTCTTTAATCCCAGAAAAGAAAGTTTTCATTTTCTCAACTTCTCTGGCAATCATCAGCTGTTCTTTCTTGGTATACTTCTTGATCTCGCCGTCAGCAATCATTTTTTCATACCGCTCCATTTTCTTGATTGTCCGCTGGATGGTGCGGAAATTGGTGAAAGTCCCGCCAAGCCAGCGAGTCACGACATACGGCATGCCGCAGGACTCTGCAGCTTTGCGAACTTCTTCTTTGGCTTGCCGCTTGGTGCCAACAAATAAAATTGTTCCGCCTTTAGCTGTCGTGTCTTTGGCAAAGTTTAGGGCTTCATTGAGCTTAATTCTGGTTTTTTCCAAATCCAAAATATGGATGTTGTTGCGAGTCGTGAAAATATAAGGAGCCATCTTGGGATTCCACAAAGACTTTTTGTGGCCAAAATGCACACCCGCCTTAAGCATGTCCATCAAACTGATGGGTTTCATAGAATATAATCCTTGCTACGAGTATTTCCGTCATTTGCTTTAGGATCTATGAACTCATTGCCTTGAGCGCATAAACAGGACCTAAAAGCATCGAGAAATATGTGAGTTAATGACTTGCCCCGTACCGTCCGCTTATGCGGACTGGTGCGGGGTTAATGACCCAAAGATTCTAACATGAAGCTGAAATTTGAGCAAGAACGGCAACTCCAACGCTTCGGTCGGAGTAAAAAGAAAAAGCCCGCCGGAAAGCCGGGAGGCTAGATGCCGAGGAGTTGAAAAATCTCGCCGATGGTTTTGCTGGGTTGCGACAGAGTCACGCGCTGGCCGAATGTGGCTCCGAGGTATGACCCGAGTCTGATCAAATCATGATCTGATACTCGTGTAGTGAGCTCCAAATCACCGATTGGAACACTCTTTACTTGGCTGATGAAACGAAATACATTTTCACGGTTGACTTTAACGTAAATCGGTGGCATACTTTTCCTCATTTAAAGTAGTCTATAAAAGACTTGTTTCCTCTTTGAATTTATATCAAATCATACCGCTTCTTGACTTGTCTGTGTTACAATTGCAGCAATTAGGGTTACCTTTGGGATTTCGGAGTAGAGTAGAATGGTGGCAGAAAGATATTAACGCCGCCAACTATGAAAACAAGAAAAATTCGCTCTACCCAAGAAACCCTAATCGCCATGAAAAAGCAAATACTTGATCGTTGTTTAAGAAAGGAAATGAAGTGGAAAGATGCTGCCAGGATTCTACAGATGCATTCTAAGGCAGTCTC
>JAHFJG010000017.1 GCA_023246005.1 Candidatus Doudnabacteria bacterium
GCGAGCATACAAAAAGAATTTTTTATTTTCCATATTATTTATCATAGTAATAAAAATTGTTTTTGTATTTCGGACAAAGCAAATGCAGTCAAAATCGCTTCTGATTTCGAACCTCCTCCTCGGCGAAAAATCAGTGCGCGCAAGCGCGCCAAAAATTCTGAATTCGTTTGGAAAAATGGGGGGAAATCAGTGGGACGCGCTTCGCGCGTCCCACCTTCTGGCTTTGAAAAAGCCGTTGAGTTCTGTTTTGGTGTATTTATTGTACCAAGCTCGAACCTACTTTCAAAACAAATGATGTCGCACGCGCGGAGCGCGTGGTGGCTTGAAACTAAATCGTACGCTCGTATCGTTCCGCCACTGCCTCGCAGAGCCTCGGCAACCCCAAAGAAAAATGTCTCTTGCTTTCTTGATTTGGCGGGGGTGAAATTTTTCTTGAAAATGGAAAGGACATTTTTCTTTGGGGTTTTGCCCTCCAAGTATTCGGGCAAGTGGCGGAACAATGCGGACGAAGTTTTGGCAAAACTATTTTTTGGGGAAAGGATTTGCCAAAACTTCGGCTCATTTGTTTTTGAATTTGGAAGTCGCAAATGGAAAAGGAGGGGTTTGGGGAGGAATTTTCCATTTGCTCCGCTGTTTTCTTTTGGCGAATTTCGGGCGGGCATAAAAAATTGAGAAAAGATTGATTTCATGTTAGTATAGTTGTGAGGGTTAGTTTCAACGCTCATACTTATACTATCATACTATGGAAAGCAAACAAAATAAAGAAATTGGGGATAAAATAAAAGTCTTTCGAGCAAAGCAAGGACTGACACAGGACGCTCTTGCGAGAAAGTGCGATATTCCCTATACAACGCTGACCAAGATTGAATCGAATGTTATTACAAAACCGTCAATCCAAACAGTTACCAAGATTGCCGAGGGGTTGGGAATAAGTATTGATGATTTGATTAAATAAAATTTATTAACTATAATTTATTTATTATGTCTATGGAAAAATACAAACCATCAAGTGAAGAAGTTGCAAAAGCCGAGGGGATGATGACCGAAGAACAGAAGGCGATTAGTAAAGATAGGGAGGAGAGTTTTGTTTCTCCAGAGAGTAATTCATTTGATGTTAAAAACAATACACTACTTCTTCGGGTTAGTAAAGGATCGCTTGATTTGCAGGGCATCAGAGAGAAAGCTGAACAGGCTGGTTTTGACGAAAAAGGTGAATTTCATATAACTATCTTGGGATTTAAAAATGGTGCAGAAATTAAGAAAATTTTAAAAAAACTTCCTCCCGAAGAGCAACAGGCAAAAATTATCGAAATACAATCCCTTGTAGATGGCACTGACTGGAGTTTTATCCCAGAAGATCGCAAGTTTCATATCTCAAAAGAATATAAAACTCCTGATCCTAAGAATAAAGGTGCAGAACTTTCTGAAATGAGAGAATCTTATATCCAAATGGTGCATTTACCAGCAATAAAAGATTTTTATACGAAACTTAATGAAATTTTGGGAACAAATTTAGAACTGCCCCCAACTCATACAACCTTATATACAAATGGCACCGATAAAGAAAAGGCTAAAATTGGTATAGGTATAAATTCAGAAACGGAACTTACGCAACTAAACCCTGAGTTGATTTCTGAAGTCCCTGCTGAAAATAAAGCGGAAGCAAGGCTTGAACACGACTGGGGTATAGAAGTATTAGACCAAGTTAGAGACATTACACCCTCGCAATTTCACCCAGATAAAAAGTGGATGGCGACACATTTCAAAATCGAGCGACCTGATGGAACTTTGGAAGAAGTAGAATCTACGAAAACCATTTTGAAAATTAAAAGTAAAGATGGTGTAGAAATTGAAGTGCCAGCTTTTGCTACACACCACATTATGTCATTACACTTAAAAGGAGAAGAAGCAGGAAGCACTATGGCGGGTGGGTCGCTCGAATCTTCTTTTGGAGTTGTCGCCGAACATTTGCCCAGAGAACTTCCATTTAAAGGTGAGGCGGCGGCGTTTGAAATGGATGTTGAACAGAACACAGGAACAGAAGGCGTTACTTCACAGGCAGAAATGTTGGAAAAAGGTATCGTAACAAAAGAAGATTTAGAAACTCTTGCAACGGCAAAAGACGAAGTCTTTCGTCTAAATATTGAAGGTACTGATGAAGAAAAGGTGAAATTTGTAGATGAATTTAATGCCAGAGTTTCAGGTAACGTAAAACTTGGTATTCGTGGCGGTGCAGTCACTCCTTTTTTTACAGCCGAAAGACAATCCACATCAAAAATGTTTTTGGTGGTTGGTAAAGAAAAAGACCCAGACAATTCCGAGCATAACCGCGTGTGGACGATGACACCAGGAAGATACATGGACAAATTGCCAAGTGATGGGAAATTTATCGGTCGGTTCGCAAGCGAAGGAATAGCGGAAGGCACAACTGTCGCCGACCTTTGGAAAAAAGTTAAAGCTGGCGAAAAGTTATCGCCCGAAGAAATGGCTCTTGTTGATGACCAGAAGAAAGCACAAGAATGTTGGTGGAATGGCGGTTTCATAGTTGCTCCTGAAAAGAAATAGATAAATTTTATATGGAAAATAAAGATTTTTTTAAAGAGTTTGCTATTATAGAAAATCATCTATTTGGCCTTGCTGATAATCATGACAAAGGGCAGGGATTTTTGAATTTACTAAAATATCTACAATCCAAAAATCTTTTACCGAAAGATATTCTAGTTGACCTCAATTTTGTCTGGCAAACAAGAAACAAAATTGTTAGCTCGCCTTCAGGCGAGCAGGAAATTTCTGATGAAATTTCGGACACGATGGGACGACTTAAACAAAAATTAGGTATATGAGTAATCCATTTGAAGGGCCGCGTCCTGAACCGCAAAAACAAGACATAGAAGGACAAGAACAAGAACTTACTCCAGCGGAAATGCGTGAGAAATTGCGCGACCCTTCTTTTTTGCCATCCTTTAAAGAGCTTACTCGACATCTTGGAGCTTTTCGTGGATATTCTCGTTACGATAGCGGTGAGTGGCAAAAATGGAACGATCTTGTTTCTGATAAAGAGCACCCAATTTTTGAAATTTGGACTAAAGAATACATTCATGCTTTTGGGAGTTATTTGGTGCAACGAGTTGAGGAGTTGGGTGGGACAGAGGAAAACCCAATAGTTATTTTGGAAGTTGGTGCTGGTAATGGACGCTTGACACATTTCCTCCAAGAAAAAATGAATGAGCTTGTTCCTGGCAAAGTTAGAGTAATCGCTTCCGATTCCGGCGAGTGGAAGATTCCTACAGCTTTTCCGGTTGAAAATATTCCTCATGATGAAGCTGTTGCTAAACATAAACCTAGGATTGTCATTTTTTCTTGGATGCCTTATCAAGAAGATTACACGGCTGATTTTCGTGCCGAAGAAAGTGTAGACGAATATATTTTAATCGGCGAAACAGATGGTGGATGTTGTGGCGATGAATGGAAAACATGGGGACAGAAATGGACATTTGACGAAGAGGAAGAAAAACGGCGCGAAAATCAGCCAGCACCATACGAAGCCGATGGATTTGAAAAGGTGTATCAAAGTGATTTGAGTGATTTACAATTATCACGCATAGACATTTTTGAAGGAAAAAGTTCGACCAGTACAGTTTCATTCAAGAAGAAAAAATAAAAACTTTTTCTTCTACCTTTTCAAATCTTCTTTTTAGTATTGCCCGCCCCCAATTCGCCAAAAGAAATCTGCGGAGCAAATGGAAAATTCCTCCCCAAACCCCTCCTTTTCCATTTGCGACATCCAAATTCAGAAAAGAGTCAGCCGAAGTTTTGGCAAATCCTTTCCCCAAAAAATAGTTTTGCCAAAACTTCGTCCGCTTTGAATTCCGCCAGTTTCTCCCTCAAAGGAGAAACCCGTCCCTCGCCCCACCACCGCCATACCGAAAATCAAAAAGGAAATCGCGGCAAAACAAAATTAGAATGCGTGGTGGTGAGCGAGGGCGGACGCGACACAGCAGAAGCGGAGGGACAGCCCTCTGGGCTGTCGTGGAGCGGAGGCTGTGGCGTGGCGGAATTCATTTCGGAGCGTACAATTTAGTTTCGCTTCACCACACGCTTCGCGCGTGCGAGACATTACCGATTTTGGAAATAGGTGCGAGCTTGGTACAATACAGACACCAATGATTGCGAATCAAAAAGGCCTTGTATATATGGGCTTTTTTTGTTAAAATCTAAATTACACTATTCAGGAGGAAATCATGTTCAAGAGAAATTCGTCTGACAAACCAAAACCTCAGCTTGACGGCTGGGGTAAAATTGGCTCGTTTGGCGCTGGTGATGATTTCGCCACCGAGACTCAAACCGTTGTGCTTCCCAGGTTTGAAAGCGAAATCGCCATCCACGGCGAGCCGGGACCAGCCGAAGAGCCGCAGGAAGCATTTCCTGGCAGTGACATCTACTAAGGAGGAAATCATGCCATATCAGATGGGAGCCGCGCAAATCTTGGCCCGAAGCATTGCCAGAATCAAAGCCGCGCGCAGCGCAGCAAACCCAACGATTGAGAATGATCAGCCACAGCAAAAAGATGCGATTGAATACAACAAGGCCTGGGTCGAGGTGCCAGAGCCACCACCCCCGCGTTGCGAATACGACGTGGACTAACGCAGAGGACTGCACTTTGAGTCCTCTTTTCTTTTTTCCCAGTATATCAACTTCGATAATGGTTTTTGAGTTTACTTTTTGCCGAAAACAAAAGCTTAATTTTAATATTATCAATAATCACAACGTTTAAAGCTTTAATTATTCAAAAACCATTAAAGGCAAAAGCATCGAAGTTGTATTACTGGGTTTGGCTAAAATGCTATAATGACTACATGAATCCCGTTAGAAATTGACATGGCTGGTTATTGCCATAACAATACTCCAACGGGCTGAGTATAAATCACTAAATTATTAAAATAATCATTATTTCTAAACGGGATGAAACCGAAGACGAAAGAGAAATCTAAAGTATTAGAGAACCTAAATAAACAGCAAGAAAAAGCCATAACTTTTGGCAATGGCCCGCTTTTGATTATTGCCGGTGCTGGCACAGGCAAGACAACAGTTTTAACTCGCCGAATCGTTTGGTTAATTGAGCAGGGACTAGCCAAGCCCGAAGAAATTTTGGCTTTGACTTTTACAGAGAAAGCGGCCAATGAAATGGAAGAGCGCGTGGATTTGCTCATGCCTTTGGGCTATGCCGACATTCGCATTTCGACTTTCCATGCGTTTGCCAAAGAAATTTTGTCCCAGCACGCGCTTGATATCGGCCTGCCCGGCGATTTCAAAGTCATCACTGACACGGAGGCTTGGATACTGATCAAAAAATATTTGTATGACTTTGATTTGGATTATTATAAGCCAATTGGCAATCCAAATCGCTTTATTCATTCATTATTGAAACATTTTCACAAAGCTAAGGGTGAAGAAATCACCCCTGAAGAATATTTGAAATATGCTGACGATCTCGGACTGAACGCGGACAATGCAGACCTTGATTTAGAAACAGAAGTCAGAAGGTTGAAAGAAGTGGCGAACGCATATCATAAATATCAGAAATTGCTTTTGGATAATGGGTTCTTTGATTTCGGCGATTTGATTAACTACACTCTGATATTGTTTCGGACTCGGCCCAAAATTCTCGAATTCTATCAAAAAAAATTTAAATTTGTCTTAGTCGATGAATTTCAAGATACAGATCTGTCGCAGTATGAGTTAGTTAAACTTTTGGCCAAACCGGAAAATAATATCACGGTTGTCGGAGACGATGACCAATCGATATACAAATTTCGAGGCGCTTCGATTTCCAATATTCTCAAATTTAAGCAAGATTATCCCAGCGCTTCGGAGGTGACATTAACTGAAAACTACCGTTCAACCGAAAATATTTTGGATTTATCGTATAATTTTATCAAGCTGAACGATCCCGAGAGATTAGAGCCAAAATTGAAAATCTCGAAAAAATTATCTTCAAAAAATTCAAAAAAAAGCGAGGTTCAAGTCTTGCACGCCAAAAACGTATATGAGGAAGCCGGATTGGTGACGCAAAAGTTACTGGAAATTAAGGAACAAAATGATTTAAGTTTCAACGACTTTGCGATTTTGGTTCGCGCCAATGATCATGCCGAACCGTTTATCGCCGAGTTTGCGCGCCGCGGGTTGCCGTATATTTTTGTTGCTAATCGGGGATTATACAAAAAACCGTTTATTTTAGATCTGTTGGCATATTTAAAACTTCTGGATAATTACCACGACAATGAAAATTTGTTTCGAGTTTTTAGCATGAATAAATTCAAGATTGCTGACCATGAATTAATCGCTTTGACTCAAACTTCCAAACGTAAAACGTTATCGCTTTTCGAGGTCATAAGAGATATCAGGGATAATGAAAAAATTTCTGATCTAGTTAACAGCCTGACTAAGCATACGAATTTAGCCAGTACACTTCCGGTTTCCGAATTGATTGTCCGAATCATGCAGGATTTGGGTTTAACCAAGTCTTTAGCCGAGGACTCGGCTGAAAACGTAGAAAATCGCTTGCTGATTGAAAAATTTTACCGCAAAACCCAAAGCTATGAAGAAAACAATGATGACAAAACCCTTAAAGGATTTTTAAATCAAATCAATCTTGAGCTGGAAGCTGGCGACCAAGGAGAATTGTCATTTAATCTGGATTTAGGTCCTGAAGCAATTCGCGTCATGACTATCCATTCGGCCAAAGGTTTGGAATTTGTTTGCGTGTTTGTAGTGAATATGGTGGAACAGCGATTTCCTTCAAGAGATAGGAAAGAACAAATTGAAATTCCGCAAACTCTGGTTAGAGAAATTTTACCAGAAGGAGATGTGCATTTGATGGAAGAGCGGCGGTTGTTTTATGTTGCCATGACGCGCGCTAAACAGTTTTTGTATTTAACATGGGCTGATGATTATGGCGGCAGCACGAACAAGAAACCCTCGCGATTTCTAATAGAAACTGGATTGGAAGAAAAGCCTTTTAAGCCTACGCCCAAGGGTCAAGTATTTTTCACCAAACCGGCGAATCTGTCAAAAGTTGCCACAAAACTTCGCATACCGGATACTTTTTCATTTTCTCAAATAAACACATTTCTCAACTGTCCGTTGGAGTATAAGTATCGACACTTATACCAGTTGCCCCTGCCAGGCAGCCCTGCTTTGAGTTTTGGCGATGCGATTCATAAAACCTTGGAAAAGTTTCTCAATGCATTTCGCCAGCTTAACTCAAGGCAACAGACAGATTTGTTTGGCGCCAAGAAAACAGCTCTGGAAGTTCCCAAGAAAGATTTGCTTTTGAAATTTTATAACGAGTGCTGGGTAGATGATTGGTATGAAAATAAAATTCAAAAACAGGACTACCGTAAATTAGGAATCAAGATGTTGGATAATTTTTACGACAAATTTACAGAAAATCCCAAACCGATTAAATTTTTGGAGCAAAGGTTTAAACTAAAAATCGGGGATTATAAATTTGTGGGAAAAATTGACCGCGCAGATGAGAATCCGGACGGTTCGATTGAGATTATCGATTACAAAACGGGTCAGGTAAAAGAAAAATTGTCAACTGACGATAAGACCCAACTTCTCATCTATCAATGGGCAGCGCAAGAGGAGTTTTCAGAAAAAGTGCGTTCTTTGAGTTATTATTATTTGAAAAGTCTGGGTCGGACTATAGAATTTTTGGGAGACAAACAGGAAATTGATCGGGTTAAAGAAAAAATTTTTTCAACCATACAAGAGATTATTGCCGCGATTGAATCGAATAGTTTTAAGGAATTAGATCGAAAAATTTCTCATGAATGCAAATTTAGGCATTTTGAGCAATAATTTTGCCAAAAATGATGATAACTGGTATAATTATGTGCGTCTGGGAATAAAAAATTGCGTAAAATCAAAGTTTATAATATCGTTTTGGCTGGCTTATCGGGGTTTTTGATGTTAGCTTTGATTTGGCTGGTTGACATGACTGCTCCCGAACGATTCGGAACAATATTATTTTTTTATATCCTGTCAGGCTCATTGGTATTTTGCGTGACAACTCTCGCCGATTTCTACTTGCTAAAATTTTTTGGCCAACGAGAAATGCAAAGTTATTATTTTCGAATATCTTCAAGACAGGGTTTGTGGCTCACACTTCTGTTTATAATTTCACTGTTCTTGTTAAGTCGCAATCTATTCTCCTGGCTTAATGCGTTATTTTTGGTTTTAGCCTTAGTCTTTTTAGAATCATACATTATTACGAAACCAAATGATCGAAAGTCTTAAACAATTACGCGATCAAGCCCTGAAGGATTTGTCTGCTGTTGCGGATTTAGAAAAACTGGACGAGCTAGTTTTGAAATACTTTGGTCGAAAACAAGGCCTCCTCAATAGTATTTTGCGGTCTTTAAAAAATTTGGATGAACGCCAGAGAAAAATTTTAGGCCAGCAAGCCAATGAAGTCAAAATCGAAATTTGGCATTTAATCGACCAAAGGCGCCAAAGCATAAAAAAAGCTGGCAAAAAAGATTTTGTTGATTTAACTATTGATGGTAAAAATCCGCGGTTAGGTCACCTGCACCCGATTACAAAAATTAGACGCGAAATTGAGAAAATTTTCCGAGAAATGGGATTTGCTGTAATGTTAGGCCCGGAAATAGAAACCGATTATTATAACTTTGAGGCGCTCAATATGCCAGCAGAGCATCCAGCTCGGGACATGTGGGATACCTTTTATATAAAGAGCGAGGAGAGAAGAGCGGAGGACGGAGAAAAATTAGTGCTTCGCACGCACATAAGTCCGATGCAAGTCCGAGTGATGGAAAAGCTTACTCCGCCTTTTTCTGTGATTTCCTCCGGGCGAGTTTTCAGGCACGAAGCAACCGATGCCCGACACGAACATACCTGGGATTATACAGAAGGATTCGTGGTTGATCAGCATGTTTCTTTATCAAACCTAAAAACGACGCTGCTGGATTTTTTTAAGCAACTTTTCGGATCAAAAACCGAAATTAAACTTAGGTCGTCTTATTTTCCTTTTACTGAACCAAGCATTGAGATTATTATGGGCTGTATATTTTGCCAGAAAACAGGCTGCTCAATCTGCGGACAAACCGGCTGGCTTGAGATGGGCGGCGCTGGCATGATACACCCGACGGTATTTGAACACGCTGGTTATCCGAGAGAAAAATATTCAGGTTTTGCTTTTGGCTTGGGCATTGGTCGTGTTGCCATGCTTAAATATGATATTCCTGATGTTCGCTTGTTCTACCAAAACGATCATCGTTTTCTAAGTCAATTTTAATTTATTAATAAATTAATTAAATTTATGGACAATCCAAATCAAGCGCCGAATAATTTACCTGTCGAACCAGCCGATTTATCGTATCAAGTTATGCCTAAGCAAGACGGAAATCAGCAACCTGTTGTGTCTGCACCGCCACTACCCACAAAATTATCTGCGCCGCCTGCAAGGAAATTTGTTTATATTATTATCGCAATTTTAATTTTAGCAATTCTTGGAATTGCTGCGTATTTTACCTTAGGTTCTAAAAAATCCAGCACACCGCCAGCGCAAGTGTCTTCCACTAAGCTTCCAAAGATCTGGCTGCAAAAATATTTTAATAAGGAAATTTGCGATGATCAAACAGTTTGTGGCGACGAGGCAAATCCTGATAATGACGGTCTTAGCAATTATAATGAATTTAGGGCCGGTACTGATCCTTTAAATTTTGACACTGACAGTGATGGATTGTCAGATGGCGATGAAGTCAACGTTTATCAGACAGAACCAACTAATCCGTATACTGATACAAGATCGATCGTCCAACAAAACCAATGGAATGATGGTTACCAGATCAAAAACGGTTATAATCCGCTAACTCCAGGCCTGAAGTCTACTGATCTGCGCAAACAACAAATAGCAGACGATACTGCTAAATCCGGATTACATGAGCCAACCCTGACTACCCTCAGTCAGACAACTACCCATTACGTCATGATCGAAAATTTTGCTTATGTCCAATCTTCGATCAACGTCAAGAAAGGCGATACAGTAATTTGGACTAATAAAGATTCAGCCGGACACACAGTTAGCGGAGACAATGGCGGACCAGCTAGTCCAACGCTCAACACTAATGAAACATATAGTTATACATTTATATCAGCTGGAACATTTGCCTATCATTGCACTATTCATGCCTCGATGAAAGGAACTGTTGTTGTCCAATAGTATTTTCGGATGAATCCCGTTAGAAACTTTACATTGTTAAGTATATACGTAAAGTTATATCTGACAGGATGTTTTATAGTTGTTACTAACAGCACAAGTTAATCATTATTTCTAACGGGATGAAGTTTTCCCACGAGTGGCTTAAAGATTTGGTTGAAATAAATCAAACGCCTGAAAAATTGGCAGAATTTTTGTCATTGCGCGCGTTTGAAACGGAAGTTAACCGCGCCAATCAAGAATTTTTTGGAATTATAGTTGCCAAAGTCACCAAAATTGAAAAGCATCCCAACGCTGACCGGTTGAGGATTATTGAGTTGACTGATGGAAAAAATACCATTGGGCCGATTGTTTGCGGCGCTTGGAATTTTGAAGTTGGCGCAATTGTCGCTTTGGCCTTGCCTGGCGCTGTAATTCCAGAAACGAAAACTGTATTATCGAAAGTTATGATTCGCGGCATTGAATCCCAAGGCATGATTTGCTCGGCAAAAGAGCTAAGCCTGGGCACAGAAGCCGGCGGGATTATGCTTTTGGATTCGAAGCATAAAATTGGACAAGCGTTTTCTGTCATGGATCAAGATCGCGGATCGAAGATCATTTTCGACATCTCGATTCCAGCCAACAGGCCGGATCTAATTTCATATCGCGGAGTTGCCTGGGAAATTGCAGCCCTAACCGGTAGCAAGTATAAGATCAAACCACTCAAATCTCAAATCTCTAATCTTAAATCTAAACTTCTAAAAATCAGAATTTCTGAACCAAGCCTGTGCAAACAATATGTCGGCCTGCGCCTGGCTAATATTCAAATCCGCCCTTCGCCAAAGTTTATTCAAGACCGACTTAAGCTTTCGGGATTTCGTCCAATAAATAACGTTGTTGATATTGCAAATTACGTCATGCTCGAGGTCGGGCAGCCTCTTCATGCTTTTGACGCGGCTAAAATTATCGGTGCAATAAACGTTCGTAAGGCTTATGTTAACGAAACAATCAAAACTTTGGACGGACTCGACAGAAAACTCAACCGCGATGTGCTTGTGATTGCTGACAATAAGAAAGCGATAGCAATCGCCGGAGTTATCGGAGGCAGTGAATCAGCGGTTTCAATAGATACTTGTGAAATTATTTTGGAAGCGGCTAATTTCAATAGTGTGTCTGTTCGGCGAACCGCTAAAGCGTTGGGCTTGCGCACCGATGCATCCACTCGATTCGAAAAATCCTTGCCAATAAACTTGGCGCATCAGGCGGCCGAATATGCGGCGGTATTATTAACCAAATACGCCGGAGCCAAACCTTTAGAATATCTTTCAGTTGGGGCCAAACCAACGAAAAAAGTCGTGATTGAGGTTGATCCGATCAAAGTTGATGCTCTTCTTGGGGTGAAAATTCCAATAGTCGAGCAAAAAAAGATTTTGAGCCGCTTTGGCTTTGGGATTCATCCGACCCGTAACAAATATCACGTAACAGTTCCATTCTGGCGACCGGATGTTCGCGTTTGGCAGGATTTGGCCGAAGAAATCATCCGGTTCAAAAGTTTAGAAAATATTCCAGTCAAGCAAACTTCGCAAATCAATTCGAGCCATTTAACTGATCCTAGGGTTGATGGACGAGAACAAGTCAAAGATCTTCTGGTGGGGATGGGATTCAATGAACTTTATACTTATTCATTCGTTTCCGAATCGGATTTGAACCGCTGGCAGATTAATAAAAGAAATGTGATTGAAATTGCCAATCCGCTTAGTGAAGATCAGCAGTATTTGCGGCCGAATTTGGCATTGAATGTTCTGAAGGTCGCTGAACAGAATACTAAGGAGTATGATGATATTAAGTCTGGAAAATATTTTGAGATTGGAAATATTTTTTGGAGAGAACAGAATAAAATATTCGAGCAAACTTATTTGTTTATGCTAAGCTTCCCTAAAACTCAAAAACGTATTGAAGAATTTGTCGGAGATTTCAAACAACTTGCCGTGGTTTTGGGTATTGAATACGAAATCAAACAACACAAAGAGCAATTAGCTGAAATTATTGTTGCGGATAAGTCGGTCGGGCATATTGGAACAATTTCTGACGTTTCTGGATTAGAATGGATAGGCGTTAATCTTGACTTTGAGGAATTTATCAGAAATAGAAAAACGCCTCAATATAAACGTATTGTTCGGTTTCCTTCAATTAGTATGGATTCATCAATTTTGATCAGCGAAGACATTTCATGGATTGAAATTAAAAAAACAATTATCGCGGCAAACCAGAAACTGGTCTCTGAAATTAAACTGATCGAAGGTTCATATCAGGGAAAAGAAGTGCCGCCGTATAAGAAGAGCATGACATTTCGGATTATTTATCAGTCAGAGGATAGAACGCTAACTAACGCGGAAGCCAGTCAAGTCCATGGTCAAATTTTGGAGACTTTGAAATCGAAATTTAGTGTGCGAGTCAGAGACTAAAATATAGCAACAAAAAGTCCTATTTTTAGCCAAAAATTATCCACAAAACGCCTTCCAATTTTGCCCAAATTTTGATATAATTTAAACATGATTAAAGACGAAAAAGGCTCCAAGCAAGAGAAAGCTTACACAGCCGAACAAATCACTGTTTTGGAAGGTTTGGATCCGGTACGCAAGCGCCCGGGAATGTATATTGGCAACACAGCCAAAGAGGGTTTTCACCATCTTCTAAAAGAAGTTGTGGATAATGCTATTGACGAAGCCATGGCTGGTTACGCTAAACACATAAATATTGTTATTCATAAAGATAATTCTGCGTCAGTAACAGATGACGGCCGTGGCATCCCGGTTGACATTCATAAGCAAACCAAAAAATCGGCTTTGGAAACAGTGCTCACGGTGCTTCACGCTGGGGGCAAATTCGGCGGCGAGGCTTCTGGCTATAAAGTTTCTGGGGGTCTTCATGGAGTCGGCGTGTCAGTGGTTAATGCTTTGTCCGAATGGGTGAAAGTTGAAGTGCGAAGAGAGGGCAAAATTTATTCCCAAGAATATAAGCGTGGCAAGCCCACCACAAAGGTGAAATTAATTGGCAAGGTGCCGCCGAAAGATGATTGGCAACGGGGCACCAAGATTACTTATAAGCCGGATCCGGAAGTTTTTACGGTTTTAGATTTTGATATTAAATACGTTTTGGACCATTATCGCCAGCAGGCGTATTTGACGCGGGGCGTTCATTTGACTATTACGGATGAACGCGATGGATTTAGTTATCAATATTATTTTGAAGGCGGATTGGTTTCATACATCCTGCATATCAATCGGAACAAAAATGTTAAAACATTGCCAATGTACGTCAGCAGGACGGTTGACAATGTCATGGTTGAGTGCGCGATCCAGTACACGGATGAGTTTACTGAAACCGTTTTGACTTTTGCAAACAATATTTATACAGCCGAAGGTGGCATGCATATGACCGGTTTTCGATCTGCGCTGACCAGGTCTCTGAACAATTATGGTACGAAAAATAATTATTTGAAGGAAACAGATAAGATTACAGGCGAGGATATGCGCGAAGGATTGACAGCAATTGTTTCTGTTAAACTGGCCAATCCGCAATTTGAAGGCCAGACCAAAGCCAAATTGGGCAATGCCGAAGTTCGCGGAATTGTCGAAGATGTGGTTGGCCAAGGCTTGGAATTCTGGCTTGAGGAACATCCTGCTGATGCCGGCAAAATTTTAGAAAAAGTTTTGCTCGCAGCCAAGGCTCGTCTGGCCGCGAGAGCAGCAAGAGATGCCGTGATTCGCAAAGGTGTGCTGGAAGGCCTGGCCCTGCCAGGAAAGTTGGCTGATTGTTCTGAATCAGATCCGGCGCAGTCGGAACTCTATATTGTGGAAGGTGATTCTGCAGGAGGGACGGCCAAGCAAGGACGCGACAGGCGCTTTCAGGCTATTTTGCCGCTGCGTGGCAAGATTTTGAATGTTGAGCGGGCGCGTTTGGACAAAATGCTTTCTTCGGAACAAATAAAAAATGTCGTGATTGCTTTAGGCGCCGGGGTGGGTGATCAGTTTAACGTTGAAAATCTGCGCTATCATCGAATTATTATTATGGCTGATGCTGACGTGGATGGTGCGCACATCCGAACTTTGCTTTTGACTTTATTTTATCGTTATTTTCCCGATATAATTGCCAAAGGTTATTTATACATTGCCCAGCCGCCTTTGTTTAAAGTCCAGCGCGGCAAATCTTTTGATTACGCATTTTCAGAAAAGCAGCGCGATTCGATTATTGAAAAATTTTCTAAGGATGTACAAGATAAAAAGGCGTTAAAGAATAAAAAAGAAGAAAAACCACTTGAACCTGAAGCCTTAATCACATCCAACGAAGGTGAAATCATGATCAAGGGCGTGAATGTCCAGCGGTATAAAGGTTTAGGTGAAATGAATGCGCCGCAGCTCTGGGAAACGACCATGGATCCCAAGAATCGAATTATGCTGCAAGTCAAAGTCACTGATGCGGAAAAAGCCAGCAAGATTTTCGAAATGCTTATGGGCGACGAGGTTCTTCCTCGTAAAAACTTTATCCAAACGCATGCCAAGACAGTAAAGAATTTGGATATATGATATATTTGCAATAATTTTAGAATTATTCTATTATACCAATATAAGGCCGGAAGGGCCTTTTAAATAAGGCAAAAACATGGCAAAGCCATTACAATTCCTCAAAGAAGCCAGGGCCGAGCTGACCAAAGTTGTTTGGCCGTCTCGCAAAGAAACTATCCGAATTACAGTCGCGGTAATCATTTTGTCTTTGGCTGTGGCAGTGTTTTTGGGCGCTGTGGATTATGGTCTGACAAAATTGTTTGAATTTATCCTTAACAAGCACTAAACATGGCCAGACAGCAAGTCACGGGTGAAAAACATTGGTATGTTTTGCACACCTATTCTGGATATGAAGACAGTGTGGCGTTTAACCTCCATCAGCGCATTGAGTCCATGGGCATGGAGGATAAAATTTTCAATGTCTTAGTCCCGAAGGAAAAAAAGATTAAGATAAAGGATGGCAAGCGCGTAACCGTAGAAGAGAAAATTTTCCCAGGCTATGTTATAGTTGAAATGATTGTGACTGATGATTCGTGGTATGTCGTGAGAAATACGCCCAATGTCACAGGCTTCGTAGGTTCTGGCACAGTGCCGACGCCGATTTCCGATATTGAAATTGGATCATTGCAAAAGCGAATGGGAGTTGACGAACCGAAATACAAAATTGATGTTAAGGCCAATGATTTGGTGCGCATCATGGATGGTCCGTTTAAGGATTATGAAGGCAAAGTTTCGGAAACCGATGAAGAAAAAGGCAAAGTCAAAGTTTTGGTTTCGATCTTTGGCCGGGAAACTCCGATTGAATTAGATTTTTTGCAAATCAAAAAATTATAAATAATTTTTTGTCCTGAACTTGATTCAGGATCTATCAATTAACTAAATCATATGGCTAAAAAAGTTAAGACAATTGTTAAACTGCAGCTGCCAGCGGGCAAGGCCACTCCTGGTCAACAGCTTGGGACTGCTCTCGGTCCTCATGGCGTGAATATGGGCCAGTTTGTGAAAGAATTTAATGAACGAACCGCGACTTTGGGTGATACTGTCATTCCTGCGGAAGTTACGATTTTCGATGATCGAACTTATACTTTTATTTTAAAGACCCCGCCAGCTTCGGTTTTGATCCGCAAAGCCGCCGGGATTGAAAAAGGTTCAGGCAATCCTCTGAAGAATAAAGTTGGCTCAATCACCAAAGCCCAGCTTCGAAGCATAGCCGAGCAAAAAATGCCGGATTTAAACGCCAACAGCATTGAAGCCGCAGAAAAAATTGTTGCTGGTTCAGCCAGGTCAATGGGCGTGGAAATAAAGTAATTCATAACAACCATGGCAATGACAGGCAAAAGATTACAAAACGCGCTTAAGGAAATTGATATGTCAAAATCATATTCTATTTCTGAAGCCTTGGCTTTGGCTAAAAAAACCGCGACAACCAAGTTTGTCGGCAATATTGAAGTTCATGTCCGTTTAGGAATTGACGCGAAGAAAACTGATCAAACAATCAGGACTACGCTAACCTTGCCTTACGGCACTGGCAAGACTAAGCGCATTGCCGCTTTTGTCAGCGCAGGAAAAGAAAAAGAAGCTCAGGATGCCGGGGCTGTAGTTGTGGGTGGCGATGATCTGATCAAAAAAATTAAAGAAACTGAACAGCTGGATTTTGACATTGCCATTGCCGAACCGGCTATGATGCCAAAGCTGGCCGCTATTGCGAAATTTTTGGGTCCCAGGGGATTGATGCCCAATCCAAAATCTGGCACAATCTCATCGGATATTGCCAAAACAGTCAAGGAATTTGCCACAGGCAAAACCGAGTTTAAAAATGATGAATCTGGCAATGTTCACATGATTTTGGGCAAAACCGATTTTGCCGAGGAGCAGATCTTGGCTAACTTTAAAACCTTTATGGATGCCTTGCATCAGTCAAAACCGACAGGACTAAAAAAAGAATTCATAATGTCAGTGACTCTAAATGCCACAATGGGGCCTGGGATAAAAGTTAAAGTTTGAGTTTGTTATTATTCTTACAAATTAATAATCCCAAACAAGCTCGGGATGAATATTATGATTCTCTCGGACCGCGATATCAAAACCAAGTTCGATAACCAAGAAATTTTGATTGACCCAAAACCTGATTTAAATGAAGTTTTGGGTACTGTTTCTATTGATTTGACCCTTGGTCATGATTTTATTTTATATAGAAGCTCCTCAAATTCAGTAATCGACGCCGTCGATAAAATAATCCCTGAGGGTTTGGAAGAAAAAATAACATTAGCAGATAGTGACACACTTGTAATTCGACCTAGAGATTTTGTCCTGGGATCGACTTATGAAAAAATTGTTTTGCCAAACAATCTGGCAGGCAGGCTCGAAGGTAAATCATCTTTGGGCAGATTTGGACTGGTCATTCATTCTACAGCCGGTAAGGTTGATCCAGGCTTTAAAGGAAATCTTGTGTTAGAGATCACTAACATTGGGACTGTGCCGATTGTTCTCCATCCGAAAATGAGAATCTGTCAATTATTATTTGAGCAGCTCAGTCAGCCAACCTCCATCGCCTACACTGATCGTGAATCCTCGAAATATAAAAATCAGGAAAAAACAGTAGGCAGTGTATTAGGAGGCTTATAATATATGGCTAAAGGAAAATTCATCGTCATTGACGGCACAGACGGTTCCGGTAAAGCTACGCAGACTAGGCTTTTGATCAACCGGCTCCAAAAAGTCGGATTCAGAGTTAGATTGGAAGACTTTCCTCAATACAGCAAAAAGTCAGCAGGTCCTGTTGAGGAATATTTAAACGGAGTTTATGGGCCGGCAGACAGCTTAGGCGCTTATATTCCTTCGGTTTTCTACGCAGTGGATAGATTTGCAGCATCTGCTAGAATCCGCCAGCATCTCAAACATGGCGATATTGTGGTTTCAAACCGGTATGTAACCGCAAATCTGGCTCATCAGGGCGGCAAGATCAAAAATGCGACAGCACGTGAAAAGTATTTCAAATGGCTGATTGATTTTGAATATAAGTTCTTTAAAATTCCAAAGCCAGATTTGCAAATCATATTGCATGTGCCCGCCAAAATTTCCCAAAAGTTGATTAAGAGACGCGGCGAACATTATTATATCGGATCAAAACGCCGAGACATTCACGAAAAAGATTTCAAACATCTGCTGTCCGCGGAAAAAATCTATTTGCAGATTGCAAAAAAATTTCATTACAGCGTGGTGGAAGGATATGTCGAAGGCAAACTTTTGTCCCCGGAGGAAGTCAGTGATAAAATTTACCCGATAGTTAAAAAATACCTTCATGGCAAGTTACGAAATTGAAATTAAATCCTTATTAAGAG
>JAHFJG010000001.1 GCA_023246005.1 Candidatus Doudnabacteria bacterium
ATTGATTTCATTACCTGCAATAAATCACCGGCAATTTTTTTAGCTTCTTTAAAGTCCGTAACTGGCTCACATTTCTTATGTAAAATTTCGTTTGGTTCTTTAATGATTTCTTGCATTAGATAATACTAACAAAAAAATCTATAGTGTACAAATTGTACTTTTGCAGAACCTTTTTGTATTTTGTCTACTAACTTTAACATATGTTCATTTTAGTAGACAAGTAAAAAAGAACGTTGCTTTTCAATTAACTGATTTTAAACTACCGCTTTTGGTCACTTCTAATATTTCCACAAATTCTAGAATTTCTAGTTTTTCTAATGCAATAATAAATTGTTTTGGTAGCTTTACCTTCCCTATCCAGACACTTTTATGCACCATATTAAAACCAAGCACACGCAAAATATTTCTCAAAATATTCCTTTCTTTGTTAAAAGAAATAGGCACATCGTAACTGATTATAATTACCCTATCTCCATTTTCTTTTTTATATAAGCTTCTGTCAAGGATTCTATTTTTCTTCAACGAGCCAAGCTTTTTTCTGCCTTTTGTAGATAACTTAATTTGCTGGGAAGCATTTTCTAAAATCAACCCGTCTGTTTTTAATTTAAAAAGATATTTTTGTAAATGTCTTTTTTTGTCACGATTAATTTGCTGAACATATCTTTTTTCATGACGAATTCTATATTTATGTTCAACTCTACCCATACTTGCGCCATAACCAGCATCTAAAAAAGCACCAAAAAGATCTGTAATTTCCGCACTCTGGTTTTCTAAAAAACCCAAGATTTTTAAAAGAATATCTCCTCTCATTTTTATAATCTTTAACTAAAACATTATATCAAAACGTAATTTAATTGTCTACTAATTCTACATATGTAAAGTTAGTAGACATATCACTATAATCTTATTATATAGTTATTTTTTATATTTTAAAATCTTGATCAATTTATCTTTAAAATCTTTTACTGATTTATCGTCATAAAGAGAAATGGTAAAAACTCTCTTGTCTAATTTTTCAAATGCCTTCAGTTGTTTTGCAACAATCCTAGGGTCCTCTATCACATCCGTTTTAGTGAGAATTACAATTTCCTCTTTCTCATCCAAACCCTGCCCATATTTTTCCAGCTCTTTGCGAATCTCTTTATAACTTTTGAGCATATTATCGTTTTCAAATGATACTAGGTGCGCCAGTATTTTAGTGCGTTTGATGTGCCGTAAAAATTTAACCCCCAACCCTTTACCTGTATTCGCTCCTTCAATCAAACCCGGAATGTCAGCAATGATATGTCCGTAAAAATCGCCTAAATTCGGATCAAGGGTAGTGAAAGCGTAATCCCCAACTTTGGCTTCTGCATTAGTCAAAGCGTTTAGCAACGAAGATTTACCGGCATTGGGAAGCCCAATCAATCCGATGTCGGCAAAAAGTTCCAGTTCTATTTGAAAATTTCCATGCTCGCCCTCTTGTCCTTCGCGCCATTCTTTGGGCGTAGTATTGATGGAACTTTTAAAATGTTCATTGCCGTATCCCCCGTATCCGCCCCTAAGAAGTAAAATTTTCTCTCCTGCTTCAAGCAGTTGCCATTTTTCTTCCGTGCCTAGATTGGTAACAATAGACCCTACCGGTAATTTTAAAACAAAAGCTTCTCCATTCTTGCCATGCAAACTTTTATTTCCGCCATCTTCACCTCGCCTGGCTATAAAATTTTTCTTAGCTTTGTACTGCGCCAGAATACCAATATCGCGTACTGCTTGCACATAAAAATCCCCACCTCGTCCACCATCCCCTCCAGCCGGCCCGCCTTTGGGTACAAATTTTTCCTGACGCCAACGCACTACCCCATCGCCGCCTCGGCCCGCTTCGGCGTATATTTTTAGTTCATCAATAAAGGCCATATCTTAAGAGTCTACAGCAATTTGGGCCAATTTAATAGCCCCTTCTTTGGATTTTGCTACTGCCATAAAAAGTCCTCTGTGACAAAAAATGGCATCAGACACACCTGAAGCTTTGGCTATTTCCTCATAACGCAACCCAGCCCAAGCTGTTGGAAAATCTTTCCTATTTTTAAAACTTTTTGGATCCACTCTCATTGCCTTTACTCCCCAAGAATTATCAGTTTTTCTTGGATAAATCACAAAAAGTGGTTCAGAAAAATTATTTAATATATATTCGTAAGGATAGTTTGTATCTAAAATAATAATTCTTTTATCATTCGTGTTCTTATAAATTTCAATTAATTTCTCTTCCGCCAAAACAGAATCTTGGGCATAAATAATTTCTCGCAACAAAATTTCTTTGGCTATTTCAACACTTTTTAAAAACATCTCATCGTTAGTTAAGTTTTCCTCACGCCATGTTGGTACCATTGATAAGAAAGCATGTTGAATAAGATAAGGCGAGATCTGATGTCTGTTTTCCACTAGGTCAAAACCGTTGTCAAAGGCATCCACTGGTTGCGCCAACCTTTTATCTATAATCTGTGCTGCCTTGAGAGAATCACATAATTTAGGGCCAAATTTTTTCCAAACCAAACCAAAAGAAGAATATTCTATGCCATTTGCTCCTTTGCCTGCCCCGCCGACTTGATGATGGTCAAATCTATTCGTCGCCTCATCATAAATTCCGCCCACATCAAAAACATAGTCGCCAGTTTTGATTATTTCCGGATCGCGAGTGCGAATTATTTGAAATGGCTCTTTATCGCGCTCCAACATTATAGACAATGCGGCAACTGCAAAAATATCATCGGTGTGAAAAGAACCATTGTGAGTTACTAATTTTTTACTCGATGTTATCATAAAATTCCTCGAATAATTCATAAAGCCAACTGACCAATTTATCAAAAACAACAAACAATATTACTAAAAGCAAAA
This sequence comes from Candidatus Doudnabacteria bacterium, assembly GCA_023246005.1. Lineage (GTDB taxonomy): Bacteria > Patescibacteriota > Doudnabacteria > UBA920 > O2-02-FULL-48-8 > JAHFJG01. The sequence goes on from JAHFJG010000001.1 coordinate 2,872, forward strand.
CTATCAAAGAAAACCTCCAAATCTCATGACTAACGCGCAAGGCGGCATAAGCAAAGAAATATCCAAGCGACAATAATAATGGAGCCCAGACAAGAGTGGAAATAATTTCTGCTTCTAAATATTTCTTGTAGTTTACTTTGGTATAGCCGGAGTAAATCATAACTATATGATTCATGATTATAAATTTGGAAATAAAAATAGACCAAAATGGTTTTTGGTTAAAATGGGGCATAATATTGTACACTCGTTTTTCAATATACTTCATAAATTTCGTTTGATGCCATTTGTTGTGCATTAATTCGCCAATATAATATCCCAAGAAAGTTTTGCAAAAAGCGCCCAAGAGAATAAAAATCAAGGCGAGAAAAAAATTAAGTGCTCCCAAATGTACCAGAATTCCTGCGGATATTAAAATAATTTCCCCTTCAAATATAACTATTAAAAAAATCAGAACATAGACCAAGAGCTGATGATGCTCAATCAAATTGGTTAGAAGTGTAATCGTGTGCATAAATTTAAACTAAAATAAAGAATCCACTATTTCTTTAACTAGAGCACCTTCCGCTTTGCCTTTCAGGTCTTTCATTAGAGCTGACATCAGCGTGCCTTTCTTGGCAGAATCGGTAATACCAAGTTCAATTTTCTTGGCCTCGGCCATTTTTTTAACTTCGCTTGTGTCCATCAATTTCGGCAAATAAGTTTCCAGGATTTTGAGTTGAGCTTCTTCTTCTTTTACTAAATCTTGCCTACCGCCTTTTTGAAATTGTTCTATGGAATCTTTTCTCTGTTTAGATAAACGAGTAATTACTATTAAGGCTTCTTCGTCGGTAAGCAATTCGTTTGGCTTACGATTTTTTGCCACCAGCTCGTTAGTAAAACCAGCCACCATTCCTCGCATCGTTTCTAGGCGCACTATATCTTTCGCCAACATCGCTTCTTTTATTCCGTTTTTTATTTGTTCGTGTAACATGGTAAAGCGGGTGTTGCTTTTAAAAAGGCACAGATAATTTTTCAGCAGAAAAATATATGTACTCTATAAATAACAGTATTTATGATTATAACAAAAGTATGCTAAAATAGCCAGATGCTAAAAATTATTTTCTTTGACACAGAGACTACCGGCATAACCAAGGATGATTTTTTGTGCCAGATAGCCTACAAAATAAATGAGAAAAGCTTTTCTGGTTTTTATAAACCGCCTATTAAAATTCCATTTGAAGCCTCGGCCATAAACCACATCAGTAATAAGATGGTATCGGAACAACCAGCCTTCAGGGAATCTCTCGACTGGCAAAATATCAAGGAGCTTTTCGAGCATGAAAACTCGGTAGTAGTGGCGCACAACGCGCCTTTTGATCTCTTTATGATAAAAAAGGAAGGCATCCAGCCGAAAAATTTCATCTGTACCAAACGAGTCGCTCAACGTTTGGACAAAGAAGGAAAAATCGGAAAGTATAATCTGCAGTATTTGCGGTATTTTTTAGATATAGAAATAGATGCCACCGCTCACACTGCCTTGGGTGATGTATTAGTATTAGAAAAATTATATGACAGATTAAACAAAAAAATAATGGATAACGAAAAACTCAATGAAGATGAAACAATAAAAAAAATGATAGAAATTTCAGCAGAGCCTTTTATATTCAAAAACATTAATTTTGGCAAATACAACGGACGAAACATAGAAGATATTGTCAAAATTGACAAGGAATATTTGCAGTGGTTGCTGGCGCAAAAAGAATCAAGCAACGAAATCGACGAAGATTGGATTTACACCTTGAAGCATTATTTAGAGAAATAAAGAGTGAAAATTAATTTTTTCTTTTTTCTTTAACGTGCTTTAGATATGCAATTAATAAAAAACTGATAATAATAAGCAAAGACCAAGAGCTCACTTTATGAAGAGAGACAGCAGACCAGGTGGTGATTTGTTGTGGATACTGCCAGGCTTTGGTAAAAGTGCCTATATTTTCCGCAATCCACACAAAACAAGCGATTAACACAAAAGATAATGTAACGGGCATTTTCCTAGCGACAGTAGTGACTGTATACTCTATTTTGGTTTTCCAAAAAATGAGCAAGACAAGTATTGCCAACAAAACTCTCATATCCGGTAAAAAGTGATTCGTAAAAAAGTTCAGATAAATTAAAACTGCCAAAATCAAAGAAAGAGAATACGGCGGGGTATGATGCAGTTTAAGTTTAAATATTTTCCAAGCTTGGGCAATGTAACTCCCTATTGAAGCATACATAAATCCACTATAAAGTGGCACCCCTGCTATATGGAAAAAGCCAAGCTCTGGATAAGTCCAAGAACCTATGCTCGGACTGGTCTTATAAAGTTCAAGCGCTAGACCAATAATGTGAAAAAGTAAAATTGTTTTCGCTTCATCGATGGTTTCCAGCTTGGTTAAAACCATTACTATTTGTATAAAAACAGCCGCCAAAAACAAAAAATCTGCCCGACTTAAAAAAGAAAAAAGTATATAACTGCTCACTATCAATAAGAACAAGAAGGAGCCGGCAAATAAACTGGCGCGCGCTTCTTTTAACACAAAAATTGAAAACTCTTTTAGATAAAACTTTAATTTTTGCATAAACATTTATTTAACTATAGCACTATTAAGCTAAACTTTAGTGATTAGGAAAATCTATATTAAATAATTTTATGTTTGTATAATTACCTAACTTTTGCGACCGCTAATATTAGGTAATTTAATTTCTGATTTGTTGAATTGACTAGCTTAGAGATAATTTAAAAGTTTTGCGCAAAAACCAATCATTCTCAAGCTTTTCTACTACCATATATAAAAGATCTTTTCCTATCATAAAATCAGTCTTCATGAGTGAAATAAAATCTTCACAGTCGTAAGGATAAATCCAAACGCTGTTCTGAAGCTTCACAAAGCCAATTTGAACAAGCGTGTATCTAATTTGTTCACGAACTTTTTTTCTAGATTCTTTTATATCAAAAATTATTACTCTCCATCTGCCATCCCATTTTTTAGGAGTTTTTAACTTATAATTATGTCGCTCTAAAAAATCCAGAGCCTTCTCGCCTTTTTCTGTAATGTAGGCAATTTTTTTGCCATCAAGTTCATCAATTTTAATCAGCCCCTTTTCTTTTAATCTCAACATAGAGGTATTGATTGAATATTTAAGATTCTTTTTCCTGTTTTTATTTCCGACAAGTTTTGCTATTGCTCCTAAAACATTGGGTGCGACTATGGCAATCCCTAAAACGCCTGCGGCAAAAACAGTATTCAAAATTATCTTTTGAATATTTTTTCTTTTATCTTTAGATTTAATTTCCTGTTCAAGTTTTCCCATAGTTTACACTATATGACAATTATCAAAAATTACCTAACTCTTGCGGTCGCTAATATTAGGTAATTTGGAACGATGTCAAGGCATTCAGTGTTGCACTTTAG
>JAHFJG010000002.1 GCA_023246005.1 Candidatus Doudnabacteria bacterium
CGCTGGTGAAGATTTTGGGGCAAGATAATAAGGAAAAATAAATGATATTGGGAGATCGTCTAACGGTAGGACAGCGGCCTTTGAAGCCGTGAATCTTGGTTCGATTCCAAGTCTCCCAGCCAAGTAATATGGTGGTTTTGGTCTCCTGTGGATAAACCCCCAATTTTGATAAAAATTTCACTACAGAGTATACTTAAAAAATGCTCACTAATTTGGTTAAAATATTTGCGCCGACGACTGTAGCTTTTCTTTTAGGTCTTTTGATTACGCCGTTCGCCACCCATTTTTTTTATAAATACAAAATGTGGAAAAAATACTCCCGTAACACTAATGGTGTAATAGTTGATTTTCAAAAAATCCATAATGAAAAAGAGGAACTTAAAACACCTCGGGTTGGCGGTATAATAATAACAATCTCGGTTCTTTTGACCACTATCGCTTTTTATTTTATTTCAATTTTGTTTCCTTCCGCTACCACTGAAAAAATGAACTTCTTCAGTCGAAATCAAACCCTCATCCCGTTTTTTACCTTGCTTGTCGGTTCTTTGCTGGGGTTTGGAGATGATCTAATCCAAATTTATGGTACGGGGAAATTCGCTCGCGACAGCAAACAGGCGCGCAAATGGAAAGTCGTATTAATAGTCTTTATCGCTTTCTTGATAAGTCTTTGGTTTTTTTATAAATTAGGTTTGAAGGGAATACATATTCCGTTTGGCGGAGATTTATACTTAGGTATTCTTATCATTCCGTTTTTTATAATAGTGACACTCTCGACATTTTCTGGCGGGGTAATTGACGGATTGGATGGATTAGCGGGAGGAGTGCTGGCTTCAATTTTTGGCGCCTATTCAGTCATAGCTTTTGAAAACAATCAAATAAATTTAGCTGCTTTTTCTGGAGTGATCACTGGAGCTATTTTGGCTTTTCTTTGGTTTAACATTCCACCAGCCAGGTTTTATATGGGAGAAACAGGAATCATGGGACTGACTGTTACCTTGGCTGTCTTGGCAATGCTTACTGATTCAGTTTTAGTTTTGCCGGTTGTCGCTTTGCCGCTGGTAATAACTTCTGGCTCTGTTATTTTACAGACTTTTTCCAAAAAATGGAGAAACGGAAGGAGATTGTTTAAACTTACGCCAATTCATCATCATTTTGAAGCACTCGGTTGGCCATCTTATAAAGTTACCATGCGTTTCTGGATTTTTTCGGTTGTCTTTGCGATCATTGGTATAATCCTAACTATTATAAGTAGATGATCAAAAGAAAAAAAATAGATAAGTTTTTTATGACCATTGTACTTCTCCTAATTTTCGGTGGAACAGCTATGTTTCTTTCCGCCTCTCTGGGAATTTTAGTAAAAAATAAAGAAACTTTTTATAATGTACTATTCAACCAACTGATCCTTGGCTTAGGTTTTGGACTATTCGGTATGTATGTCACTTTTAAAATAAATTATAAATTTTGGCAAAAATATTCTTTTTTTATTTTTTTAGGAGCAATTTTACTTACCGCGGCTGTTTTTCTTCCTTCCTTAGGATTAAGTCACGGAGGAGCAGATAGATGGATAAAACTCGGATTTGTATCTTTTCAGCCTGTTGAAATTTTAAAATTCGGATTCGTTGTTTATTTTGCCGCCTGGTTATCTTGGATAAAAAACAGATTACAAAACTTTAAATTCAGCGTTCTACCCCTTGGGGTAATACTCACAATTATCGCTGTGATTTTATTGAACCAGCCAGATACTAAAAGTTTTATTTTAATTACCATTACTGGTATTTGTATGCTTTTCATTTCTGGTGTGCCACTTAAGCATATCCTTGGTTCAGGCGCAATTATTATTATTGCTCTTGCCGTTCTTGTATTTTTCAAGCCGTATCTTCAAGAACGAATAAAAACTTTTATCAACCCAGCGCAAGATTCACAAGGATCGTCTTATCAAATTCAACAATCGTTGATTGCTATTGGTTCGGGAGGAATTCTAGGGCGAGGTTTTGGTCAGAGCATCCAAAAATTCAGTTATTTGCCGGAACCGCAAGGTGATTCAATTTTTGCCGTTTTGGGCGAGGAATTGGGTTTTGCAGGAAGTGTTATCGTTATTTTGCTTTACTTGCTTTTTGCTATGCGCGGACTGCAGATTGCCAATAATTCTCCTGATCTTTTTGGTAGACTTTTAGTATCCGGAATTGTTATAATGATTACCGTCCAATCATTTATGCATATCGCCTCTAGCACTGGAGTTTTTCCTTTGACTGGAGTGCCACTGCCCTTTATGAGCCATGGTGGCACTTCACTTATGATTTACCTGATAGCAGTAGGTGTAGTGCTTCAAATATCAAAATATTCCAAAAAACAAGGAGCGTAGCGACTATGTTTTTTGAGAACCCCGCCCCAGTTTTAAGGAACAAAAAAGATTATGAACAAAATTAAATTATTATTAAAATTTGAAAATAAAAATTTGTCTGATAGACAAATTTTTGAAAGTATGTAAAGTTAAAACTGGTGCGGGGTGGCAATTTTTACAGTCGCTCTGCTCCTTAAAAATCAGCCATGAAAATAATTTTTACGGGTGGGGGAACAGGTGGGCATTTTTATCCGATTATTGCTGTGGCGGAAAAAGTGAACCAGATAATAGATCGCGAAAGTATAATAGGCGCCAAACTTTATTATGTTTCCGACAATCCCTACGATCGAGAAGTACTCTTTGAAAATGGGATTTTGTACGAAGAAATAACTACCGGAAAGATGCGCACTTACTTTTCTTGGCGAAATTTCCTGGATATTTTCAAAACCTTTTGGGGTGTTTTGAACGCCATTTTTAAAATTTTTTCAATTTATCCAGATGTCGTTTTTGGTAAAGGTGGATACGGATCCTTCCCGACACTTTTTGCCGCCAGGCTTTTGCGTATTCCGATTTTAATTCACGAGTCTGATTCCGCGCCTGGCCGAGTAAATAAGTGGGCTTCATATTTTGCTCAAAAAATAGCCATTTCCTTCAAAGAGGCAGCTAGTTATTTTCCTGAAAAAAAAGTTGCTTGGACCGGACAGCCGATTAGATCCGAAATAGAACATCCCGTTTCGCGAGAAAATGCCCTAAAATATTTTAAACTAGAATCTAGTTTGCCGGTTATTTTAATTTTGGGCGGTTCTCAGGGCGCAGAGCTCATAAATAATACCGTGCTTGATGCTCTGCCAAAACTTGTCAAAGATTATCAAATTATCCATCAAACTGGTGTTGGTAATTTTAAAAATGTTGTTCTACGAGCAGAGGTTATGCTTTATAAAAATCCGGACAAGGCTAGATATTTGCCTTTCGCTTTTTTAAATCCATTACTCATTAAAAATGCGTCTGGTGCAGCAAGTATCGTTATTTCTCGCGCCGGGTCAACTTTGTTTGAAATAGCGGCTTGGGGAGTGCCATCTATTTTAATTCCGTTTACCGAATCAAACGCCAATCATTCTAAGCAAAATGCTTTCAATTATGCTCACGCTGGAGCTTGCATTGTGATTGAAGAAATGAACATGACTGCCAGTATTTTAAGTTCGGAAATTGAAAGGATAATCAAAAATAGAGAGGTTTGGGAACAAATGGCTCGTAGCGCCAAAGTCTTTCACAAACCCAATGCTGCCACCAAAATAGCCCGCGAATTAGTAGATATGGCTTTGAGTCATGAGAAATAGTTCTATGGAAAAAATTGTTACTAGATTTGCGCCTAGCCCGACTGGGAAATTTCATGTGGGCGGTATTCGCTCAGCTTTATATAATTATCTTTACGCTAAAAAAAATGGGGGTAAGTTTATATTAAGATGCGAAGATACGGACGTTACTCGTTCAAAAAAAGAATATGAAGATTATTTTCTGGCTGTCTTTAAGTGGCTTGGCTTGAATTATGACGAATATTTTCGTCAATCTGAAAGGACTGAAATTTATAAAAAATACTTAAATAAACTGATCGGAGAAGGTAAGGCGTATATATCGAAAGAAGAAATAAGAAAAGAAGGGGATAGAAGTGAAGTGATTCGTTTCAAAAATCCAAACAAAATAATTAATTTCCACGATGAAGTGCTGGGTGATCTTTCTTTTGACACCACTGAATCGAAAGATTTTATCATTGCGCGTGATTTGGAAAACCCACTTTTTAATTTCACGAACGCAGTTGACGATTTTGAAATGGGTGTAACGCATATTATACGCGGACAAGAGCATGTTTCCAATACTCCTCGTCAAATTTTGATCGGGGAAGCTATCGGTGCGCCACGACCCATATACGCTCACGGCTCTATTATCTTAAACGAGAAACGAGCTAAATTGTCCAAGCGGGATTTACTGGTTTGTCCTGCTCTTGAGTACAAAGATAATGGATATTTGCCTGAAGCCTTACTTAATTTCTTGTCTCTTTTGGGTTGGAATCCGGGAACAGAACAAGAAATTTTTTCATTAAAGGAGTTAATTGATGTGTTTTCATTAGAACGGATGCAAAAACAAGGAGCGATATTTAATCCAGAAAAACTAGACTGGATAAACAAAGAGCATATTAAAAAATTATCACCTGAAAAAATAGAGAAAAATATTTTTGAATGGTTGCCCGAAGAATACAGAAATCCTAAAATTATTCCAATTATTTTGGAGAGAATTTCAAAGTGGGGCGATATCAAAGAAATGGTCGCGAAGGGGGAGCTAGATTTCTTTTTTAAGGCGCCAGTTGTTTTAAAAGAAAAACTCATCTATAAAAATTCTTCGCCGGAAAAAATTGCCAATAATTTAAAACTAGCGACCAGAGCGCTAGAAGCAGTGGATAATTTTACCGAAGAAAATATAAAAAGTGTCTTAATGTCGCTTGCTGATAATTTGGATAATAGGGGAGAGCTTCTGCATCCGGTGCGTTTCGCCCTGTCCGGACTGGACAAATCTCCTGATCCATTTACTATCGCTTCCATCATAGGTAAAAATGAAACTTTATCCAGATTACAAAAAGCTATTTAAGACCAAAAATACAAGGAGAAATACAAATCTCATTTGCCTTCTTATAGGAGTTAGTGGTAAAATATTATCGTGAGTGCTACGTTTATAATAAAAAAAAATAATAATCAAAAAGGAATCAGCCTTTTGGGGGTGATAATTCTGGGAGTGCTCATTGTTTTGATACTTAGTTATTTTAATATAAACCTAAGAGCAGTGGTGGAAAATCCGAATACACAAGATAACTTGCATTATGTGGGTGGAGCTACCGTGAATTTATGGAATAGATATCTAAAAAAGCCCACTTTATATATTTGGCAAGATGTTTTTTTAGATATTTTTTGGAAATCTTTTATCAACAACATGGAGCGAATTCGCGATGGTCAACCGACAGATATTGACAATGCCGCCGCAAAAATTAAAACCGGATTTAAGTAGGGGATATATAATGTTTGTGGTTCTTTTGTGTTTATATAATATTATATGAGGTGTGTCGCACAATATATGTTTTGTGACATCTTATCTTATTTGAGATAATCTGCCTAGCCAAAATGAACATAGGCCAACCAGAATAATAATCACAACCGTTAAAATGTCTTTACCCAAATCACTTTTCACAAATTGCTTGATTTTTTCCATAAAATTGTTTATACTATAGCACACTATGGCCCATAGAAAAGCTGGCGGTACAGCCAAAAACTTAAGAGATTCAAACCCAAAATACCTTGGTATTAAGCTTGCTGACGGCCAAAATGCTCAAGCTGGTTCTATAATCGTCCGTCAACGCGGCACAGTCGTTTTAGCGGGCTCAAATGTCTCTATAGGACACGATCACACCCTTTTTGCCCTAAAGGCTGGCACGGTCAAATTTGGCTCTCGTCGCAAAATTTCCTTTAATGGAAATACTGTAGTGAAAAAAGTTGTAAACGTTATATAAAGCGGATTTTTTAAGAATTAGCCCACTTTCGCCATTCCTTTTTATCTATCTTTGATTGACGGATCATCGTTTCTAAAGTTCTAGGCCGAAAAACTTAGGCATTTAAGCAAACTGCAGAGTTGATAATCTTGATTGTGTGTAGGGAGATACCACTGGATAGTTATTTGTATTTTTCTTTGATTGAGTCTT
>JAHFJG010000018.1 GCA_023246005.1 Candidatus Doudnabacteria bacterium
GGTTGGCCGATCGTATGAAGCGCTTGGTCAACCTGCAACGCCAACTCTCTCGTGGGTAAAATCACAAGCCCGCGGCCTTTGTGCTGGGCCAGTCTTTGGATCATGGGAATACCAAAGGCTAGGGTTTTGCCTGTGCCTGTCTGGGCAATGCCCATGATGTCTTTGCCTTCAATTGCAATTGGGATGGATTGGTGCTGGATCGGCGTAGGGATCGTGAATTTCAATCGCCTTATGATTTCGAGTAATTTTGGCGCAATGCCTAAGCCTTCGAATGAGGCGTTTGATGTCGCAGCCGCGTTCATTTTAAACAGAGTTTCTCCGCTAGCAAGATTTTACGTTCAAGCGGGATTGACTCTCGGAAAGTTCCATATTGGTTTCTGCCGCCACTGCTATTAAACAATTAAACGTCGGCGGCATCCCGCCTTTGGCGGGGAGAGTCTGATTTAATACTAACGACTAAGTTTAGCTGATTTTGGCAGGATTGTCAATACTCTGGTAAAATCAAAGATATGCACAAGTACCAAAAATCAATTGCTGTTTTAATCTTAATGCTAATATTTAGTACTTGGTTTTTGTACAATACTAAACGTGATTTGCCGCTGATTTTTAAAAAAGATCTTTTGGCTCACGACGAGTCATCCAATTCTGTAGTGGCTGCGAATATCACGCGCAAATTTTTTCCGCCAATGATCAGAATCAACCCGCTGAATGACCAACAGGGGAATTGGATGGAAGGGCCCTTCTGGCAGCACATTCCACCTTTGTTTGGGTACGTGCCTTACGTATTTTTCAAGCTTGATGGGCAAATCACGATTGAAGTCAAAAGATTGGCTTATGCTTTTGTTACTTTGCTGACTGGCTTGCTGTTTATTTTTTCAGCTTATAAATTTCGCAAAAGCCTTTTGTCAGCAATCGGCGCTGCAATCGCCGCGATTTTCTGGATCAATACGCCATTTACTCGGGGATTGATCACAGGTAATGCCTTTGGTGTTTCTGATATTGTTTTGGCATTCACGTTTGTTTGCTCTTTTGGCGTAATTCTTTGGTACTTGAAAGGGGAGAGAGAAGAGCGATTAACTTATTCGTTTCAGAAATTGGCCATTATCGCTTTGATTGTAGCTTTGCCAATCATGGCCAAAAATCTGCTTGGAGCAATTCCGGCAGCGACTTTTTTTGGCTTGCTTTTCTTTGATCATAAAAAAATTAACAAAAAATTTGTAATCTCGTTTGCGACTTTTTTTGGCTTGTTACTGATTTATTATTTGCCCCTATATTTCGCTTCTCCGGTAACTTTTCAAAAAGAAATTATTGTTCCGTTTTTTCACACGGCGGCTGGTTATGAAGGGTGGGGTCGGTCTTGGCACTGGTATTTGACAAATTATTTGCCACAAAGATATTTGCTTAGGTGGACGTGGGTGTATTATCTTGGTTTAATCCTCGCATTAATTTCGAATTTTGAATTTCGAATTTCGAAACAGCGAGATCATAAAGATAAAACCTTACTCGTTGTTTCTGGTGGCTGGTTTGTTTGGAATCTGTTAGCCGTGTCTTTAATCCAGTCAAAGATTCCGAATTTTATATATCAAACGTATTTATTGAGCTTGTTTTTTATTGTTTACAGTCTGATTATTATGATAACCACCCCGGACTTGATCCGGGGTCCACTTCAACTATTAAAACCAAAACGGTTAGAATACGCTGTGGTCATAATTCTTGCAATTTCCATCCTAGTCACAGGCTATGAAGCCGGACGCTTTATTAAACAATTTAAAACTCAACGCGCGCAGGCATATAGTTATCAATCCGAACATGAAAAGTTTTACCAGACCGCGGAAGAATTGCGCGCCATGGGCTTGGGCACAAAAGATTTGATCATTGTCCGCGTCTCTTATAATGACTGCTGGTTTAGATATTATCCGCTGTTTCTAACAGGCACTGAATCCAAAACATTGCTTGAGATGAGTTTTGGTTTTGACGCCAATGCAATTAAACAAAAATATCAACGAATGTATTTTGTGGAAAATGATTATTTGATCACAAAGTTTGATTTAACCGCGCTTTCAGCAGATCAGACACAAAAAGCTGTTGATGTTTTTTTGTCTAGGCATAAGCGGGATATCCAGGCTGATATTTTGCGGATAAAAAAAGACAAAACTTCGTGCCAATGGCTGGTGCCGGATTCAATTTTGAATTCTCCTTGACTTGATTAAATGGATTTGATAGTCTTTATGACAGACCTAAAGGGGGAAAGGCAGATGGAACGTCATTCTGAGAAGGTGGTAACATGGCCAGAACGTTTTCTCGCAAAGGAATCAAGAAAAAAAGAAGGATCCGTCAAAAGAGACCCTTCCAACAGCTGGATCGACGTACTTGGTCTATGCTCGTTGGCAAAAAGCCCACGGTGGCGATTGGGGCGCTAGGTTTGCACAAGGAGAAAACATGAAGAAGAAATCGACAGTTGTGAGCGTTAAGCCTCGCGAGTACAGCGAGGCTGAACGTGCCCAGTTGAGCGCCGCAGGAAAGAAAGGGCACGCAGCCATGATGGAGAACAGGAGACTTCGTGCTAAAGCCCCTAACAGGGATAGTGGCGAATCGGTTAAATAAGCCGACTAGGGTGTCTGCCTAACCTGAATTTACACAAGCATCTGGGGATCTTTCGGATGCTTTTTCTTTTTGCTATAGTAAGCGTGTAATTAATCAAAAGACATGAATACAAATATTAAACCTTGGCTTTGGCAGACGTTAGGGGTTTTGTTGGGTTTATTTCTGGCGTTATTGGTTTTGGATAAAGTTTATATTGTCTGGCAGGATTTTAAACCATCTGTGCCAAAAAATACATTATCCATGTCAGCTGAAGGTAAAATATCAGCAACGCCTGACTTGGCGACTATTAATGTTGGCGTGATTTCAAATGGATCCACTGCTAAAATTGTCCAAGATGATATGACAAAAAAAGTTGACCAAATTACGGATTTTGTAAAAAAGCAAGGGATCGATCCAAAAGATATTACTACGTCTAACTTCAGCGTATACCCAAGCTATGATTATAAGAATGGAACTAATCAGGTTAACGGTTATCAAGGCAATGAAAGCGTGACAGTTAGGGTTCATGGTGTTGATAAATCAACAGAAGTGTTAGGAAAAATTCTTGATGGCGCTGTAGCAAATGGCAGCAATCAAATTCAGGGCGTCCAGTTTAGCTTTAATGATCCTGATAATTTGAAGCAGGAAGCTCGCAAACAAGCGATTAATAAAGCCAAGCAAAAAGCTCAAGAGCTAGCTGATCAAGCTGGCTTAAAATTAGGAAAAGTTGTAAATATTTCTGATAACTCAACAAGTTATCCAACGCCTTTGCCTTACGCACTTGGTATGGGTGGCGGAGGAGACGCAAAATCAATAGCGCCAAATATTGAGACTGGAAGTCAGGATATTACAGCGTCGATTACCATGACATTTGAGATAAAATAAAAAATCGGCAAACATAATTTTACTTTTGGAAATAGATCGGGAATAGATTTATCCCCACACCAAAATTTGGTGTGGGGATTTGGTTTTGACAAAAATATCTTTAGGCTATATAATAGTTAGACAATCTAACCTTTATCTATGCCCAATAATGAAATCGAGCAAATAATCAACTTAATGTTTGATGCCAAAAGGCTAACCCAATTCAATTTAGGTAAACAGGAATTTTCGCCTTTGCATATGCGAACTTTGTATTTTATTGCAAACAATTCTAAGGTTGTAATGAAGGACATTGCTGATTTGTTTGGCATCACTCCGCCTTCAGCCACCTCCCTGGTAAATGGTATGGTCAAATCAGGTTTAATTAAACGATCTGCTAGAGAAACCGATCGGAGAGTTGTACAATTAAAAATTACAAGCAAAGGCTCTAGTTTATTAACTACCGGCTTTGCGCACTTTAAGAAACGAATCCGACAAGCATTAAGTTCTTTAACTAGCCAAGAACGAAAAATGTTATTTGGAATTATGAAAAAGCTTTCAGCTAATTCTAAATTCAATTAAATTTATGCGCAGATTTTTTACAAAGAGAAATATCATTTGGGCGGTCATCCCGCTCGCCATTATATTTATCGGTTATTTAATTTTGAGACCTAAAGCCGCAACCTACAAGGAAGCATATACGGTTGCAAACCAGGATGTCAGGCAGACTGTAATCGCAACTGGCACAGTTACATCGCAGTCAGATTTGGATTTGAGTTTTAAAAATAACGGAATTCTTTCAAGATTAAACGTAAAAGTCGGGGACAAGGTCAAATCAGGCCAAATCTTAGCTTCTCTCGATGAAAAAGACGCGCAAGCAGTAATCAATCAAGCCAATGCCGGATTAATGTTAGCGCAGGCCAATTATGACAAACTTGTAAATGGCGCGTCTAGTCCTGATGTGCAGGTTGCAAAAGTTGCTCTGAATAATGCTAAGACGAATTATGTGAATACCAAAGCCCAACAGCAAGTCTTGGTTAATAATGCTCATTCAGCAATGCTAAATTCAGGTCTTGCTACAATTCCAACCCTTGGGAATAGTTCCACCGGTTCAGTTACAGTCAGCGGAACCTATACCGGCAATGATCAAGGCCAGTATTTAATTTCTTTGACCAACACCGGGAATGGTTTGTATTACCAAATTTCAGGCCTTGGAAGCAGTTATGGATATATTAATAAAGGTATACCCATTTCACTTGATACTCATGGCCTGTATATAACTTTTAGTTCCGCAGGAACTTTTAGTACATCAGATTTTTGGGTAATTTCCATTCCCAATACCCAAGCCATAAATTATTTAACAAATTTAAATGCATATCAATCGGCTCTTCAGACCCAAGCTCTAACCATATCAACTGCCCAGGGCGCTGTGGACGCTGCGCAAGCCAGCCTTGATCAAAAAATCGCGGCCCCCAGATCAGAAGATCTGGAGTCTACTCAAGCCGCAGTGGCACAAGCCCAAGCCAGTCAGCAAACAGCTCAAAATACTTATTTGAATAATGAAATTTTGTCTCCAATTGATGGAACCATCACAGCTGTAAATGTAAAAATCGGCGAACAAGTTTCAGCGCAAAAGATCGCCATTGTGTTGCTTGACGAAAGTTCTCTGCACGTTGAAACAGATATTCCAGAATCATCTATTAACCTGATTAAGCCTGGCCAAAATATTGATATGACACTGGATGCTTTGGGCCCTAATCGACATTTGTCAGGGCAAGTCTTGTCTATTGACCCGGCTTCGACCGTAATTTCTGGCGTGATTGAATTTCGAGTAGTTTCATCCCTGCCGGCTGATTTGGCCATAAAGCCAGGCATGACTGTTAATTTAAACGTGGTTATTGCCGATAAGCCGAACACGCTTGCTATTCCTAATCGTTTGATCAAATCAGCAAGTGATAAACAAATTGTTACGACGCTAAAACAATCCAAAACGCATGACGTAGAAATTAAAACTGGTTTAGTGGGGGACAGCTATACAGAAGTAACTTCAGGATTGTTTTTAGGAGATGTATTAGTTTCATCTTTATGACTCTGGTCAAGTTGGAAAATATTTCCAAAGTCTATAACAAAGGTTCGGAAAGCGAAGTCTTTGCTTTAAGAAATGTTAATTTAACAATCGAGAGCGGCGAATTTGTGGCCATCATGGGACCATCAGGCAGCGGCAAATCGACGCTGATGCATTTGATAGGTTTTTTGGATCGGCCGTCTTCAGGCAAATATTTTTTTGAAAATCAAGATGCGACTGACCTGACTGACAACGAACTTGCCGGCATTCGAAATAGCAAAATTGGTTTTGTTTTCCAGGCTTTTAATTTGTTGCCCAGAACCACAGCACTTGACAACGTCATACTGCCCATGCTTTATAGCGACAAAAATTCCGAAGCGGAAATGATACAAGCTGGCACAAAAATGTTGAAACATGTTGCCTTGGCTGATCGCATCAATCATCATCCTTCCGAACTATCAGGGGGCCAGCAGCAGCGCGTGGCGATTGCGCGGGCGCTAATCAACGATCCAAAAGTTATTTTTGCGGATGAGCCGACAGGCAATTTGGATTCCAAATCATCCATAGAAATTATGAATTTGTTTAAACAATTGAATGAGGCTGGACGGACATTAATTTTTGTCACCCACGAAGAAGAAATTGCGTCATTTGCCCATCGAGTGCTTCGGCTGAAGGATGGTGAAATCATTCAGGACAGCAGACAATGATTATCCAAACTACAAAAATGGCTTTTAAAGCCTTAACTCTAAACAAGTCCCGAACTTTTTTAACCATGCTCGGAATAATTATAGGCATTGGCGCGGTGATCATTCTTATTTCAGCCGGCCAAGGCGCGCAATCGCTGATACTTAATCAGGTTAAGGGAATTGGGTCAAACCTGCTTTTTATCCTTCCGGGCGGGAGCGGCAAAAGCCAGTTTTCAGCGCCAGCCCAAGCTTCGGGAACTCTTGTGACCAGCTTAACTGACCAAGACGTGAAGTCCTTAAGAAACAAGGATCTCGCTGCTGATTTGGAATTTGTCAGTCCGGAAGTTCGCGGACAATTCGTAGTTTCATTCGGTAATCAAGATGAACAGACTGCCGTGGCCGGCGAGGATGAAAATTATAATGTTGTGCGGAATATAAGTTTGACTGACGGCAGTTGGTTTACCAAATCAGAAGTGGATGGATTTGGTCAAGTGGCGGAACTTGGTTCGAAAATCAAAAATGATTTATTCGGCAATCAGAATCCAATCGGTCAAATTATTAAGATTAAGCAGCTAAGCTTCCGAGTTATCGGAGTCTTAGCCCCAAAAGGGCTGGGGCCTGGAGGAGTAGACCAAGACAGCCAGGTCATTGTTCCGGTTTCTACGGCGCAAAAACTCATTCTAGGAATTAATTACTACAGCTTGATCGAAGTCCGAATCGCAAATGAAAACGTCATACCTCAAGCCACTGATGAAGTCACGAAGATTTTGCGAAGCAACCATCGGATTACAGATCCGAACAAGGATGACTTTACTATTAGAAATCAGCAGGATGCCGTGGCTCTGCTTGGAACAATTACTTCTGCCTTAACTTTATTTTTAGGTGCAATCGCCGGCATTTCACTGGTCGTTGGCGGAATCGGAATTATGAATATTATGCTCGTGTCCGTGACTGAACGCACCAGGGAGATTGGGTTACGCAAGGCCATTGGCGCCAAACGAAAAGATATTCTTCTCCAATTTTTATTGGAAGCAATTGTCATGACAGTGATAGGCGGCATCATTGGAGTAATTTTGGGTTATCTTGGCTCTTTTGCAATTGCTAAAGTCGGGAATTGGAGCCCAACTGTTCCGTTCTACGGCATCTTGCTGGCTGTCGGATTTTCTGCGTTATTTGGCCTTGGCTTTGGCATTTACCCGGCTAATAAAGCATCGAAATTAAACCCGATCGAGGCTTTACGCTATGAGTAGAAACATTTATAATTGAGTTAATCTAGATAAATAATTTTAAAAAAAGATGAAAATTTCAAGTACGGCATTTGTTGAAAATAATCTTATTCCAGAAAAATTTACGTGCAAAGGTAAGAATATAAATCCTGATTTAAATTTTCAGCAAATTCCGCCTATTGCCAAAAGTTTGAGTTTAATTATGGATGATCCGGATGCACCAAGCGGAACGTTCATTCATTGGGTTGTTTATAATATGCCGCCTGAAACGTCCGGTATCTCAGAAGGTTCCACCCCTCCCGGCATCCAGGGAAAAAATTCAGCCGGTGAAAATAAATATATTGGCCCTTGTCCGCCGTCCGGCACGCATCGTTATTTTTTTAAATTGTACGCCCTTGACACGACGCTGCCAGCCACTATCCAAAGCAAAGACGATTTAACCAAAGCAATGGTTGGGCATATTTTGATCGAAACAGAATTGATAGGCAAGTTTGCAAAATGACGAACTATGAAAATTGGGATTTTTGATTCAGGGCTAGGCGGGCTATTTATACTCAAAACTTTGCGGCAGAAATTGCCTAAGTATGATTATTTGTTTTTGGGCGATACGAAAAATTTGCCATATGGGAATAAATCCCAGGAGCAAATTTTTCGACTGACAGTTAAGGCGATTGAATATTTGTTTGAACAAGATTGTGCCTTGGTCATAGTAGCATGCAATACAGCTTCTTCGCAGGCTTTGCGAAAGATCCAGCAAAAATGGCTGCCGAAATCAAAATTTGCGGACCGAAGAGTTTTGGGTGTGATCAGACCAACAGTCGAAACAGTTTCTTCAAGCAAAGGCATAGTGGGTATTTTGGGAACCAACCGAACTGTCGATTCCAGAGCATATATTCTTGAATTTAAAAAAATAAACCCAAGGTTAAAGATTGTTCAGCAAACTGCGCCGCTTCTCGCGCCTATGATTGAAGCTGGAAATTTGGACAAAATTGATTCAGTGCTTGGGCATTATTTAGCGCCGCTGCAAAAAAAAGGGCTTAACACTTTAATTCTCGGCTGTACGCATTATTGTGTTTTGGATTCGAAAATCAAAAAAATTGTTGGCACAAAAGTTAAAGTTATCTCACAAGACAAGCTTTTACCTGGTAAACTTAAGTCGTATCTGGGCAAACATCCAGAAATAGAGTCTCAGCTCTCAAAAAATGGCACAATGAGATTAGAAGTTACGAAGAAGGGTATCTGGAAAGTTAAATAAAAAGTTTGTTGGCTGTTTTGAGACCATTCAGGAAATCAGTTCCACTCATTGGATTTTTTCCTTCCGGTTGCAGTTGCTTAACCATGATCGTACCGTCAAGACATTTCACAGCCAGCTCTCCATTGCGGTGATAAATTTTTCCCGGCAATTCAATCTTCGACTCGCTAACAGGTTCAGCTGATAATATTTTAAAAATTTTTCCATCGAGTGTTGTCCAGGTTCCAGGTTCAGGGTTAAGCGCCCTGATTTTTTGATCGATTTCCTTGGCACTTTTCGTCCAATCTAGTTTTCCATCATCCCTATTTAAAAGTTTTGTATAAGTCGCCAATGAATGAATTTGTTCCGCAGATTTAATTTGACCGCTAAACCAGCCCGGCAAAGTCTTGATAGTCAAATCTGCGGCCACAAGACTCAATTGTTCATAAAGTTTTGGATACGTTTCATTGCCAGCAAGACGCAAAACTTCTTTGGCAATAATCTGACCATGATCCATTTCTTTGTCCATTCGAATGAGCGTAATGCCAGTTTCCTTATCGCCATTTAAAATTGCCGCTTGGATTGGCGAAGCGCCGCGATATTTCGGCAACAAAGAACCGTGAATGTTGATTGATCCGAATTTGGGGATATCGAGAATTTCTTTTGAAATGATTTGGCCGTAGGCCGCGACTAAAAGCAGATCAGGACTCAAAGTTGATAGTTGAGGGGCGATAGTTGATAGTTTTTCCGGCTGATCCACTGGAATATTATTTTTCTGGGCCCAAACTTTGATTGGTGGGGGAGTAACAATTTGTTTTCGACCAGCTGGTTTGTCTGGCTGGGTAATGATTAAAATAAGCTCATATTGATTTTTGAGCTTTTCTAGAGTTGGGATGCCAAATTCAGTTGTGCCGGCGAAGATAATTTTTTGCATAAGTTTTTTAAACTATACTGTCTTGTCATTCCGACCGAGCTCAAAGGATTTAACTTAAGCTCGATCGGGATGACGCTTTGCGTCACATTTTCTCTTTTGGTTTGCCTGTTGTTGCCTTAATTATTTTCGAGGTAAACAAAATTCCATCCAAATGATCGACTTCATGCTGGATGACTCGAGCGAGCAAGCCATTGGCTTGGAACGAGCTTTGCACTCCTTGCAAGTTCTGGGCGTCAACCTTGATATTTTCCGGGCGTTTCACTATTCCAAAAACTCCGGGAACAGATAGACAGCCTTCTTCCATTTCAACTTTCTTCCAGGATTTTTTTACGATTTTGGGATTAACTAGCGCAAAAGGCGCAAGTCCCATCTGTTTGAGATTGATAATGCAAAATCTGATTGATTTCCCGATTTGCGGCGCAGCCAAGCCAATACCATCGGCTTGGCTGCATGTTTCAATCATTTCAGCTGCCAGTTTTTTCAGCATTGGATCAAATTTTTTTATTAGCTCCGTTTTCTTTTTCAGAATCGGATCTGGAATTGTGATAATTTTAAGCATTGTTTTCCTGGTTGTGCTTCTTAATTAGAAATGCAAATAGTGCTCCTGGATTTTTTGCTTTTTGTTCTGCGACTTGTCCTGCCAGCATACGCAAAAACCCGTGATCGTAAGTTAGAGCCATTTTTAAATAAAATCCAAAATGCTTCTGATCCGAAAGCTTGTTGGCCAATTCATCGGCCAGAGCGTGGGCAGGTGAGTGGAGGCGCTGTTCCTTGCGCTTCTTAAATTCACGCCTGATTTCCATAGGAGTTGTTAGTTAATAGTTACTAGTTGATAGTGCTGAAACTATAAACTATGACCTATCAACTCTCAACTAATTTTAACAGAAATATGTTATAATTAAAAGAGTATATGAGACTCTTTACAGCGATTCCATTGCCAGAAGAAACTAAGGTTCAGGTTGGAAAAATCACACAAGGCCGTTTGCCGATCGCCTATGTTAACCTGAATAATCTGCACATTACTCTAAATTTTTTTGACGAAGTGCCGGATGACAAGGCCGAAATAATTAATCAGAATTTTATTCCAATTCTGGAAGGACAAAAAATGTTCGAAGTCGAATTGACTGACCTTGTAAAATTTCATCAGCAAATCCATATTCGAGTTAAACCATCCAGCGCATTATCACGACTTCAATCAACGCTGGAAGCGAGATTCAAACAATTAGGTTTCACTTTTCAAGAAAGGAATTATTACCCGCACATAAAGCTAGGCAATATGCATATGGACAAAGTTATGAACCAAAGGCGCAAAATCGAAAATTTTCCAAACCAAGAATTAACGCGGTTAAATTTTCAAGCAGAGCAAGTCGTGCTATATAAAAGTGAATTGCTTTTGCATCATTCCAAACACACTCCACTCCTGACCTACCAACTTACATGAGAGTAAATATCGCCGGGGTCGAAATTGATAACATTACAAAAGATCAGGCAGTTGCTCGCATTGATGAGTTCATCAAATCAAACCAGCCGCATTATGTGGTCACGCCTTATTCGGAAATAATCCTGTTTGCCCAAACAGACGAAGAATACAAACAAGTTTTGAATGCGGCTGATCTATCTCTGCCTGACGGAATCGGAATCCTTTGGGCCGCGAAGTACCTAACTACTAATTATTCATTACTAACTACTCTTCTTGCGATCGTTCTCAATCCAAAGTTTATTCGCACCGTTATTTACGAGCAAATTACAGGCAGTCGTTTGATTCATGATTTGGCTAGGTTATGTTCGGAAAAAAATTACAGCCTTGCCTTGGTTGGCGGACAAGATAATGTCGCAGTTCAAGCCGCAAATGAGTTAAAAAAACACTACCCAAATTTAAAAATAAATTTAGCGCTTTCGGGCCGCTCCTTTAATGAGGAGACCGTAAAGGAGATAGAACAAAGCAACTCTGATATACTATTCTTAGCTTATTCTCCGCCTAAGCAGGAAAAGTGGATTGCGGCGAATCTAGCTAAACTTAATATTAAGGTCGCTATCGGCCTTGGCGGTACACTTGATTATTTGGCAGGCAAACGCCTTCTAGCGCCCAATTTTTGGCATTATACGGGCCTAGAGTGGCTCTGGAGGCTCCTAACGCAACCGAGCCGAGTAGCGCGGATTTGGAACGCAGTGCCTGTGTTTATTTGGAAAATTTATAAGTATAAAACAACCCATCATGCTTAAAGAAGTCAGAGTCAGAAACGCGCCGAGTCCCACTGGATTTTTGCACATTGGGGGGATTAGAACATTTCTTTATAATTATTTGTTTGCGCGGAAAAATAATGGGAAATATATTTTGAGAATTGAGGACACGGATCAGGCAAGGCTGGTTGCCGGCTCTTTGGAAAATATTGTCCAGTCCTTAGCTGATTTGGGCATAAGCGCTGACGAGGGGCCTTATTGGGACAACGGTCTCAAAACTCGCGGCGACAAAGGTCCTTATGTCCAATCTGAACGCTTGGACTTATATAAAAAATATGCCCAGGAATTGGTAGATAAAAAGTTTGCGTATTATTGTTTTTGTTCTGCGAAAAGATTGGAAGAATTGCGAAATGATCAAGAAGCTAAAAAATTTCCACCAAAGTATGACAAGCGCTGCTTAAATTTATCTCCAGACGAAATCGCTAAAAAAATTTCCAGCAATGAATCCCATGTCATACGATTAAACGTGCAGCCTGATCAAATGATCGAATTTCATGATTTGGTCTATGGCGACATAAAAATTTCCAGCAATGAAATCGACGATCAAATACTTTTAAAATCAGACGGTTTTCCAACTTATCATTTGGCAGTTGTTGTTGATGATTATTTGATGCAGATTTCTCATGTTATAAGAGCGAACGAATGGATACCATCAACACCCAAGCATATTTTGCTTTACAAAGCATTCGGTTGGGACCTTCCTGAATTTGTGCATTTGCCGCCGATTTTATCAAAAAAAACTGGCAAAAAACTGGCAAAAAGAGAAGGCGATGTCGCTGTTGCCGCTTTTTTAGAAAAGGGGTATTTGCCGGCCGCTATAATAAATTTTTTGGCTTTGCTGGGCTGGAATCCGAAAACTGAACAAGAAATTTTCAGTCTGACAGAACTAGTGAATGAATTCTCATTTGATAAATTGCATAAATCAGGCGCGATTTTTGACTTAGACAAGCTTGATTGGTTCAACAGCGTGTATATCCGAAAACTTAAAATTGACGAATTATTGGTTCTTTGTTTGCCATACTTAATTAAAGCTGGCATTAAAATCGATAGGTATCCTAAGAATTTTATCCAAAAAATTCTTACTCTCGAACAAGAAAGGCTTAAGAAATTATCCGAAATAGGGGATAGAGTCAAGTATTTTTTTCAAGAACAGGATTACGAACCGCAACTTTTGATCTGGAAAAAAACTGACAAGCAAACGATTCTAAAAAATTTAAATTCACTGCAGAAATTTTTACAATCATTGCCCGAGCAGAAGTTTGCCGAAGATGCTTTAGAACAAGAGATTAAAAAATTTTTGGAAGAAAAAAATATCAGAACGGGCGAGGCGCTTTGGCCATTGCGTGTGGCTTTAACAGGCCTTGAGGCTTCACCCGGACCATTTGAAATTATGGATGCATTCGGAATTTTGCCTGATGGAAAAGAAATTATTTTACAGAGAATAAATAAAGCTATTGAAAAGTTATTTTAGTTTTTATAAAATGCTGTACAAAAAAATAAAAAAAAATATTTCTATCTTGCTGATTGTTGTCGCTGTTTTTATAGTCAGTTCCAAGCCGCGCGTTGCCGGCCAAACAGCTGATGATCTTCAGAAACAAAAAGACGCCAAACAGTTAGAGTTACTTGGTCTGGAAAAAAAAATTAACGATTATCAGAGTCAAATAAAAGATGCGCAGAGCCAAACCAACACGCTTAAAAACCAGATTAAACTTCTTAATCTTCAAATTGTAGAAACACAAGCGCAAATAGAAGTGACCAATGATAAGATTGATGCAGCTAATTTGGAAATTGCCGATGTCACAGAGAAAATTGTTCAGAGTGAAAAAAATATTGCGAAAGAAAAGCGCATTCTTAAGCAGTTAGTTAGCGAAATAAATGATTTGGATCAGCGCACGCCGCTTGAAATTGCTTTAGAAAATGATAATTTTTCCGAGTTTCTGGATGAGATCCAGTATGTCAGTAATGTCCAGGAGCAAACCCACGAAGCTTTGGTTAAAGTCAAGCAACTTCAAGCAGATTTGGAAGTCAGGCAAGCTGATCTTAAGAGTGAAAAATCTAATTTGGATAATCTTTCAGCCCAGCTTGCGATTACCCAAGCCGGCTTAAGCGGTCAGCAAAAAGCCAAACAGCAATTGCTTGATCAAACCAGAGGCCAGGAAAAAGCATATCAGAAATTACTTACCGTCTCCGAAGCACAAGAAAAAGATTTGCAGGACGAGATAAATAATCTTGACAATCAAATTTCAGAAAAGCTTGGAAACACTAAACTTAAAGCTATTCACGGTTTGCTGGCGTGGCCAATGCAAGGAACTCTGACCCAAGGCTATGGCAATACTGGGTTTACGAGCTTAGGATATACTTTCCATAATGGAATTGATATCGCGGCGCCTGCTGGTATGCCAATCTATGCTGCTGGAGACGGAACTGTGATTGCAACTGGCGCTGGCGAAGGCGCTTATGGCAATTGGGTCGCGATTAAGCATGATACGGGAAAATTTACATCAAGCGCGATCATCACGCTTTATGGACATATGAGCAGTTTTCGAATGCATACCGGACAACTTGTAAAGCTTGGCGATCTTGTGGGTTTTGAAGGCAATACAGGAAATACCACGAGGATTTTGTACGGCGCGCATCGAGGATATCATTTGCACTTTACAGTGTTTGACGCTCGAGGATTCGGCGTCTCTCCCGGCGCTTACACAAAAATTTATGGCGCTTATGATGTGCCTTACGGCGCAACCTATAATCCCCTTGATTTCTTATAAAATAGGGGAGAGCTCAAAAACCCGATTTATCGCATCGGGTTTTTTATTTTCAATTTCTAATTACTAATTATTTTTTTATACGCGGCATTTTGCGACATATTAGGTATGAGCTAGTAAGCTATGTACGCAACAATGCCGCTAACCTTACGCGACATTACTATCGGTATTCTTGCTATATGTCGCATAAGGTACAACAGTCGAATATGTAGGATTTTTTTGAAAATAGGATAGTTTTATCCACAAGCATTTTAAAAGCCCCTGTGGATAACAAGGGCTTAATATTTACTTTTTTAAACTGTCGCGGATCTCTTTGAGCAATTTTATGATCTCGTTAATATTCCAATACCAAAGCATTAAAGCCCTAAGTGCAAAAAATACTACAAGAACGAAAAAAAATCCCATGAGGCCCACAGAAAGAGTTTGTAGAGTATCCATATAATCTAATTATACCATCGGGTCAATCTTTTTAGAATATTTTTTCTATAATAATCATCGGATACTCCAAACCGGTCAACTACTTCTTTAAGATCTATGGTTCGAATTAAAAGTGGTTCATTACAACCACAAGGACAATAACCTATTTTGTAACCTAACTGACCTGTCTTTTTATCTTCATCAATTGGATAACCTGTTAGCGGCCTACCGCCATTTGGGTGTGATCTGGTAATTAACATAAATAATAAATTAATTGTCTCTGGTTTGTCCGCGTCCAGCGGACACCGCCTAATGGTATTTTATTTTTAGACAAAAAAAGAGCTTAATATATATGTGTATATATTTATTATTTATTTATTTATTCAGTAGAGCGTCTATCCATTCGCTCAAGGCCATGTCCAGACTAGACGGGTTTACGTCAATTCCTCTTCCGCCCGGGCGCGTCTCGTCATAAGGGGAGCTGTTCTCACTGGATCGGTGCGACTTTTATGCACTCCGGTATTTGTCGCTTTGCACTTTTTTCACTTGGGGATTACCTGGCTCTAGTTGAAATTTTTGTGCTTGTTTCATAAAAAGTACAGCGAACTTTGTTTTGATGAAAGGGCTGGGGGACAGCCCTGAACTGCCCCCATCTGCCCGGTCTAGCGTCCTGGTTGATACTGGCGAAATCAGAGCCAGGCCTAACCAGTTTTCTAACACTGCCCGGGCAGTGGCTAAACTGGTCTGGTCCGGCGCCGAGTAGGCGACGGCGCAGGACACGTGCGTTGCACGTGCGCCTTACGCTTCCACTATCGCAGTTAAACCTGCGAACGCGTCTGTTTGGACGTCAACCGGAATCATTTTATTAGGAGTAGAAAGCAACTCTTCATCTATGCCGTCCTCAATAAGCTTACGCGATGCAAAAACATCCTTTGTTTTACGTAAGTCGTCTGACAATAGAGTCACCACCATATAAGGATTGCCCTTGTCCTTGGACTTTCCTTTCCCTATGTAAGTTAAAAACATTTATATCACCCCCTTTCAATGGCAAAAAATTAATTTTTTGCCGATTCTTTAGAGGCACAGTTATCTCAACAGCTGCAGCTGTTCTATCCTTTGACTGTGCCTCTTTTCGATCAGCGACGATTTTCTGGGCGTCCCACATTGGTTCACTTTGGTATTTTTCAAAAGGTTTAAAAAGTGCAAAAGTGTCGTAACTTTTGGCAAATCTTTTGCTAAACCAATAAAAACCAAAACCCTGTGAACGTGGTTTACTTTCGATTGTGGCGTTAGCAAGGGTTTCGATATGCTCACCGTCCCATTCTTTCCAGGTGAATAAACGCCAGAACTTTTTGTGTAAAACATAGTCATTGGCCAAACGCCTAACTGCAACATCAATTTGCTGTGAGTGCTGAGTAATAAAGTGTAAATTAAGTCCATATTTTCTTGATTGAGTTAGTTTGCGTTTGAACTCTTTGGGGAGTTTAAAAAAATCACGTGCGTCGATGGACATGTGGGCTTCGTCGAAGAAAACTTCACCATTGGCAAGCTTATATAAATCGTCCATAGTTTCCCAGTAGTAAACTTTACCAATAGTACGAAGTGGATGCCAGAGCCGGTACCAGGGATTCTTCCATTTTCTTTCGAAAAACTTAGTAAAATCGATTTTCCAGTTAGCATAACAATTTTTTCCTTTGTGAATTAATTTCCAAATCTCTGCTGTCGCGGAATAACTCTTGCCACAACCTAGTTTGCCTGCATGAATTGTAATCATACATTTTGTTCAACCTGATCCTCTTAACTTGTTATAGAATAAATTTAACAGCTTTATACTAAACATAGTCACCTCCAAAGTGATGCCTGTTAATATAATGC
>JAHFJG010000005.1 GCA_023246005.1 Candidatus Doudnabacteria bacterium
AAAGCTGCATCTATCTCATATAAATCATTTTTGGAGACACCAATATTCTTAGCAAAAATTCTAGCCACCGAAGTTTTACCGGTTCCCCGCGAACCTACAAAAAGATACGCGTGCGAAACTTTATTCGACTCTACTGAACTTTCTAAAACTTTTACTATATGATCCTGCCCTAAAATTTCTTTAAAAGTCTTAGGGCGATATTTTCTATATAATACTAAGTCATGCATTGTTGTATATTAACAGATTTTTACTAAAAAATCATTAATTATTTTTTCCACTTGTTGTGCGTTTTCTGCTTCCATTAATTTCATTCGGAGTTCTTTAGCGCCATCAAAACCGTTCACATATGCCTTGTAATGCTTTTTCATAATGGCGAAATTTTTATATTTACTTAACATTTTCTCAAAAAGCTTGGTGTGCTCCAGCATCACACGAAGTCGCTCCTTAAGGTCTGGCCTTTTTGAATTCTCAAGGCCAGACCTTCTCCCGCGACTGAACAACCATGGATTCCCAAATATCGCCCTGCCCAGCATTATTCCGTCGCACCCAGTTTCTTTTATTTTTTGTTTAGCATCGTTTAAATCCAAAATATCGCCATTGCCGATAATCAGAGTGTCCTTGGATATTTTGTTTCGCATTTCAACTATTTTTGACATTATTTCCCAATGCGCCGGCACCTTAGACATTTCTTTACGAGTACGCAAATGAATAGTCAAGGCCGCTAATTTTTCAGATAAAAGCGCCGGAATCCAAGTTTCAATTTCGTTTTTATTATAACCAATGCGAGTTTTCACCGAGATTGGCAAATTTGGCGCTCCTTCTTTGGCCGCTTTAATCACTTCTTTCGCATGTTTTAGATCTTTCATAGCCGCCGCGCCAGCAGCTTGTTTTTCAATAGATTTGTCTGGACAACCCATGTTTACGTCTATACCATCAAAGCCAAGTTCTCTACAAAATGCCGATGATGTTTTAATATTATCTATATTCGATCCAAAAATTTGCGCCACGATCGGATGCTCATTTTCGGAATATTTTAAGTCAATTAAAAGTTTATCTCTGCCAATTGAGTACAAACCATCAGCCGAGACAAATTCTGTAAAAAATACATCTGGTTTTCCGTACTTGACAATTATTTGTCTAAAAGCGCAATCGGTAACATCGGCCATTGGGGCAAGACAAAAGAAAGGTTTAGGCAATTTTTCCCAAAAATTTTTCATACCTCAACGAAACTTGTAAAAAACTTTATTACCGAATCTTAAATCAATGTATGAAAGTGAAGCATATTTATTTTTAAAATCTGTCTGTAACGGCTCAGTGGTAAGCGCTGTTTGTAAGTTTTCTATTATTGTATTAAAATCAGAATCCATTTTAAAAATTATTTCCGGCGCTGTCGTCAGTTTATTCGCAGTTGAAAGAAATATTTTAACGTCTTCATTGTCCGTTACATAAAGAGTTGTTGATGGCAAACCCATTTTCTCCAATGCTTCCTTAAAAAAAATGAGTTTATTAAAATTATTTTGTTTAAATTTTCCAAAAAATTTAAAATAAACGTTGCCCGAGAAATATGGCGCTTCATCAAAAATATATCCACTCTCATCCATAAAATAACAATTCTTGTCGCACCATAAATATTTTCCTTCTCGTTCCGTAACCACTACATTTAATGTATTTCTATCAGTCAATATGAGTTCAATATTATTTAATCTTTTAAAATTTTGCGCCAAATCTTTTGTAATCTGATTTTTGGGATAAATAAAAATATTGTTTTTGGGAAACAAAAACCAATAATTACCCGTGAGGTTTTGTTTGGTGATGTTTATGATCTGCTCTGCTTCAACAACTTTATTGCCATCCACGCTCACATTAGTGATTCGGATATGCCAAATTCTTGAAAGAAATACCAGCCCGATAAATATAATTATAAAAACTATCAAAAATATTAACGATTTGAAAAAAGTGGCATTTCTTTTCTGCCGCTTGATTTTATTTAATCTAGGAGTATTAGTTAGTTCTCTTTTCATCCTATCTTTTCCTTCCCTCCCATATATTTACGCAGAACTTCCGGAATTTTTATCGAACCGTCAGCTTGTTGAAAATTTTC
>JAHFJG010000034.1 GCA_023246005.1 Candidatus Doudnabacteria bacterium
GGTTTCTTGGGTAGAGCGAACTTTTCTTGTTTTCATAGTTGGCGGCGTTAATATCTTTCTGCCACCATTCTACTCTACTCCGAAATCCCAAAGGTAACCCTAATTGCTGCAATTGTAACACAACAAAAAACACTATCTATTGATAGCGTTCTTTGTTGGTGATCCCACCGGGAATCGAACCCGGATTACCAGGATGAAAACCTGGCGTCCTAACCGTTAGACGATGGGACCGTGAAGCTCACGTATTATATAAAAAATCGGCCGATTTTTCAAGTAACTATAGCAATCCTTTTGAAACAAAAAATCCCACCAGAAGATGGAATTTTTTGTATCATTTATCTCAGTCTGGCATCATTGAAATCCATCATGGTCAGAATTGGCCTGGCCAAATCATAAGCATTGGCATTAACGACTCGACTGCTCTGACCGCCATTGGCTGTGAAGATATCAAAGCTCGAGATTGGAATCAATCCATTCGGATCCGAGAAATATACGGTTGTGCCGCTTTTTATCCATGATCCCCAAGGGTGAGCAATGTTTGACGAACCAATTGTAAATCCTGAATCAACCAAGCCTGATGCCGAAGCATTGATGGCATTGGCAGGATTGTAGCCTAATCCTGTGAAGGCCAAAAAGTTCGCAAACCCACTCTTGTTATTTTTGTAAGTGATATAAATCGTTCCATTGTCATTAATTAATGAGCCATTGTTGTAAACCAGAGCGCCTAAGACTGATCCATACGAGGTATTGAATAAGAAATTTTGGCTGCCAGTGCGGCCATAGTTATCAGTAACCCTGACTGTAAAGCTGACATTGAAGCTGCTTGTCGGCGTGCCATAAATCAGGCCGCCATTGGTCAAATATAGTCCTGCGGGCAATGAGCCGAAAGAGAGAGTAAATGAATAAGGAGTACTGCCGCCTGTGACATTTAATTGATTGGAATAGTATTGGTTGATTATGGGTTGCGGCAAGCTTGTCGTATTAAATATTAGATTATTATTGTAGTTATAATTGTAATTATTACTGACAGTAACATAAACATAGCCACACTGACTGTTGGATTGGCAGACCGTAATCGTACTGCTGCCATTGGTCTGGCCATAAAGATTCAGAATGTTGCCAGAAATACTTGCAGTGACTATAGCAGGGTTGGAATTGTTAGAAATGTAAAAGCTATTATAAGAATACTGATTGCCAGAATTGTAAATAGTCACAGTCATGCTTTGATTTAAATTCAGGCTAATATTGTTTTGACTAAAGCTGATTTGACCAGAGTAATTGTTGTAATAACTATTGCCATAGTAGTTGCTGCCTCCGCCAACTGTGACATAGACCGTACTACATGTATTGTCATAAGTGCAAAAAGCAATTTGAGTTGAACCTGCGCCTAAACCATAAATAGTGATTGTGTTCCCAGAAACATTGGCAAATGCCACATACGAATTGTTTATAGATGAAACATTAATGACTTGGTTTGACGTCGGATTGGCCGTTATGGTCATGCTCTGCCCAACATTTAGGGAGATATTGGTTTGACTTAAAGACAAACTGCCATAAGCAAAACTTAATTGCGGCAGGGCAATCAATGAAATTATGTTCAAAAATAGCAAAATTGATACTGTTTTTTTCATATGATTATATTTAATTCCAGCTTTGCTTTCAGTTTCACTATAATCCTTACAGGAAACCTGTCAACTATTAAAAATGATCAAGTTTTGTTATGATTAGGCTAAATACATATATGATAGAACGACCTGGATATAATCCAGAACAAGAACAGTTACAAGAGCGCAAAGGCAGCCCCAAAAGATTGATGTTGGCGATCGAGACTTTGGTAAAAACAACTTCACGAAATGTTGAGGTGCAAGGCCGTGAGCATTTAGCAGAAATTCCAAAGGATAGAAAGGTGATTGTGGTTACTTCGCATATTTCGGATATTGATATTCCTTTGTCTGTTAAAGCTCTTGGTTATGATTTAGATATTGTGATTGTGAATGAATCTCCTCATCATAGTTTTCGGCAAGAGTGGAATACTTATTTAGGTCTAGTGGCAGCTGGAAAGAAAAATTTTATTCCGCTTGATTTTAGAAAAAATGAAAAAGGTGAAAAAGAACCCCTATCTTTTAATCCTGATAATTTCAAGCCTATGGAAGAAGTCATGGATCAAGGCAAAGCCGTACTAATGGCCGCGCATAATCCTTCGCATAATTGGCGATTAGAAGAGGGTGGATATGGACCTGCATACTTAGCCGAGTTAACTGATGCGGTCATACTGCCTGTCGGGGTTAATGTTAAATCCGAAAAACCAATGGGTATGTATGAGAATCAAATGGCAACAATGAAATCCAAACCGGATGCAAGTGTAACAATTGGTGAGCCATTTGAACTAACTAAAATAGAAGGATCAGAAGACTTAGCAAGTATTATAGGGAAAATGCACGCTGGAGAAAGGCTGACTCGCGAACAGATAAATCGTCTTACTGAATTAAGGAAAAAACTCAAAGAACAATCAGACAAGATAATGCAAAGGGTTGCAGATCTCGTGCCAGAAGAAAAACGCGGGATTTATAAAAAAGAAGAGCCGCTGTAACGCGACAGTGTTTCTTTATTATGGTGATTTATAAAAATGGTTGAGTTTTATATCGGAATAAAAAAATCACCTGCAGAATCGGCGATTTTTTATTTCGTGATAGGAAAAGTTGATTAAAGTAGCTGGCTGTCTTATACTACAATCAGATTTGATTGCTAAAAATAAAACCTACTAGAAACAAATGGAAAAATTTTTTAGATTTTTGTTTATTTTTATCCCTATCACTATAGTGGCTAGTTTCATGCACGTTTCGCCGCTGATGGTTTTCCTGCTTTCTGCAATCGCAATTATTCCTTTGGCCAAATATATGGGCGAGGCCACTGAAGAGTTATCAACGCATGTGGGTCAAGCCATGGGCGGTTTGCTTAGTGCCACTTTTGGCAATGCCACAGAATTGATTATTGGCCTGTTTGCGATTCAGGCTGGTCTTGTGGAAGTGGTGAAAGCTTCGCTGACAGGGTCAATTATTGGCAACCTGTTATTGGTCTTAGGCGGGTCTATGTTGGTTGGAGGTTTTAAATATAAAAAACAAAAATTTAATAAAACGGCAGTGCTTGTCAGCGCTTCAACTTTACTGTTGGCGGTTATAGCATTGGTTATGCCAGCTATACTTCTTCAAACAGTTTCTGGCATTGAAACGTCCGTGATTCAACATTTGAGTTTTGCCGTGGCAATTTTAATGATTATCACTTATGTCGCAGTGCTATTTTTCAATCTTTATACCCACAAGCATTTATATATAGAAGAAGTTGGCAAAAACGAAGCCCGATGGTCCAAATCAAAAAGTATCATAGTTTTAGTTGTCATGACTGTATTCGTTGCCTGGATGAGTGAAATTTTGGTGGGTTCGATAGAGCCACTTGTAAGACAACTTGGCTGGACTGAACTTTTTATTGGCGTGGTCTTTGTGGCTATCATCGGCAATGCGGCTGAACACACTTCAGCGATTACGATGGCCCTGAAAAATAAAATGGATTTGGCCTTGCAAATTTCGATTGGTTCGGCCACCCAAATCGCTTTGTTTGTTGCTCCATTTTTGGTTATTGCCAGTTTGTTGTTTCGTCATCCGATCAGTTTGGTGTTTAATACTTTTGAGCTGGTCGCAATTGTTTTTTCGGTGTTAATAGTCAATTTGGTAGTGGGCGACGGAGAGAGTAATTGGCTGGAAGGCTTACAATTGATCGCGGCCTATGGAATAATCGCAGTGGCGTTCTTTTTCCATCCGTGAATTGCACTTGTCGAAAGCATTGTTTGCGTTTATGCTATTATCAAGTATTAATCTAACTTTTATGAACAGACCAGGTCCTGAACAAATAGAAGGTATGTCTGATAAAGACAAAAAAATGATGGAAATCCAAACAGAATCAACGGAAGACCAAAAAGCCAGGCTCGCTTCTGAATCAGAATTGCGAAAAGAAAAACTTGCGGCAACGGACGCAAAAAGCAGTACGCAAATGGATCGCGGCCAGATTCAAAGTGCCATTGAACAAAATGAGCTTAAAAGGCTGGAGTTCACTAAGCAAGTGGAAAGAGTTCAACAAACCATTGATGCGGGTAATAGTACTCGGTCCAAAGATGATTTGGTTAGAGAAAGAGAACGGCTAAATGGTGAAATTTTAAAGCTGAATCAAGAAGATAAGGCCCTAAGACAGAAACAGTAAATTATTCGCCTAAAAAAGCTCTGCTGTGAAGCAGAGCTTTTGTTTTAATCTATGCGCAGTTTGCGCCGCACGGCTTTGACTTGGCCATAACTTAGTTTCCCTTCCGTTTCCAGTTTACGCAAATCTCGTTTAACTTCTCCTAGTGTAGTGCCATAGCCGCGTTCGTTCCACAGCGTGTTGGCCACAGTGTCGCGGTCTTTGTAATGCCTAAGCGTATCCTTGAGCGCATCGCGGGCATGGAGGCGAAAATTTTTGTCGAAGAGATTGTCGTCATGAATAACCTTATGCTTGGAAAAGTCCGGCAAGTGGAAGCCTTGCGGTTGGGTCGGAGCGTTAGCCGCTGGTTTCTTAATATCAAAACTCCAGGCCTGATTAAGCTTGTTGTCGAACACTGGTTGATTTGTCGATTGTGCAGACAAATCAAATTTGCTTGGTATGCGCAAAGGCCCATTTAAAGGCACAGAAGGCTTGTAATTTTGCAAAGAGTCCATAATTGAATTTTATTTTTGTTTCAATTGCCACTTTCTGATTATTCTCCCCCTTTTCGGGGAGATGTCACGAAGTGACAGAGAGGGTTAAAACTTTTAACTAAATATATTATAGCACAAATTTCGTTTTTAATCAAGCAAAAAACGTGAAATCAAATTCGCGACAGCAGCAGCGTTGTTGAGAACAAGCACATGATTGCCGCCTTTGATGATCTTGAGTTTTGAATGCGGAATTTTGGCTTGGATCCTTTTCGTGCTTGATATGGGAAAGACTGTGTCCTTGTCGCCGGCAATAATCAAAGTTTCTATTTGAAGCTGATGCGCGGTTGATTCCACGTCCAGATCAATCGTAATTTTGGAATTAAGCAAATAACTTTTCAAAGAATTTCGCAAAATTGTCCGGGCCAGGCCAAATAATTCATAGTCTTTGTGAAATTTGCCGACTGGATATTTTGAATGGCCGGGTCGAATAGGGCGAGGAGAGATTTTAGCTAAAAAATTTGTGGTTTTATGAGCTAATTTTTTGATATTTTTCGATCGCAAATAAGTTGGGGCATGAAAAATTGGTGAAATCAAAATTAATTTCTCGATTTTTTCAGGATAATCCAAGGCAAAGTGGTGAGCGACCACTGTGCCGAATGAATGGCCGATCAAGATTATTTTATCGAATCGTTCCTGTCTTAAAATAGCTACGACATCCTGAACTAGATCCTTCATATTATAGCTTTCCGCTGATTTAGGATGCCCGGAGTGGCCATGACCGCGCAAATCCATGGCAATGGCAGAAAAGCCTAATTCTAAAAGGGGATTTTTGATAAAATCCCAGGCATCCAAGTCTCCGCCAATGCCATGAAGAAAAAACAGGACTGGTTTTTCTGTATCAGTAATATGAGTTTCGTAATAAAGCTTTAAACCATCATGACTTTTGATAGTTTTTTTGGAGATTTTATGCACGAGTTATTTAGTGCTTGTGAATATTTGACGCCCAAGGACTATCAACCCACTTTTGGCGATATTGAAAATTCCTTGAATAATTTCTAGCATATCCTTTTAGATAATTAATGATTGTTATTGACACAACATTCTTAAATTACCATCATTTGCATAAAAAAGCAATCCTGCCTAAACTTAGGGCA
>JAHFJG010000019.1 GCA_023246005.1 Candidatus Doudnabacteria bacterium
AATTATGAATGATGAATTATGAATTAGGAATCAAAGAGGAACTCATAATTCCTGATTCGATATTCCTAATTCGGCTTACAATGCGACACACCCCAGTTAGCCTTGAAATAATAGCAGATTCTTAGTTTAAGAACAAGAGTTTGTACTGGTCCATATGATATCCTCCAGATAAGGAGTAGTAAATTCAGTGAAAGGCAGATACGCTGGAAGGACTATGACTACATATGGATATATCCTCCCTGGAGCAAGTAAACTCTTAAGACTAGCAACTAATGTCAGTGACAAAGCCAAGCGAAGATTAAAAATCATTGATTGGCATAAAGCGAATGGGGCTAACCAGAGTTTGACCTCAAGACACTTTGGGATTGGCAGAGAGGCCTTGCGAGAATGGCTCAAACGATTAAAGCTTCAAGGAATTAGGGGTCTAGAAGACCGCGATCATACTCCGCATAAACTTCGAACCAAAACGACTCCGCTGAATATTCAGGACAAGATTGTTAAACTTCGAAGAGCATATCCTTGTTGGTCTAAATACAAACTGGCCAAGATGATTGATTACAAAGCCTCTGCCTCAACAGCCGGCAGAATAATTAAAGACAGGGGTTTAATTAACAGGAAAGTTTCTAGGCAAAGATCTAAAGCTGCCAAGAATCCCAAGAAACGCTTCCCTAGAGATATTTTGATCAATATGCCAGGAAAACTAGTCCAAATCGACACTAAACACTTGCCCAAGTTCCTGGGCACTATGAAGCTTTACCAGTTCACAGCCATTGATGTGCTAACCAAGAACCGAGTGCTGTCCGTCTCCACTAGGATCACCTCAAAGGCAGCTGAAGAATTTTTACTACAATGTGTCCGAGAGTTTAAGTTTCAAATCCAAGCCGTTCAGACAGATAACGGTTCAGAGTTCAAGGGCTACTTTGACCAGGCTTGTAAACGATTGGGTATTGCTCACTACTGGATTGAGCCCAGATCGCCTAAACAGAATTCTTACGTTGAACGATCTCACCGGACAGATCAGGAAGAATTCTACCAGCAAGGTAATATGCGCAGCAGTGTTGAAAAGCTTCTGCCACTCTTAAAAGCTTGGGAACATACTTACAACTATGTTAGACCTCATCAGTCATTAAACTATTTGACACCCATGGAATATTTAACTAAATACCAGACCTCAACCATTGCAACTAAAGACGTTGTGGCGTTACAAACATAATTAATCAACTGGCGGATATCTATCTGGACCTAGACAGCACTACAAGCATCCTCAAGACATCGAGTGGGCATTTGTTGACGGAAAGTTTTATATTACGCAAAGCCGGCCGATTACGACGCTATGAATATAGATAATATACACAAATCTACCGACTGGCATAAAAGATGGGTGGTAAACGGATTTACCATAATCGGTTCCTCTTTTAACGCTTATGGATACGTTCATAATATGACTAGGCATTATGGTGTTGCATTTAAGTCTAATTTTTTTATTTATGAAAATCATTCTATAATCTGTTATCAATCACAGAAAGCCACCGAACAAATCGGGGATTTAATTGATTCCAAGATAATTCGCAATCGAGCGTATGTCAAAAAATTGTCTGCCGAACTTCTGGGGTGGGTCCGAAGTTTACGAAAATTTATGAACTTGCCGCCGGAAAAATTATTTAACAGAAAGAATTTTGCTGAGTTTGGTCGGCAATGGCACAAAACAATTCCCTCATTTGTGGCCGTGACTCGTTGCGGTAAAGCGTTAATTGACCCAAAATATAAAAAAGAATTATCTTTGATTACCAAAATCCGACTAGAGAGCGAATCAATATTCGTGGAAACCGATGTATATTTGAGAAAATTTTTAAAGCTTATCGCTAAAAAAGAAAGATTATCTGGACTAGATTTATCAGTGTTAAGTTTTAATGAACTTTCCAGTTATACTGAAAACGGCAAATTGCCAAACCGTTCCGTTGTCAGATCTCGATTATCAGGATGTGGATATGTTTATAATGGCCAGGATATTTTTTTGAGCTTGCCGCAAGCCCACAAGCTCGCGAAAAAAATTACAGCCGGCTATGGTGTTAAGCGCGGTTTTGCCAAAGGCCAGAGCGCTTATCCGGGATTGGTCCGCGGCCGGGTGATGATTATCTCTAATCCTTCCAAAGCTAAAAAATTTAAGACTGGAGAGATACTTGTGACAGGGATGACCAGACCGGATTTCGTGCAACTTATAAAAAAATCCGGCGCGATCATAACTGATGCGGGCGGAGTATTATCCCATGCCGCGATCATATCTCGGGAATTGAAAAAACCCTGCGTTATTGGAACGCAAATCGCAACCAAAGTTTTCAAAAATGGCGACATGGTCGAGGTGGATGCGAATAAGGGAGTGGTGAGGAAGATATAATTTATGTTACCGAAAGAAGCCTATATCAAAACCGTCCGCCGGCCGTACCCGCCGCTTTTTGCCAGCATGTTTATGCATGGGTATAAAAGTCCCGCTCAACACCAAGATTTTCTTTTGAAAAAATACGCCATGGTTGATTTGATTCTTCTGGACGGCGAGTGGTACTATCCAAAAAAACAATTGGATACCGCCGGACGATACGCATTTGAATCTTGGTATGACCAAAAATGTTTGGATAGGATTATTGGTCTTTTTTATGGCAGAGAACAAGCACTCATCAAAACGACCAAAGGCAATTTTAAAGAATATTCCGCGGCCTACGAAGCATATATTCCCGCCGTCTTGCTGGTATGGGCCGTGGAAGGGAGAGTCACTGCGCAAATTAAAAAACTTTTGAGAAAAAAGTTAAGTGAGCGCGAGACCGACAAGTTAATGGACGATTTGAATGTCCCGCTTAGGGATAATTATTACAAGCAAGAAGAATACGACTTGCTTGAAGCAAAAGATTTGGGAGCTCACGTAAAAAAGTATGAATGGATCAATTCGCGATATGGAGAAATCAAGCCTTACACTCTAACCGAAGCCAGGAAAAAACTGCGCGGTATTGATAGCAAAAAATTTTTGAAAGACTGGGCTGAACAAAAAAAGCGGATCAAGAAAAGCATTGCTTATGCAAAAAGCTTGCTGACGGCCAAAGATCGGATAATTGTCGATTTGATGCAGTATATTATTTATTACCGGACGCAGCGGACGGATATCGTCAATATGTCGCATTACCTGTTTGTGCCTGGATTGAAAGCACTGGCCAAGCAGAAAAATATCAGCTATCAAGAATTGCTGTACTGCGCCAAAGACGAAGTTTTGGGAACGATCCCCAGCCAGGAAGAATTGCAAAATAGAATTATTGGTCATGCTATGGTCATGGAAAGCGGTAAAATTTTTTGCGTCGCGGGAAAAGAATACGGTAAAGTCAAAGATTGGTTTGCCGAACATACCAAAAATATAACCCACGTCCGTGGCAGAGTTGCCTGTGCTGGAAATGTCAAAGGCAAGGTCAGAATA
Organism: Candidatus Doudnabacteria bacterium; assembly: GCA_023246005.1. Lineage (GTDB taxonomy): Bacteria > Patescibacteriota > Doudnabacteria > UBA920 > O2-02-FULL-48-8 > JAHFJG01. The sequence goes on from JAHFJG010000019.1 coordinate 3,458, forward strand.
ATCACGGGCTCGAAAGATTTCCCATTGTTCCAAAAAGGCGAGATACTTGTAACTAGCATGACCAATCCGCATATGGTCCCGATCATGAAAAAAGCCGCGGCGTTTGTGACTGATGAGGGCGGGATCACGTGCCACGCGGCGATTATGTCGCGCGAAATGAAAAAACCATGCGTCATCGGCACCAAAATCGCAACTAAAGTTTTAAAAGACGGCGACCTAGTGGAAGTGGATGCGGATAATGGGATTGTCAGAAAAATTAAATAACTCTTGACAGATATAATCGATTGTATATACTTTAGCTATAACTATGAAAATTCAATTCATCATCAAAACTGATAGAGAAGTCAAAAAAGAGGCTCAAAAAACGGCTAAACAATTAGGATTGCCTTTGAGCACTCTTATCAATGCTTATTTGAAGCAATTTATTGCCACTAAAGAAGCCCATTTTTCTGTTTTGCCGAGAATGACCCACAGATTGGAAAAAATAGTTGGAAAAGTCCATCGAGACGTGAAAAAAGGAGAAAATCTTTCCCCAATTTTTGATGATACGCAGGAAATGCTTGATTATCTGCACAAGCAATGAAAATCCAGTTCCATAAAAATTTTATCAAGCAATACAAAAAACGGCCGGCCATTCAAAAACGAATTGATGAACGGCTCGCTTTATTTAGAGTCAATCCGTTTGATCAGATTTTAAACAATCATGGTCTGACAGGAAAATATTCTGGCTGTCGAAGCATAAATATTACCGGAGATTTCCGCGCGGTTTTTGAGTTGGTAGATGACAACACAGTTCGATTTATAGACGTAGATACTCATAGCAATTTATATGGGTAGAAACCGCGATCTGGTCGAGCTGGATGCGAATAAGGGAGTGGTGAGGAAAATCAAATGAAGAAATTGGTGTGGAAAAAATTGTGGGCCAGGAAATACTCGCCGATTTTGGCGTCAGCTTTTCTGCTGTCATTTTTAAAAAACAAACAATTTGGCACCGCACCGAATAAAATGTTTGTGCCGGAAGGAAATCTGATGACGTTTGTTTTCGAAGAAACCGAGTTTAAAAATTTGGTGAAGAATTACGAAAAATTTTTGCGCCGGCAAAATTTGGCAGGTTATGCCCGAAAATTCGAGCAGGACTTTGTGGATTTTTTGGCTTATGCCAGAAAAATGTCGACCATTGATCCTTTTAAAACAAATCAGAAAGAACTGGCCTTGATGGTCCGAAAATTCAAAGACAGATTGATTCAATCATCAGATCTGCAGTTTTGCGTGTTTTTGGTGCTGGAAGGGCCGGCGGCAGATCTGGAAGCTAAGCTGTTAAAGCTTGATAACGGCGCCGAGATTCTGCAATGGATCACTACGTTATACAAAACAACCCAAATTACCAAGGCCAGAATGGAACTGCTTGAAATTGCCAAAAGCAAAAATTGGAAGGCCTTGAAAAATTATGCCAAAAAATACGCCTGGTTGCCTGTATATGAACCGTTGGACAAACCGTGGACCCAAAAAGATTTTTTGGTCCAGGCCAAAGCGCTAAAAAATCCCGGGACTGAATTGCAAAACTATCATAAACATCATGAAGCGGGCCTGAAGCAGTATAAAAAATATTTAGCCACGGTCAAAGATCCCAATTTAAAAAAACAAATTGAGATTGCGCACCATTTTTCGTACTTAAAAGAAATGCGGGATGATTATCGCCGTCATGCTTATTATTTATTGGCTCCGTTTCTTAGAAAATTAGGCAAGTTAATTGATTTAAACTTCAAAGAAATCAACCATTTGACGCTGCCGGAATTGGCGGATTCGATCGAGCGAGGCGAGTCAGCAGTGTCAAAATCGGAATTATCTTCCAGGCAAACAGCTTTCGCTTATGAGCTTTTGGACGCCAAGCTCAAAGTCTTTAGGGGGGCTAAGGCCCGGTCCTTGGGCAAAAAAGTTCTGCGAAATACCGGCAGCGCAATCGTCGGATTACCGGCTTATAAAGGATCGGTTCAGGGCCAGGCGCGAATCATTTATCATCAAGGGGAGTTTGGCAAATTTAAGTCGGGTGAAATTTTAGTCACGCCCATGACGCATCCCGAATTTTTACCTATAATGAAAAAAGCAAAGGCGATTGTGACGGATGAGGGCGGGATAACTTGCCATGCGGCAATTGTTTCCCGAGAGTTGGGTATCCCGTGCATCATCGGCACGAAAAACGCGACGAGGGTTTTGAAAGATGGAGATTTGGTGGAAGTGGATGCCAATAAAGGGATGGTAAAAAAAGTTGATAGGTGATAGTTAATAGGTTATAGTAAAGTTATGCGCAAAAGATTTAAACTAAAAAAACATTCATGTGCTTTATGCAAACCTCATAAGATGGGTTGGTCTATGCGTTGGAAAGCCAAAGAATTTACTTCTCTAACAGAGTTTGAAGCTATAAAACGAAAATTGACCTAATTTTTAAGGTTTGTTATTATTTAGACATTATGAAAGAATTTTTTCCCCATATTACAATTGATCCTGATGTGCAATTCGGCCAGCCGGTCATAGCCAATACACGCGTGCCGGTTGCTGTCGTGGTCGGCCATCTGGCCGCTGGCGATACTACGGAAGAAGTTGCCAGGGAGTTTGATTTGACACGCGAAGATGTCTTGGCCGCACTGAAATACGCATCCAAAATTGTCGGCGAGGAATCGGTTATGATACGCTGATGCTCTTTCTGATTGACGAAAATTTGCCCAATTCTCTGGGAGAGATATTCAGAAATCGCGGATATTCTGTGGAGAATGTGAGGAAATTAAAACAGCTTCAAGGCCAAGCCGATGAAGTTGTTTTTGATTATGCGGTCAAGAATCAGGCAATTATCGTGACGAAAGATTTAGGTTTTGGCAATCCGTTACGATTTGAATTATCCAAATTAAATGGCCTGATGATCGTTCGTTTTCCAAACGATATATCAATGAATGTCCTGAAAAATGAAATCGCAAGATTGATTGAAGATCTGAAAGATGAGGATTTTCGACAATTAGTAATCGTAGAGCCTGGTTCAATCCGTAGCAGGAAGATATGAATTTAGTTGAAGTTGATGCAAACAAGGGAATTGTGAGGAAGATCTAATGATCCCAAAACATTATCTTAATGAGAAAATCGTTAAAATGGGCCGCTGGGGCGGACTTTTACCTTTAGATGTCGAAAATTGGCACAGTGTTGAGAATTCGAAATATTTCAAAAAATACTTTGGATTTTATAAAGGAACGCTGATTTTATGCGAGACAGATCAATTGTTTGTGTCTTGCTACTTTCCAGTCGATTTTATTCATCAGGTACATAAATATATAGACAATTTGAATAAGAAAGATTATAAAGCACTTGAGAAGCTTCTGTTAAGGTTCTACGAATTAAGGATAAGAGCAAAAAAAGATATTCCGAAAATAACTCCAAAGAATTTTTGCAATTTAAGTAATGAGCAGCTAATCAAGCAGTATTTAAAAAATCGCGATTGGGCGCATAGGATTACTGTTTATGATCAGTTTGGCTGGATCGCCGAAGAATACTGGCCGCCAAAAATGGAAAATCTTTTAACGCAAAAATATCGACTGAAGAAAAAATCTCCGGAATATTTCAAAGCCTTGTTTGCGTTAACAAAACCTGCAGAAATTTCCACGACTTTATCAGAAAAAAGAGCCGTGCTTGAGCAAGCAATAAAAGTAAAAAATAAAAAAACCACTGTCGATAAGACCGCGAAAGATTTGGTCAAACTCTACGGCTGGATGCCGGTGTTTACTTTTGGCACGCCCTGGGACGTGGGGCATTACAAGGAAGAATTGGAGGGATTGGTCCAGAGAAAATTACAGGACCTGGAAAACGAATACGAGTTGCTTAAAAATTACAAAAATATCAGAAACAGAGAATTTAAAGAGATTGTGGGTAACTTTAAAATTTCACGCAAAGACCAGCAATTATTTATTGATTTTGGTTTAGCGTTAGACGCGCGAAACGAGGCCGAGTATATCGTGAGTTTTTGCGGTTTTTATATATTGCCGTTTTATAAAGAAATCGCCAGACGTCTGGCAATCTCGGTAAGGCAATTGCGTCACTTGTCTGAAAAAGAAGTGGTCGCTGCTTTGCGAGGGAAATTGGATGCCGCGAAAAGTATACACGAGAAAAGGAAATTTGCTGGCTGGGGATTTGATGAGTCTATGAAAACACAGATTTATTTTTCGTCAGATGAATCCGCGAAGCTTTTAAAGTATCTTAATGCCAAAGTGAAAAATCTTCAGGGCAATATTGAAGGACAAGGAGTTTGTGCAAATCCCGGGTTAGTCCAAGGAAAGGCCAGAATACTCACTTCGCCTGAATTGAATTTTAAAGTAAAGCCAGGAGACATCCTGATCGCTGAAGCCACCACGGTTGACTATTTGCCAGCTATGAAGCGCGCAGCCGCTTTTGTCACGGAAGTTGGCGGTTTGACTTGCCATGCCGCAGTAGTGGCTCGTGAATTTGGCGTCCCTTGTGTGGTAGGTTTAAAGAATGCTACAAAGAATTTTCGGGACGGAGATTTGGTAGAAGTAGATGCTGACAAAGGAATTGTTAGAAAGTTGAAAGTAAAAGAGAAAAAGTAAAAATATATGCGTAAAGTCATGGTATTCGGTGTTTTTGATTTGTTGCATCCAGGTCATGTGGATTTTTTGAAGCAGGCCAAAAAGTTAGGCAATTTTTTAGTTGTTTCTGTGGCCAGGGATCTCAATGTCATTAAGACCAAAGGCATTAGGCCAGTTGATGATGAGACTAAACGCTCACACAATCTCGGCGCTGTGCCCTATGTGGATAAAATTGTTTTGGGCGGAACGAAAGACGCTTGGCCGCATATTATCAAAGAAAAACCGGATGTTATCGCGCTTGGGTATGACCAGAAGACATATGTCAGTAAACAGATAACAGTAAACAATAAGCAGATTTCGGATTTGGTAGAGCAATTAATAAAACACGGGCTGAAAAAAACTGAAGTAGTCAGGTTAAAGCCGTATTGGCCGCAGATTTATAAAAGCAGATTGTTAAGGAAGAAAGTATAACCATTGCGAGGAGCCGCAATTGTCTGCAAAGGATTAGTCTAGGCGGCGACGAAGCAATCTAAAGATAAGATCGCCACGCGACTGCCCAGACTAATTCTTAGTTACTAAAGCAGTCGCTCGCGATGGGTTAAGTTAGGATTAATATCAATATGAAGTTTACTGGCATAGTCAAAAAACATTTGGGTCGGGGGAAGAAGCTTGGATTTCCCACGGCGAACATTGAAGCGCCAAAAGAAATTGAAGATGGGTTGTTTTTGGCATTCACGGAAATAGCAAGCAAAAAGTATCCAAGCATATTATTTGTTGGCGCTTCACAAACATTTGACGAAACAGATAGGCGGGCAGAAAGCTATGTTTTAGATTTTTCGGGCGATCTCTATGGCCAAGAAATTGAAATTGAGATAGTAAAAAAGTTAAGAGATAATAAAAAATTTGATTCTCAAAAAGCCTTGATTGAGCAAATGAAAAAGGATGAAAAGGTTGCGAAAGAATTTTTTAAAGATTATAATTTAGATAATTAATATCCTTCAGGGCATTTTTATTTTATGAAAGAACAAAAACTGGGTCCTTGGTTAGTCACGGTCGCTGCCATGTTGTGGGCAGTTGACGCGCCGTTTCGGGTATTTTTAACCACGCAATTGTCTTCGACCACTATTGTTTTAATGGAGCATATTTTGATCGCGATCTGCGTTTTGCCAATTTTACTGCCGCGGCTTCACGAGCTTAAGAATTTAAGCTTCAAGGAATGGCTGTCTGTGATTTTTATCGGATTTGGCGGTTCGGCTTTGGCTACAGTTCTGTTCACCCAAAGTTTTCATTATCTTAATCCAACTGTCGCGATTTTGCTTCAAAAGTTACAGCCCTTGATTGCCATTGCTTTGGCTTTCTGGATTTTGGAAGAGAAATTGTCCAAGAATTTTTGGACTTGGGCAATTGTGGCAATCCTCGGCGCTTACATTGTTTCGTTTCCTAATTTGCAGGCCACAGGATTCACCTGGAATTCAAATATGCTAGGTGTGCTGCTGGCTTTGGGCGCGGCTTTTTTCTGGGGCGGTTCCACGGTCTTTGGACGGTTTGTTTTGCAAAAAGTCAGCTTTCAAATGATGACCAGCTTGCGATTCCTGTCAGCTTTGATATTCCTATTCTTGCTTAATATTTATTACAAAACTTTGCCAGAGCTGCGTTTGGCCACAAGCAAGGATTGGCTTTTCGTGTTTATGACCGCCATCATAGCCGGATTTATTTCACTAATGATTTATTATTACGGCTTGCGCTCGACCAAAGCGGCGGTGGCAACCTTGTGCGAACTGGCTTTTCCGTTTGCCGCGGTAATTGTCAATTGGAAATTTTTGGGCGCGACTTTGTCACTAATGCAAATCGCGGGCGGCGTGATTTTGTTATTTGCCATCACTCGACTGACGATTATCAATGAGAAAGAACAAGAAAAAATTGTTGAAGTAGAAGCAAGAACTATATAAAAAAACCCAGTAGTAGAAGTTTGATCGCCTGACGGCGAGAAAAAACCAAACTTCACTACTGGGCAGGCCGTCGAAGCCGAGAACGTCAGACCTTCTCGAAGCTAGGACGGTTTGATGCTTTTTTGGCCGGCCACGATCATTTTGTCGATCGGCCCGATCAACAAACGCAGTTCTCTGCTGGAGAATCTTTCGAATCTCGCCAGCAAACCTTGCCAGTAATCGAAGTACAAGGCAGTGCGCAGAAGCAGCTGGTGTTTTTGACCGGTTTCGAACTCCGCAGCTTCACAAAACAAGCGCGCGCCCCTATCCGTCAGAGCAGCTCGCGCTTGACGGCTTAGACCTTTGAGGTTAGCGTGAAAGAAGCCAGTGGAGGCCAGCACTGAAGCCCCGCTGATTTGGAGCGCTTCTGACATCGTGAGCTGAGGGAAGGGTTCGAGCCACAGTACTTTGGCAAGCAGGTTCGCCTTGTGCCTCACTTCGACGCGGTTGACTTGGTGCACTTCGCGCGCCGTCATGGAAAGCCGCAGGCCGTGGAAGAAAAAATCGGAAACATCTTGTTCGCTCTTGCAGTTAATCAGTTCCTGCATAATTCCTCCTTGGGGACTTTTTCTTATTTTATCCTTTATTAAGGCTCAGGGCAACAAAAAATCCCACATCGTTTGATAGGGGATTTTTTAGGCGGCGACTCCTGCTAATTTTCTGTTATGCGTTTTCATACACTTGGTGCAAGATTTCACTCGTTTGCCATGATCCAGGGTCAGCCATTGCAAGTTTGGATACAATCGAGTTTTCGTGGCCTGCATGGAGTGAGAACGCCTGACAGTGTTCATATAGCCTTTGCCGCAAATTTCGCATTTGCGCATATATTTGTGAAAGAATTAATTTAGCTTTAATATAAAAGCATCTGTTAGAGTTTAACATGATTAAACGAACTAGGCAAGAGTAAGCATTATGTCAGATCCAATTTCTATTGCTATATTTTTATTTATCCTCTTGTTTTCCGTGATTTTTCACGAGGTCGCGCATGGCGTGATGGCGGAAAAGCTAGGCGATCCAACTGCCAGAGAAGCGGGCCGGCTGACTTTAAATCCGATTCCACACATTGATTTGTTCGGGTCGATTTTGCTGCCGATATTTTTGCTCCTGATTCATTCGCCAATTTTGTTTGGCGCGGCAAGACCAGTGCCAGTGGATTACCGAAATTTGCGTAACCTGAAGCGTGATATGATTTTGGTTTCATTAGCCGGCGTAGCGACGAATTTTTTGCTGGCAATTATCGCGGCTGTGGTTTATCGGTTGACTCCAAACCTTTCGGACATGGGTCAAATGTTGTTGATTGAAACTGTCAGTTTAAATTTAGTCTTAGGATTGTTTAATTTGATTCCAATTCCGCCGCTGGATGGATCCAAAGTTTTAGCCAGTTTGTTTGGTTTCCTGGATCGGAGATGGATGTATGCCATGCTGTCTCTGGAGCGGTATGGATTTATTATTTTGATCATTTTTCTGTACACAGGATTGATCCAAACAATTTTGCTCCCGCCATTAGGTTTTTTGTTGAAATTGCTGCTCGGCCCGAACGCGCCGCTTGGATTTTGAGAAATAAAAAAAAGAGGCGAGTCCGCTTGCGCGGCCTCGCCTTTGTTTTCATGTGGTCTCCTTGATTGGGCGGCGACTTACATGCCGTTCCAGATTTCTCGCTTGGCTTGTTCGGCCCGCTCCTGCGCTTCGACGAATTTGTTCAGGTCTTCGCCGAGAGCCCAAGCTGTGGCAGTGGGCTTTCCTCGTCTCATGCCCTCAATGTAGTAGATGATACTGCCTGCCTCCGCGTAACAACTCGGTTTGTGGTCGAACGGATCAGCGAAACAGAACACATCGTTGACTCGTCGCCAGGCTGTTCCATTTGCGTGGTGGAAATGGAGGTCAGGCTGACCATTACGCAAGATGAAGCCGAAGTTCTTTCCGTCCTTCGTAGAAAACCACTTGACCTTGCCGAACTTGATCTCATCCGCCAGCTTCACATCAATCATTGTTCCCCCTTGGTCAGTACGTATAGTATTGGCCATTGTGGCCTTTTGCCAACCTCATTGTCGACGCGGCATTCTAGCATAGCAGAGAGCGTTTGACAATAGAGCTTGGATTTGTTAAGATTTGCCAGTAGTTAGTTGTTTCTTAGAGTTGCAACAACGGCTTATCGCCGCTTTTATTTTGAGAATTATAATTCTATATTCTAGATTCTAAATTCTAGATTCTATTTATGCCAACAGTTAATCAATTAGTCCGACACGGACGAACCAAACAAGTTTATAAATCCAAAACTCCGGCTCTTGACCGCGGCTTTAATTTGCTTCAAGGCCAGCCTTATGAATTGCCAAAAGGCTCGCCTTTTAAGCGCGGAGTTTGCATTAAAGTCACAACCACCACGCCGAAAAAGCCAAACTCAGCTTTGCGCAAAATTGCCAGGGTCAGACTATCCAATGGCATGGAAGTTACAGCTTACATTCCGGGAGTCGGGCATAATTTACAAGAGCACTCAGTGGTCATGATTCGCGGCGGCCGTGTGAAAGATCTGCCAGGCGTGCGATATCACATTGTTCGCGGCAAGTTAGACGCATCCGGAGTCGAAGGACGCAAACGCGGACGAAGTAAGTACGGAACGAAGAGGACCGAATAATTTATGCCAAGAAAAGCCAGATCTTACAAACGCCATCCAATTATTGCCGATAATAAATATAATAGTGTTAAGATTGCCAAGTTTATAAACTATGTTATGGAACGCGGCAAGAAAACCGTAGCTGCCAAAGTTGTTTACGGCGCTTTGAATAATATTGAGAAAGAGATGTCCCGCGAAGCGGGATCTCAGGCAAAGCCTGACCAGGCTCAGCCTGGCGGAAAACCCTCCAGCGGGAAAGTCACAGCTAAAGAGGTGTTTGAACAAGCTGTGAGAAATGTCTCGCCGATCCTAGAAGTCAAAGGCCGCCGAATTGGAGGCGCGAATTATCAAGTGCCAATGGAAGTCCAGGAGCCGAGAAAAACCACTTTGGGCATGAAATGGATCATAGATGCGGCCAGAGCCAAGAAAGGCAAGCCCATGGATCAGAAATTAGCCACGGAATTAATGGAAGCCTATAACAAGATGGGCGCCGCGATTAAGAAACGAGAAGACGTGCACCGCATGGCTGAAGCTAACAAAGCCTTTGCGCACTTTGCCCGTTTTCAACGAAGGTAAACTAGATGCCCAGGGAGTACAGCTTAGAGAAAACTAGAAATATTGGCATCATTGCTCATATAGACGCGGGTAAGACTACCACGACCGAGTCGATTTTGTTTTACACGGGAAAAATTCACAAGATTGGCGAAGTGCATGAGGGTAATACAGCTATGGACTGGATGGAGCAGGAACGCGAGCGCGGGATTACTATTACGGCCGCGGCTACAACTGCTTTTTGGTCCCCGACTTTAAAAAATGGCGGCAAAGCAGATGATACCAATCGTATCAACATCATCGACACTCCAGGCCACGTTGATTTTACGGTTGAGGTAGAACGAAGTTTGCGCGTGCTTGACGGCGCGGTTGTAGTTTTCGACGGCAAGATGGGGGTCGAGCCGCAATCCGAAACTGTCTGGCGTCAGGCTGACAAATATTCAGTGCCACGAATGTGTTTTATCAACAAAATCAACCAAACCGGCGGCGATTTTTATAAATCTTTAGATGCTATTCATAAAAGATTGTCACCAAACGCTTTTCCAATCCAATTACCGATTGGGTTTGAAAAAGATATCAACGGCATTGTGGATTTGGTGAAGATGAAATCCTACACTTACAAGGAACATAAAGATCCGAAATTGGTTGAAGGCGAAATTCCTGCAGACATGCTGGAGAAAGCTAAAGAATGGCGGCATAGTTTGATAGAAAAAGCTTTGGAATCCGACGACGCTTTGATGGAAAAATATTTGGCCGGTCAAGAGCTTAGCAATCAAGAAATTATGTCTGCTGTCCGCAAAGCGACCCTGACTGGAAAATTTTATCCAGTGCTGGGAGGCGATGGCCGTGGACTGATTGTTGCGACTATTTTAGATGCCGTGGTTAATTATCTGCCATCTCCTTTGGATAAGCCGCCAGTCAAGGCGACACAACTCAAGACTAAGGAAGAACTCATGCTAACGCCGAAAGATTCGGATAAATTTGTGGCTTTGGCATTTAAAATCGCGACTGATCCGTTTGTCGGCAAATTAGCTTTTTTTCGAGTGTATACTGGCACCCTCCAGACCGGCTCATACATTCTCAATGCCAGGTCAGGCAACAAAGAGCGCGTGGGCCGATTAGTCAGGCTGCACGCGGACTCGCGCGAAGAAGTCAAAGAAGTTTATTCAGGCGATATCGCAGCTTTGGTGGGGCCGAAAGATACATTTACAGGAGATACGCTTTGTGACGCTGATTTTCCGGTTTTGTTAGAACGAATCAAGTTTCCAGAACCGGTTATTTCTGTGGCGATTGAGCCCAAAACCAAACAGGACCAGGAAAAAATGGGTTTGGCTTTGCAGAAATTAGCAGAAGAAGATCCGACTTTCCGAATCAGATCCGACGAAGAAACCAACCAAACCTTGATTTCCGGAATGGGGGAATTGCATTTGGAAATCTTAGTTGATCGCATGAAGCGGGAATTCAAAGTTGAAGCTAATGTCGGCCGCCCACAGGTTGCCTACAAAGAAACTATCAAGGGAAAGAGCGAGGCCGAAGGCAAATACATCCGCCAAACCGGGGGCCGCGGCCAGTATGGTCATGTCTACATTCGCATTGAACCGCAGGATGATGCGACCAAAGGCAATGAGTTTATCAATGAAGTCGTAGGAGGCACAATTCCTCGTGAATACATTCCAGCAGTTGATAAAGGAATCAAGGAAGCCGAAGATCGCGGCGTGATCGCCGGATTTCCAATGCTCAACATCAAAGTTACGCTTTATGACGGCAGTTACCACGAAGTTGACTCATCTGAAATCGCTTTCAAAATCGCAGGCTCCATGGCATTTCAAGATGCAGTCAAGAAAGCCCAGCCAATCCTGCTTGAGCCAATCATGAAAGTCGAGGTGCTAACTCCGGAATCATCTTTGGGCGATGTCATCGGCGATCTCAATGCCAAGCGCGGCAAAATTTTGGAAATGACAGAACGCGGCAATATCAAAGTCGTGGACGCGGAAGTGCCTTTGGCTGAAATGTTTGGCTACGCCACGCAGATCCGGTCCATGTCCCAGGGCCAGGCTTCATATACTATGGAATTTCATCACTATGAAGAAGTGCCCAAGCACGTGGCAGAGAAAATAATCGGTGAAACAGGAAAGATAAGAGTTGGACAAGTAGGAAAATAATCGCTCGGACGCTTGCAAAAATTAACGGTCGTCAAATTCTGCTGAATTTGCGACCTGCTTGCTCGCGCCGTCGCGCTGCGCAGGCTAATTTTTGCAAAGTCCTCGCTAACGAAAAAAAAGAACCCACCTTTGCTCACGTCTTGAGCTTTTGGCGGGCTGACCCCACTGTTGTGATTTCACAGTCGTGAACGAAGAGCCAGAGGGGTGTATGCGCGAACTTGCGTTTCAACGCCGATCAAAGAATCATCGTCGAAGATGACTTGGTCGCAGCATCCAAGCTCAACCACTGCAGTGAAGTGCTTTCTGCCAAGTGGGGTTCGAAACTGGAAGTATTCAACCTGGATGCTTCGGTCACAGATTTGTAGTGTTTCAGTTTTGACCCGTGGTCTAAATCGCATAGTTGTCCTCCTTCGCGGATTCGCGGTTATGTTGCAAAACGTTTGGAAGAACGGGCTTGGTTCAAGAGCCCGCAACCTACTTCCGCGCATGATTTGCATACGACCAAGTGGGATCTTACCGACTTCATAGGCTCATCCTGGGTTTCATTCTCTATATCCACGATGGCCTTCCGGATCATGTCATCCTTGGGGTGTGAATGGCCCCAATTGATAGTTGCAATTTTTTTGCCAACCTTGAGAAGATGGCGTAAGAACTTCATGGCAGATCCTCCTTCAAGACTTCCAGTATAGCATTTGACGCGGTTTGAGAAAAAGTGTACACTAATTCACAGGGTTTACAAAACCTGGTTTTTACTCTATAATCACAAAGCAATTAACTAAATAACAAGAAAGCAATTTTTTATGGCTGAAAAATTTGATCGTTCCAAAACCCACGTTAACATCGGTACTA
>JAHFJG010000035.1 GCA_023246005.1 Candidatus Doudnabacteria bacterium
ATTATTTTATTGGTCGTTGGGGCCGAGAAAGATTCATCGCAAAGTTTGGAAAATATTTTGGGTTAAATATAGATCGTGTCAGAAAACTTGAACTGCATTTCCAGAATCATCCCTGGAAAACATTTGGCTTTGGAAAGGTTGCTCATGGCACGGGCTCTTTAATTCTCGCGGCCGCAGGATTAGCCAAAGTTCCTTACTGGGAATTTTTGGGGTATAATATACCAACGACTCTAGCGAACTCATTCACGCTGATTGTCATTGGTTATTATTTTGGCCACGCTTATCAAAGTTTTGATACTTACTTTGGTTACGTCAGCATCGCTTTTCTAGTTTTGCTGATATCAGTTTATATTTATATTATTATACGTTCCAAAAAATCTCTTGACTCGTGAAAATTCTGATTGTTGCAGACAACTATTATCCAAACGTCAACGGCTCATCCTACTTCACCCAGAGGCTGGCATTTTATATGAAGCAAAGAGGCCATGAAATTTTGGTTATGACGACATCAAGAAGCTTGCGGCACGAAGCTTTTAGGCATAATGAAATTAACATTTTTGGCATCCGTTCCTATCCCGTGTTCGTGTATGAGAATTTTCGTTTCCCGCTGCCAATTGGAAACATAAAAGCAATTAAGAAGGAAATCAGGCGATTTGCTCCAGACATCATCCATATCCAAGATCATTTTGTAATTAGCCCGGATGTGCAGAAGGTAGCCAAAGAATTATCCATTCCAATGATCGGCACTAATCATTTTATGCCGGAAAATATAACGCATTATTTACATCTGCCAAAAAAATTGGAGCAAATAGTCAAAAACTGGGCTTGGGGCCAGTTTAGAAAAGTTTATGAAGAATTGCACATGGTTACAACACCAACCGCGACGGCAGCCAAGCATCTAAAAGAGGTGAAATTGACTAAACCAGTGTTGGCTGTTTCAAATGGAATTGATTTAAAAAAATTCCACCCGAACAATAATGGGGAGTATTTGAAGAAGCGCTTAAACTTGCCTAATAAACCGATATTGTTGTATGTTGGACGCTTGGATAAGGAAAAAAATTTGGATTTGGTCATAAAATCCCTACCAAAGCTTTTAATGCATGTTGATGCGCATTTTGTGATCGCTGGCAAAGGAGCAGAGGCCAAAAAGTTAAAAAATTTAGTTGCACAATTAGGCTTAAATAAATCTGTCAGTTTTGCCGGCTTTGTGCCTGACGAGGATCTGCCGAATTTATACAAAATTGCCGACTGCTTTATTATCGCCGGCACAGCCGAGCTGCAAAGCTTGGTGACTATGGAAGCTATGGCTTCCGGCCTGCCTGTTGTTGGAGTCAATGCCATGGCCTTGCCGGAACTCATTCATGACGGAGAAAACGGCTATTTGTTTGAACTTGACAATATTGAGTCTTTAACTCAATCTCTGATTAAAATATTGTCAGATGAAAAATTAAGAAAACAAATGGGGGACAAAAGTTTGGAAATAATTCAAGCCCATGATATAAATAATAGTATGGTTACGTTTGAGTCTTTGTATCAAAGCATGCTTAATTCAATATGATGAAATCGTTTATAGAACGACATAAAAATGTTTGGAACCAGGGATTTGCTTATTCCGTAACAATTGGGATTTTTTTCTTTGTTATAAGCTTGTTTATTAATAATTTGGCCACAACCTATGCTTCCGAAAGAGTCAGCTTGCCAGTTACAGATTTTATTCTTAGCAATATACGCGTATTTGACGTTGATGCCATAATAATTTATGGGGCTTTGCTGTTGATTGCTTTTACAATTATTGTCGTTTTGTATCAGCCCAAACGAATCCCGTTTATCTTGAAAAGTGTTGCTTTGTTTATTATTATTCGCTCGATCTTTGTTACATTGACCCACATTGGGCCATTTTCGCCACAAGTGATAATTGATCCGGTTAGAATCGCAAGCGCCTTAAATTTTCTGGGCATTGGCACGAAAGCTGATTTGTTTTTCTCTGGACACACAGGCATGCCGTTTCTTCTGGCCTTAATTTTTTGGAATGATAAAGTTCTTCGCTCGATATTTCTAACCACTTGTATTATTTTTGCTGTCAGCGTGCTTTTAGGCCATTTACATTACTCAATCGACGTTTTTGCCGCTTTCTTTATTACTTATACCATTTTTGCCATATCCCAGAAATTATTTGCCAAAGATTGGGAACTGTGCTAAGCTGTTTGAGCAAAATATTATTTTAGGAAAAGTAGTCGAATTTCATTAGCATAATTTAATTTGCGCTTTAATTTTTAAATTCATATTCATGAACGGTACAATCAAGAAATTGACAGATAAAGGTTTTGGCTTCATCGCTGCCGAGGGCCAGGCTAAGGATTTGTTTTTTCACAGCAAATCTTTGGTCGAGGTCCAGTTCAGCGAACTTCACGAAGGCGACGCTGTCACCTTTGATATTGAAGATTCGCCAAAGGGACCAAACGCTGTCAACGTCAAGCGCGCTTAAACGCCCGCTTTTTTAAAAACCTCCTGTATTGCGGGAGGTTTTTAAATTATGCTAAAATGCGATTAATTAAAAGTTGCAACCATATGACCAAAGTCAAAGCCGAATATATTTGGCTCGATGGACAAAAACCAACAGCGCAGCTTCGATCAAAAACCAAAATTCTAGACAAAGAAGTCTGGTCATTGTCAGATATTCCTGATTGGGGATTTGATGGATCTAGCACGATGCAGGCGGAAGGAAGTTTTAGCGATTGCCAACTTAAGCCTGTATTTTTCGTTCCTGATCCGATTCGCGGCAATCCACACATTTTGGTAATGTGCGAAGTATATAATTCCGACGGCACTGCGCACGCTAGCAATACCCGAGCGCGTTTGCGGGAAGTATCAGAAAAATATAAAGATGAGCAGGCTTGGTTTGGCATTGAACAAGAATACACTTTGTTTAAGGCAAATGGCAAACCGTTGGGTTTTCCAGAAAGCGGATTCCCGGGGCCTCAAGGGCCTTACTATTGCGGAGTCGGCGCGGATAATATTTTCGGCCGCGCCCTAGTTGAAGCTCATCTTGAGGCAAGCATCAAAGCTGGACTGTTAATTTCTGGAATCAATGCCGAGGTCATGCCAGGTCAATGGGAATTTCAAGTTGGCCCGCTTGAAGGCTTGGCCGTGGCTGATCAATTATGGGTAGGACGATGGTTGTTGCACCGATTGGCTGAAGATTATGGAATCTCTGTTTCGATATATCCTAAGCCTGTGTTGGGAGATTGGAATGGGGCTGGCGCACATGTGAACTTTAGCACCAGATCCATGCGGGCTGATGGCGGACTTATGGCAATTGAAGCTGCTTGTGCCAGATTTTCACAAAATCATGCAGAGCATATCGCAGTGTATGGCGCTGATAACGATAAACGTCTGACTGGTAAGCATGAAACAGCCCATATTAGCCAATTTCGATTTGGAATATCTGATCGCGGCGCTTCAATCCGCATCCCTATGGCCACGGCGCATAAGAAGAGCGGTTACCTTGAAGACCGCAGGCCCGCGGCTAACATGGATCCATATCAAGTTTGCGCCAGATTGATCGAAACCATAGCAGTGGCAAATTAGTAAAATATAAATCCAAAAATAAATGGATGAAAATAAACTAGCCAAAGAACTTGAAGCGTATAAAGAGCTCGCTAAAGAAGACAAGAAGATAGATGTCGCAAGTCTGATGATCAATGCTTTAGAAAAGCATCAGGCAAACCTTTTGTCTGATAAACAAAAACGCTGGGCATATTTGATTTCTCTAGCCTTACCGCCTTTTGGCCTGATATTTGCCCTCAAGTTTTATTTCAGCGGCAAAGACGATGGTGAGCAAACCGCTTGGATCTGTGGCGCTCTCACCGCTCTGTCAGTTTTTTTGTTGATTCTGTTTATAAAAGTTTTAATATCTTCAAGTAGCATAAATCTAAATCAAATCGAGCAAATCAAGCCAGCAGATATTCAACAACTTTATCAATAAGCCCCAACACCAAAATTTGGTGTGGGTAAACCTAAAAGCCTCGCGAAATTGCGAGGCTTTTAGCAAAAGTGTGCTGTTTCCATTTATTTTTTGCGATGCGTTTCTATTTAATTTTTGAGGGCCAAGCTGGCCTTAGAGTTCGTCGCTTTTATGGGAAACGCACACTTGCGTTACACCATTATGCATCCGATTGCTCTCCTTTCAAATTTATAATAATCCAATGCTAAATTTTGTCAAGCGACAAACAGTGGAAAACTCAATTTTTTGGCTTAGATTAGAAAGAATCTCGATCATTGCGATAGGAAATGCGGCCCGCCTGCCATCTACGGTTTGGTTTGCGGTGATGCGCATCGAATCCTTGATCTTGGGGAGCACCAGGTTTGTGTCTTGGGAATTCCTCGCGTTTTTTGAAACGTCCTCGCGGCTTTTCGCCAAAGGCGGACCCCTGCCGGCCGGGCAGGCGGGCACCTCTGGCGGGGAATTTTGAATTAATTTGCCTGACGTAACTGTGTCTAGGCTGTTGGAATTCGGAAAATCCTGCGGCAAGTTCTGGAGATTGTTTGATCGGTAAAGGAATTTTGATCAAGCGTTCTATGGATCTGACGTCTTGGCGTTGGTCTGGGGTGGCAAACGACACAGCTTTGCCTGACATGCCAGCGCGGCCAGTGCGGCCAATTCGATGTACGTAGTCTTCCGGATTTTCTGGCAGATCATAATTAACCACAAGTTCGATTCCAGTAACATCAATGCCGCGCGCAGCAATGTCTGTAGCGGCTAAAACTTTGTATCTGCCAATCTTAAATCCTTCTAAAGCCTCTTTTCTCTGGCCTAATGATCGGTTGGAATGGATTTCTGAAGCAGTGTGTCCCATATTTCGGACTGCATGGGCAATTTTTTTGGCGCCAAACTTTGTCCGGATGAAAATTAAAACTGAACCTTTGTGTTCAGCCAAGACCTTGGCAAGCAATGCCAACTTTTTATCTCGGCTTACGAAAAAAACTTCTTGCGCGACATCTCTTGCGGTTGAACCAGATGGCGCAACTTCTACACGAATTGGCAAAGACATGTAAGCAGTAGCGATTTTGACGATCTGATCTGGCATAGTGGCAGAAAACAACATGGTTTGTCGCACCTTTGGGACTTTAGCAAGAATTCGACGGATCTGCGGTTCAAATCCCATATCCAGCATGCGATCCGCTTCATCAAGCACTAATATAGAAACATGAGAAAGATCCAAGGTGTTTTGCTCCAAATGGTCGTTCAATCTTCCCGGAGTGCCAATGATAATATGAGGGTTTTGGCGAAGCGATCGGATTTGTCGACTGATCGGTTCGCCACCGATCAAGACCGCGGTCTTGAGTCCAAGAGGTTGGCCGATCGTATGAAGCGCTTGGTCAACCTGCAACGCCAACTCTCTCGTGGGTAAAATCACAAGCCCGCGGCCTTTGTGCTGGGCCAGTCTTTGGATCATGGGAATACCAAAGGCCAGGGTTTTGCCAGTGCCGGTCTGGGCAATGCCCATGATGTCTTTGCCTTCAATTGCAATTGGGATGGATTGGTGCTGGATCGGCGTAGGGATCGTGAATTTCAATCGCC
>JAHFJG010000036.1 GCA_023246005.1 Candidatus Doudnabacteria bacterium
AGCCGATAAGCGAAATTAAAATAACTTTTGTTAAACTCTTCATTATTGGGATTTAAACTTATCTTTGTTAATAAAAAAAGTGTAGGTAAAATCTGGAAGCTTGGCTTTTTCTAAATTGGCTAAGGGAAAATTAATATTTTTAAAGTATTCGGATTTAATAATGTTCGACCACAAACCAATCACTGCGTCCCGATTTTGGGCCTGGCCATTGATTTGAATTTTCCCGGTGATTGAATCAAAGTCAATGTTGTTTAGCTGCATATTAGGCGGAATTAATCGGGCCAGCTCGATCAAGGCATTAGACCAGTAATAATGATGGTCTTCAAGATTTTCGATTTCTTTAATGTTGCTATTGATGGCCAAAATTTGACGCTGTAAATCGCGGTAATCTGAAGAATTTAACAAAGCTTTGTTTTGGCTGATTTTATTCTGCGTGTCACTGACGGTTCTATTAAGATAAATTTGCGTAGCCTTGGTCAGCAGAAAAAATACAACCAAACTGGCCGCAATCAAAATCCAAAACTTCAGCAATTGTTGGGAAAACAACTGCAGTTTCAGTTCTTGCTGTTCGGGTTTTGGTAATAAATTAATTTTCTTCATGGAATTAGTATTGACAATTTCTAACGGGATTCATAATCAAGTCCGTGTAAAGCTAATCCTATTGCGGTCGCATAGCGCAAAGCTCCTTCGCCAGCAATCGGTGCTTCCGCATTACCTGCTCCGGCTGACAAATGCGCCCACTGGTTGCCTAAAGTTACATTGAGTTTTCCTTTATCTGAGCCTAAATTAATTCGAGCCAAAATATATTCCACTAGTCCTGGCACGCTTGCTGAACCGCCACATAAGAAAACCGTTTCAATCCTTCTGTGACTCACTGAATGCTCTTCAAAAAACCTAATAACATTTTTAATTTCATCCACAACATTATCCAAAATTGGCAAAAAAGCCTTCCGAACATTTATCCCCTGTTGAGTTTCTGTCAAAAGGCCAAGAGGCTGTTTTAACTTTTCTGCCGCGCCAGCAGAAATGCCTAAATTTCGCGTTATGCTTTCGGTAAATGCATTCCCTGCAATTGGCACGCTAGAAGTATATTGCAAATTGCCTTGGTCAACTATGGTAAAACTTGTTTGGCGCGCTCCAATATCAACCACTAAAACACTCTTAGATAAATTTTCTGGTCCTATCAAAGCCCTGGCAGTGGCCTGAGATCCGATCTCCATGGCCAGAGGGGTCAGCTTGGCTAAACGCAAAGTTTCAACAAGACTGTCTATATATTCCTTGGAAGAAGCCGCGACTAACAATTCCAGTTTATCAGGCAGCTCGTTAATAATCTGCCAGTCCAAATAAACTTGATCGACTGGAATAGGAATGTCTTGTTCAAGCTCATAAGGAATCGCGCCATCGATTTCTGATTCCGGCATTTTTGGTATTTGCAGAATACGAATAAATGATTTGCCCTCTGGAACGGAACAAACCACATATTTCCCGTCAATATTTTTAGCTGCGGATACGGCCTTGAGAATGTTGCCCGCCAAGCGTTGTTCATTAAGAATCTGGTGATTTAAAATTGTTTTGTCTAACAAAGCAACGTCTGCAAAAGCAGCTGAAGAAACTTGCCCATTTTCCAAATTCAGTTGGGCAACCTTTATTGAACTATCCGAAATATCCAATCCAAATCCATGAATTTTCGTACTGGCAAATAAGTTCATGTTGGTTTCAAAAATGTTACAAATTTACACTTAATTATACCATAAATCAGACCGATTAGTTGATACTGGAGGTGATGTTATAAATCGGCGTGATTAAGGCTATGGCCAGCGCCCCGACAACTACTCCAATCACCATCATGATGACTGGCTCTAAAATTGATGAAAGATTTTTCATAGTCTGGTCAATTTCCGATTCATAAAAATTCGCAACTTCAGTTAAAACTGTGTCCGTGGTGCCTGATTCCTCCCCGACTTCCATCATTTGAATGATTAAGTTAGAAAAAAGTCTGGGCTGTTTTATAAATGCCGCGGACAGGGGCGAGCCGACTTTAACTTTCGAAGCAGCCGCGGCAATGGTTTGTTGGTAATAAATATTGCCGACCACATGAGAAGAAACTTCCAAAGATTCCACAACCGGCATTCCGCTTTTTATCAACGATGCAAATACTCGGACAAACCGTGCTAAATTAATCTTGATCACGACAGGCGCGACTATCGGCATATAAAGAATGACTTTATGAATTATCTTTTTTCCTGGAATGGTCGTGCGCCACCAAACAAAAGCTGCAGCTAAACAAACAAACAGCACAAGCAAAAAAATCCCATAATTCGCAAAAATATTAACGATAAAAATAACTACCAGAGTCATCAGCGGCAGCTGGACGTGTAAATCAGTAAACGTGGAAGTCAATTTTGGCAAGACAAACGTGAACATTAAAAAACCAACAATAGCTAAGGCAAACAAAACCATAACCGGATAAGTTAAAGCGCCTCGGGCTTTGGAAACCAAATCATAATCCCTCTGCATCTGGTCTGCTAAATAACCTAAATTCTGCTCCAGGTTTCCAGAGACCTCTCCAACTCTGACCATGCTGACAAATATGGAGGAAAAAACATTTGGGTACTTGCCCATAGCGTCAGCCAACGAAATGCCGCTCTCAACCATACGGGCAATGTCGGAAACAATCGCAGAAAATCTGGGATTTGGAGTTTGAGCGCTTAAAATTTTCAAACTGCGGGACACTGGCAGACCAGCCTTAAGCATAACTCCTAAATTTTTTATAAAAGTAATTCTATCAAGCAGCTTGATTGGCCGAACCAAATCAATAACTGATTTGAAATTAAATCCGCGGCGCGCCGGCTTGATCATCGTGGGCATCAAACCTTGGGTACGCAAAACATCGGCCACGGCGCGCTCACTGACCGCTTGCATAATATCTTTTTGTATTACGCCAGCCTTGGTTCTGGCCGTATAACTAAAATCAGGCATTTATTCCCTTGAAACTCTAATTACTTCTTCAATTGTTGTTCTTCCTTGAATGGATTTTATAAACCCGTCCTGCCACATCAAAACCATGCCTTCTTCCACGGCTTTTTGCTCGATCTGGCTTGTCGGAGTCCGCTTCATAATTAAATCCTGGATCACGGCGCTGACCTCGAGCACCTCGAAAATGCCTTTTCGTCCTCGATAACCGGTATGGCTGCACTTATCGCAACCCTTGCCTCGAAAAAACGGAACTTCAGCCAAACTTTTTACTTTAGCTGCAATAAACTTTTCTCTTTTCATTACCTCAAGCAATGCCTCAATATTGAAATCCTTTTTCAACGTCTCTTCAAATGCCTTATCAATTTTATATTCCTCCCGGCAATCCTCGCAAAGTTGTCTTGTTAATCTTTGCCCGACCACGGCATTAACTGTAGAGGCAATCAAATACGGTTCCACCCCAATATCCAGCAAGCGCGGGAATGCGCCTGCGGCATTGTTCGTGTGCAGAGTGGAAAGCACTACGTGTCCGGTTAGAGCCGCATGCACTGCTTCTTCCGCAGTTTCCGCATCGCGGATTTCACCGACCATGATGATGTTTGGATCTTGCCGCAATAAAGCTCGCAAACCCATGGCAAAAGTCAAGCCAATCTTAGGGTTAACTTGAGTCTGGTTAATTCCACTGATTCGATACTCGATCGGGTCTTCGATTGTCGAGATGTTCACGCCTTTGCTATTCAGCATGGACAATACGGTATACAGAGTCGTTGATTTCCCGCTGCCGGTCGGGCCTGTGACCAACAATGCGCCGTGCGGTTTTTTAACATTCCTGACAATTACTTCGTAGTTTCGATGAATAAACCCAAGCTCTTCAAGCGTCATGGCTTTCACCGACTCATCCAAAAGCCGCATGACGACTTTTTCCCCGTCAAACACTGGAATGGTAGAAACACGGAACGAAATATTATAGTTATCCTTCTGAACCTTGAATCGCCCGTCTTGCGGCAGACGATGCTCGTCGATTTTCAAACTGCTGATAACTTTAATCCGGGCGATCAATGCTGGCTGAATTATTTTTGGCAAAGTCATGACATCATGCAATACGCCATCAATCCGATATCGCACCATGACTTCTTTTTCTTGCGGTTCAATGTGGATGTCCGAGGCTTTTTCAAATATGGCATATTCTAAAAGAGTGTCGACGACCCTGACCACCGGAATTTCCTCTGCCATTTCTTTGAGTTTCTCGTTGACCGCTGAAGCCGTGGAGGAGTCTGGAGCTAGCGGTTGCTCGTTCTGCTTGGAAATAATTTTCGCAAACTCTGCTTCCAGACTGGTATGATATTGCTTCAAGCCAAACTCAAGCGAGCTTTTGCTGATCAAAAACGGCGCCACTTGCAATTCGCTTTTTTTCTTAATCGCGTCCCTGGTTTCCAAATCGCTTGGGTCAACCATGCCCAAATTCAGCTTGTCTTTATCTTTTCCAAACGCAATAACTTTATGCCGCCTGGCAATCGGTTCAGGCACCAAAAATAAAGCGTCCTTAGGAATCTGATCCAATTCTTTTAAGTCTTTATATTCAACCTCGTAGAATCCAGCAGCCAGTTGGGCTAATTTTTCTTCATTAACGATTTTTTTGTCAACCAAAAGATCAGCAACTTCTTGTTTTTTGCCCAAGGCTTCTTTCGCCAGCTGGTCAAAAACAGTAGCAGTAACGATTTTTTTGTCAATCAAAGCGTGTTTTAATTGTTGAGTATTAAAAGCCATTGTTTTGTTTAAATTTTTGGTTTCTGAAACAAAAAACTTGCTATTATTGTAGCATATTTATCAACATTTGGCAAAGCAAAACGCCCCAGAATTATTTGGGGCGTTTTTCGATCAAACTTATCTAAACTTTAGTTTTACTGTGATTTAGCCTTAATAGCCTTAGCCGCGTCGCTGTTTTCATCTAAAGGCCCTTGAAACAAAATTTGATTGGGATTGAAATAAATCTTAGCCGGTGCCCAAGGTTTGCTGGAAAGCGGCACCAGTTGCAAATCCGCCGGTTTCTCCGTCTTGTCAGCGCTGGTAGAGGTTACATTTTGTAAAATATAACCGTCAGTCATGGCCAGTTTCGGAAAAGTATGCAAATGGCCAATGTAGATTGTTTGAGAAGACAAGTAAACAACTGAATACGATTTGGCGCGCTGATTTGATATAAACACTAGAACCACATAAATACCGACCACTACCAGTACGGCCGCTGCTGGAATGGCCCATTTCTTATTTAACATATTGTTATGTCTTTAATTATTAACTCCCCAGGCCATCTTATCAAAAATAACAGTTTAACGCAAACTAAAACACCCCGGGATTAATCGGGGTGTTTCGAGACCTTTATACTTTTTTACTGAACTGTGCCGCCAGAGGCGTAAGATGACAAGCTTGCGCTAATGGCGTTGGATGTTTTGTATCCACGGGCAGTTAAGTCAGATGCAGAAGAGAACATTTTCTTCATACCGTCAGAGATAAGGTAATAAGTGCTGCCATCATATACCAA
>JAHFJG010000020.1 GCA_023246005.1 Candidatus Doudnabacteria bacterium
TGCCGATTCGATCAGCAAGCAAATCATAAATGTGTTCAATCAGCTCGACTGCGTGCTCACCTGTGGCAGGTTCTGATTTACTCATAGTTGAAATCGCCCAAGCCGGCTCATAGGCGTAAATAATCTTTTCCAGCTGTTTTTTTTCAAGGTCTTTTGTCACTGCCTCAAATTGTTTGGTAACCAAAGCTTTCATATGTTGTTTCTCTGCCCCTTCCTCACCTCCAAGGCAAACAATTGGAATTATTTTATGATTCAAAACTTCCATAATCTTGGCATTAATCACGGAATCAGTTTCGCCCATATACAATCGGCGTTCCGAATGACCCAGAATCACAAACTGGATCTTCCATTGTTTGAGCATTAAGACTGAAATCTCGCCAGTCAAAGCGCCGGTATCACCCCAGCTGACATTTTGCGCTCCCAACTTTATTTCGTGAGTATAATGAGCCAAAGCAGGCAAATAAACAAATGGCGCGCAAACCACGACTTCGACATGATCAGATATTGCATGCATTCGGTGCTCCCACGAAGCCACTAGCTTTCGAGCTTCCTCAACTGTTTGCGGATTCATTTTCCAATTAGCAACAATAAACTTTTTCATCCCGTTAGAAATAATGATTATTTAATTAAAAAAATAAATTATAGTTAGATCGCTAAAATATTATTACGACGAACCAAACTATGTAAAATTTCTAACGGGATTCATTAAGGCTGTCTTAGGACATCTGCTGCGATCTCCGGCAAGACCGTATTAATATAGACATCAGAACCCAATTCAAACCCGCCCCAAACGTTTAACCGGGGCATGATTTCCAAATGCCAATGATAAGCCCGATCATCATAACGGGTCAGCAGTGAATGAGTAACCGGCCGCGTGTGAATATAATAATTATAAGCCGGATTATTCAATTTATAATACAATTTTTGCAAAATGTATTTAAGCACTAAGGCAAGTGAGCGTCGTTCAGACGGAGTCATGTCAATAAAGCTGGCTTGATGCCGTTTGGGAATAATTCTTAGCGCATAAGGCACTCTTGCCGCGAAAGGCGAAAAAACCAAAAAATCCTTTTGATCCAAGACAATTCGCTCCTTATCCGCAAGTTCCTTAAAAATCGTTTCACAATAAATACAGGCGCCGTACTGCTGGTAATAAACATAGCTGCCTGTGACTTCATCATGCAAATGCTCTGGGACGAAAGGCGTGGCAAAAATTTGGGAGTGAGGATGAATCGCAGTTGCCCCGCCGTCATGGCCGTGGTTTTGGATAACATGGACGTACTCAACTTCAGGATGGTCAGAAAGGGTTCGCATCCGATCCTGATAAACCTTCAGGTTTAAATCCATCAAATCGTCTGGCAAAAACGCCGTCAAAACATTGTGCGGCCTGGTAATCACTACTTCGTGATCCCCAATCCCTTCTCTGACAAAATAAAAATCCGAACGAGTGCGGCCTCCGGAATGTCCCAAAGCTTCAAATTTATTTGGAATTACTCGAATTTTCCAGTCCTTACTCGCTGGAACAGACAGCACTTCTAAATTTAGCTCTTCGTTTCCAGGACAAAAAGGGCAAGTTTTATCTGCCTCATGCAAAGTCTTTGGATCAGGGCTTGCCGTGGCATGCTTAAAATCTTCCGGCCGCGACGCCCGGTTTGGCGCGAATAAAACCCAGTGTTTCGAAACAATGTCTTGCCTAAATTCACTCAAAGTTGAATGTTAATAGTAATTTTTGAACCAAACTTTGGCTTCCGCGCAATACATAAAGTCGGTGGTTATGAATGGACAAAATAACAGTTTCAAAATGACTGTCTCCTAAATCATTGGTCAATTTGGCCGCAGGATTATTATCAAGGAGCGTTCTTGATTCATTGCTAATTTTTAAAGTTTTGCGAATTGCTGTTTCAGCCGATGGCTTAACAACCCGCACAGTGACCCCTTGGTCAGACCCGGACGGCACAAAAACGATGCTGGATTGATCTTGTACCTCGAGCCACCAATCAGCCGGATAACGCTGACTAAAACCTAAATAAGTATTTTTATAACTATGCCAAGGTTGAAATTGAGTATCTGCAATCTGTTGGGTTTCAAAATTTATATCAGAAACTTTCAGATAGCCAATCATAGCTGTTGCAAAGATCACAACATAGGCAATTGCCCAAATGAGCCAGCGATTATGATAAATTTTTATTTTGTGTAAATTCCGCAACCTGTGCTTTTTTTTTGCCATACTCTCCTTTAATTTTTAATTTAGATTAATTTTATTATTTTGATTTCTGGTCCAAATATTGCTGAAGCATGATTTGCGCTGCAATATTATCTTTGATTGGTCTTTGATTCTTTTCATTTAATCCCATGGCGGCTAATTCGTTGCCAGCTTCAACCGATGTAAATCGTTCATCCAAAAATCCAACTTCACAGCTAACCTGTTCTTGCAATTTATTTATAAAATCTTGAACCTTCTTTGCGCTCGGGCCTTTTTCTCCTTTTAATGTTTTCGGCATGCCAATCACAATTTTTTCAACATTCAAGTTTTCAACAATTTTTTTGATTTCCGCAGTTGCTTTTTTGTTTTCTATAAATCTGTCCAAAGGAAAGGCTATTTTTCCATCCGGATCAGACACTGCAACCCCAATCCTAACCTCTCCCCAATCAAGCGCCAAAACCCGCATTTACCCCCGCACCAATCCGGCCAAAGAGTTCGCTATGCGCTGCTTCAACTGAGTATAGGCCCGCGTTCTTAATTTAAGATTATGCTCTCTCACCCTTGCATCTTTCTCTGATTTATATGCTTCATAGTAAACCAAATCGAAAGGAACCCTTAAACGCGTCGAAAAAACTTTGCCATCATTATGGAGATTAAATCTTTTCCTCAGATCATTTGTCGAGCCAATGTAATTCATGCTATCTTTTTTACTCTTTAAAATATAAACATAATACATGGATTAGTGCGGGGGTTTACTTGGTCTCGCCTAAAGTTACGATTATATTCTTGGTTTGACCCCGACTTAAAATCTTCATGTTGACTAATTCTCCTGGATTAAAGTTTTTAAGATATCCGGCCAAACTATGATCTTGATCAACTTTCTGACCATTTACTTCCAGAATAACGTCCGATTCCTTAAGCCCGGCTTTATCCGCTGCTGATCCCGGCACAACCGCTGGACTTCTAGTAGTGCCCCCAGAAACAATTAAGGCTCCATAGTCAACGGTTAATTTATTTTCATCTTTAATGCTTTGATTGACTAGCACGTAACGCACACCCAAAAATGGTTTTACGATCCGGCCGAATTGCTTGAAACTGCTGACATCTTTTTTAATATCATTTACCGGAATTGCAAAACCAATCAGCTGTCCTTGGGAATCAATTGCCGTATTAATGCCAATCACCGATCCTCCGATGTCTAGAAGCGGTCCGCCAGAATTGCCGGGATTAATCGCGGCATCGGTTTGGATAACCCCTTCCAGCTGTTCAGACTGTTCTGAACCAACAGTCCCGCCAGCAGTTATGGTGCGCCCGATACCAGAAACAATGCCGGTAGTGACCGTGTTGCTGTACTGGCCCAGAGAATTGCCAATAGCGATAACTTTCTGGCCGATCAGGAGTTTGGAAGAATCTCCCAGCGTCAAAGTTGGCAAATTGCTGGCGTTAATTTTCACTAAAGCTAAATCATTAACCTGATCTCGCGACAAAACTTCGGCATCATATTTCTTTCCATCATTTGTCAGCACAGTATAAGTCGCTGCTGTGTCCGAAACTACATGCTTGTTGGTCATGATCAGTCCATCGGCAGAAATAATAAAACCAGAACCCCCGCCGATTTGCTGAACATTGGGAGTACTATTATCCTGCTGTTGATTGCGGTTTTGGTAAAATGGGTCAAAACTAAACGGCCCAAAGTCAAATGGCGAAGTCGAATATCCTGGAACTTTATTTAAATCTTTCGAGATTATTATCGATACGACTGCTGGGCTCGATTTCTTAACTACATCAACCACAGCCGACTCTTCATTTACCTGAATATTCTTCACATCCGTTCCTGGCAGCGAAAAATTTCCATTGTGGATTAGGAACACGGATCCAAACACCGAACCCGCGATGCCAAATAAAAAACTTAACAAAATAACCAAAGCGACCGATTTAATATTGGATTTTTCAAAATTTTCGTTATTGTCAGAAATTGTCATAAAAAAGTATTCCGATCAGCAAATATTATAACATATTTTATATCTGGGTCAAAATTTCATAACCCTTGTCCGTAACTAGAATCGTATGCTCTTCATGCGCTGACCTAGTATGATCCTCGGTTTTAATAGTCCAATTATCATCAGCAAAATAGACCTTCCAGCCGCCCTCATTGAGCATAGGCTCAATGGCCAAAACCATGCCTTGGACTAATTTAACGCCGGTTTTGGGTTTGCCAAAGCAAGGCACTTCCGGCTCTTCATGCACGGCTTTACCCACACCGTGGCCCACCAGTTCACGCACTACCTGAAAACCATACTTTTTTGCTACTGATTCAATTGCATAACCAACATCTCCCGTAAAATTGCCAGATTTGACCATATCCAATCCTGCTTGCAAAGATTCTTTGGCTGCTTGAATCAATTTTAAATATTTTTTCGAGACTTTGCCAACTGCTACGGTAATCGCGCCATCTGTAAACAAGCCTTGGTACTGCACACCCAAATCCAAACCCACAATATCGCCGTCTTGCAAAACTTTACTCTTGGTTGGAATTCCATGCACTACTTCGTCATTTACCGAAACGCATAAACTAGCCGGAAATAACGAGTCATTTGGCTGGGCGCGATAATTTTTAAACGAAGGGGTTCCGCCAAGCTTTCTTATTTCTGTTTCAGCCATCTGATCCAGATCATAAGCTGAAACTCCTGGTACCGTTTCCTTAGCAACTATGTTTAAAACAGTAGCCAGAATCTTGCCGCCCTGTCTTAGTATTTCAATTTCTCGCGGATCTTTGGTAATCATGTAAAATTTTTTCTATATTCGCCGCAACTCTGGGAATCGGCGGCATGCTGTCGATAAATTTAAGCTTATTTAAAGATTGAAAATATGCCACGGTTTTGCTAACTTGATTCTTCGTGTAATTAATTCGGTTTCTAACTCCTTTGTCTTCTGTTTTCAACCTCGGACGCACTTTGGTTCGTTTCAGAATCTCCCTAACTGGGATTTTTAAATATAGAACAAAAAAATCGTGGTGTTTTTGTTTTAACAATTTAGTTAATAATTGCGCTTCGGGCTTTAATCTTGGGTTGCCGACAAAAATCAAATCTTTATTTATCGGGGCTTTTCTTATATTATCAGTTAAAAACTTTTTCATTAAAGCCACTGGTGTCGGATAGCCAAGACTCATGGTCTTTCGAAGCCACTGCCCATCAAAATTATTCTTCTTCGCCAATGCGCGCCAATGTTTTCCAGATTCAACAGGCTTGAGAGCATATTTCTTCATTAAAATAGCGGCTTGAGTGTCTTTGCCAGCCGTTGGGTCCCCTAATAAAATTAAATCAAAATCGAGTCGTTTCATGATAATTTGATATCGCAATGCTGAACTTGATTCAGCATCTCAAGACGAGATCCTGAAATAAATTCAGGATTGCGTGTTTACATTCCTAACTTACTTAATATTTCTTCATGAACAGCTTCAACGGGCTGATTGCCGTTAACATCAATCAAAATAGCCTTATTTCGATAATATTCTTTAATCGGGGCATTGCGCTTTTCATACTCTTCAAATCGCCGTCCGGCAATTTCCGGTGTATCATCTGAACGTGATTGCCCGCGGATTGAAATTCTTTTCACCACTTCTTCTTTATTGACATTCAAAAAAATAACCTTCATGTCACTCACTTTCAAATCTCTTACAATCTCATCCAAAGCCTGGGCCTGACCCATGGATAATGGGAAAGTATCAAACACCGCGCCTTCATAGCCATGAACATTTTGCAGTTTGATTTTCAAAAGCGTTGTTGCTATTTCATCCGGTTGTGGAATCCCCTTGTCATATAGTTCCTTGGACTCAATCGCATCCTTAGATGTGCCTTTAATAAATTCACGAATCAAATCCCCGAGCACAATTTGCTCATACCGAAGAGCTTTAGCCAAAAGTGAACTTTGCGTGCCTTTGCCGGAGCCGGGCGGGCCTAAGACAACGAATATTTTTTGTAATTGCATATACCTTAATTATACTGAAAATCCGGACAAAAAGAAAACGCCATAGGCGATTTACTATTAACTATAACCTATAACCTAGAAATCTTCATAATCCCGCATGACCATCTGGGACTGGACTTGCTTCATGACTTCGATCACGACCGACACCACGATCAAAAGACTTGTGCCGCCCAAGGTCAAAGACTGGCTGTGCGTAAATGCCTGGACCACGTTTGGCAGCACGGCAATGAGACCCAAAAACAAGGCGCCAACTAAGGTAATTCGATTTAAAACTTTGTACAGAAATTCCGCAGTTTGGCGTCCTGGGCGAAGGCCAGGAATGAATCCGCCCTGCTTTTGGATATTTTCGGAAATTTCTTCCGGATTAAACACGATAGCAGTATAAAAATAAGTGAATGCGACGACTAAAGTGAAATATATAATTCCCTGATTAGTCTGGTTTTGGAAAAAAGTATTAATGGCGGTCGCGGCATTGGCAATAATTGCGGTTTTCGCGTGTGAAAAGAAATTAGCGATCAAGCCAGGAAAAAGTAAAATAGAAATCGCAAAAATAATCGGGATCACGCCGGCTTGGTTTACCCGCAGCGGCAAATGCGTGTTGACTCCGCCGTACATTTTGTTGCCGCGAATTCGTTTGGCATAAGACACAGGAATATTCCGCTGGGCTTCAGTAATCAAAACCACTCCGCCAATGACGACAAGCGCTAAGGCAATATAAGACAGCGCAGTGATCAAATTTTGAGGGTCTAATACTGAACCGGAACTGGTCAAACTCAAATAGGCTTGCTGGACAGCTGTTGGAATTCTCGCTACGATTCCGGCAAAAATAATCAGCGAAATTCCATTGCCAATTTTGTATTCGGAAATAATCTCACCCAGCCAAAGCAGAATCATAGTACCAGCGGTAATCGAGAGTAAAGTCACAAACCACTGAAACGGCGTAAAACTTGCGGCAATATTGGTATTGCTGGTTCGACTAAGCAATATAATCGTGCCATAGCCCTGAATTGCGGTTAATGGAACGCTTAGATACCGCATGTATTGGTTAATCTTCATTCTGCCGGCTTCGCCGCCTTCTTTGGATAGTTCGCCAAGCTTGGGAATAATCACAGTCAACAGCTGAATGATAATCGAAGCTGTAATGTAAGGGCCAATGCCAAGCATAACTACAGAAAAGTTACGCAAACCGCCGCCAGAAAAAACATCAAACAAGCCGAGCAGTTGGTTATTATTTAGCAAATTTTTAAGATTCGCCAACTGAATGCCAGGAATCGGAATGTGAGCCAAAATTCTGGTGGCTACTAAGAGCAAAGCGACAATAATTATTCTATTGCGCAGATCTTTAACTTTCCAAATTTGTGAAAGTCGGGACATAATTTTTAGGTGATTTTTCCGCCTGCTTTTTCAACTTTTTGCCGAGCAC
Source organism: Candidatus Doudnabacteria bacterium (assembly GCA_023246005.1). Classification (GTDB taxonomy): domain Bacteria; phylum Patescibacteriota; class Doudnabacteria; order UBA920; family O2-02-FULL-48-8; genus JAHFJG01. The sequence continues at coordinate 7,611 of JAHFJG010000020.1, forward strand.
TGGCTGAAAAATTAATTTTTTCAAAAATCAAAGCTTTCTTGAGTTCTCCCTGACCCAAAACTTTAACTTTTCGTTGAGCTGACTTAAGCAAGCCTAAATTAAATAAAACTTTGGGATTCACCGTTTCGCCTGCCTTGAATTTATCAAAATCATTTAGATTAAACACCTCTGATTTTTCATTTCGGCTGGTAAACCCGCGCCGCTTCGGCAGCTGTCTTTGCAGCGGCATGCGTCCGCCTTCGAAACCAACCGGAATTGAGGAACCAGATCTGGCGCGCTGGCCCTTGGCCCCTCGGCCAGAAAAAGTTCCATGCCCAGAGCCAACGCCGCGGCCCACGACTTTTCGCCGCTTGGTAGCTCCTTTATATGGTTTAAGTCCTGATAATTTAAGCATAGTTAGCTTTTCCGATTTAACATTTCTTCTTTGGATCGAAGTTTAGTTAAGGCCAAATAAGTGGCCATAACATTGTTGACCTTGTTTGAAGAACCCAACATTTTCGATAAAACATTCTTGATTCCGACTAAATCTAAAACTTGTCGAATAGCGCCTCCGGCAATAACTCCGGTTCCAGGCTGGGCTGGCTTTAAGAACACAACGGAAGATTTATACTTGAATTTAATTTCATGGGGAATGGTGTCATTCACAATCTTAACTGGGACCATGGTTTTTTTTGCGGCATTCACGGCTTTGTTTACAGCTTCAGAAACATCAGCGCCTTTGCGCAAACCAATGCCAACTCGGCCCTTTTTATCGCCAATTACAACCAAGGCCCGAAACCGCATGCGCTTACCGCCGGCAACCACTCGAGTCACACGCTTAATCTCGACAATCTTTTGCTCGAAATCTTTTTTTCCAGCGCCTTGCCCCCGATTATTTCGTCTTGGTCTGGCCATATTTACCCCGACACCAAACGAGCTTCTGTTTCAGCTTTGCCGAAATAGTTTTCTCGCTTGATATTAATTGCTACACTGTTTTTAGATATTCTGATTATCATAATATTTATTTACTAATAAAGCTCGTTCTGGTGTCTGGGGTTAAAACTCCAATCCAGCAGCGCGTGCCGCTTCGGCTAATTCTTTTATCCGACCATGATACTTATACCCGCCGCGATCAAACACAACTTTTTTAATCCCTAAAGCCAGAGATTTTTGAGCCGCAAGCTTCCCTACTTCAGCAGCGATTTGTGACTTCTTGCCATTGCCCTTGATTTCTTGACTTGATGCAGCTGCTAAAGTCCGGCCATTTTCATCATCAATCAATTGAACGTAAATATTTGACAGGGAACGAAAAACATTCAAGCGGGGCTTGGATTGGCTGCCAACAACTTTTGCCCGAACCCGATGGTGTCTTAGTTTTCTCTGTGATCTTCTATTCATAATGTTATTCTAAATTCCAAATACTACTTTCCCCCGCCTACGGCTTTCACGACCTTGCCAGCTTTGCGTCTGATAACTTCATCCTGGTATTTAATGCCCTTTCCTTTATACGGTTCCGGTTCTCTCTTGGAACGTACAACTGCCGCGAACTGGCCAACTACCTGTCGGTCAGAACCAGTAATCGTAATCGTGTTCTTCTCAACCTTGGCTTCCAATCCTGCCGGGACTTCCAGTTCGATTGGATGAGAATAACCTAAATTTAAAACTAATTTCTTCCCTGACATAGCAGCCTTATAGCCAACACCGTTGATTTCCAAAATTTTGGTAAATCCAGCAGTGACACCTAAAACCATATTATTAATCAACGCCCGGAACAATCCCCACAAAGCTCGTTCTGATTTTTGTTCCGGATGTTTAACGCTTATAATAATTTCGGAACCTTTTTTTTCCACCAGAACTTTCGGATGAATAGTCTGCATTAATTCACCCTTAGGTCCTTTAATTTTAAGGGTTTGCCCTTGCAGGTCCACAGTCACGCCTGTTGGAATTAGTACTGGTTTTTTGCCGATTCTAGACATACATTTACCCCCACACCAAACGAGCTTCTGTTTTGGCACAGCCAAAACAGATTGACTCTGAATTACTATCTTGTTGATTGAAGTTGATCATTCTGATAATGATAAATTATTTTACTAAATAAACTTGTTATGGTGTGGGGGCTTACCAAACTTGGCAGACAATCTCACCGCCGACTTTTTCTTGGCGGGCTTGTTTGTCTGTCATTAATCCTCTCGAAGTCGAGATAATCGTAGTCCCCATGCCGCCTAAAACTTTCGGGATCTGGGTTCGTCCGCTATAGATTCTCTGGCCTGGTTTGCTGACACGCTTGATTCCAGAAATTACCGGGCTCCCTTCCTGATCATATTTAAGCAGTAAAGCTAAATTTTTTATTCCAGCGGTTTCTTTGACTTCTACATGATTAATCCATCCTTCAGTCATCAAAACTCTGGCCAAATTATGTTTGAAATTAGAGTATGGCAAAACCACTTCTGATTTTTTGGCCATCAGGGCATTTCTAATCCGTGTGAGCATGTCGGAAATTGTGTCTGTTATCATAAAAAATTATTTATTACGGATTGCGGATTACGAATTGTTAATTCGCAATGCGTTAATTCATAATTCGCTAATTACCAACTGGCTTTCACTACTCCTGGAATTTCACCATTGGAGGCTAATTCTCTAAAACAAATCCTGCATATATCAAAGTCGCGCATGTAGCCGTGTTTGCGGCCGCAGCGCCAACAGCGCCGAACAACCCGGGTCGAATATTTCGGCTTGGTTCTGGAGCGGTATGATTTGATTGTCTGTGCCTTAGTTGCCATAAAGTTGATGGTTGATAGTTTATAGCCTTGAGCGGCTATCAACTATCATCTATTAACTATTATCTTTCCTAAAAGGAAATCCTAATGATTTTAATAATTCCAATGCTTGCTTGTCGTCCTTGCTCGTAGTTTGGATGTTCACTTCAAGACCAAATGTATATTCCAAATGCTCGCGAGTGGTTTCTGGAAAAACAATTTGTTCTCGGATTCCAATATTATAATTGCCGTGTCCATCAAATTTCTTTGGATCCAATCCGCGAAAATCTCGCACGCGAGGAAGAGCTACACGGATAAGCTTTTCCAAAAAATCATACATTCGACTGCCGCGCAAAGTTACCATCAGGCCAACCACTTGATTTTCCCGAATCTTGAAACCGGAAATTGATTTTTTAGCCAAAGTCTTGACTGGTGCTTGACCTGTAATATTTTTCACATCATCAATAATTGCTTCCAGCATCTTCGCATCTTTTAAAGTCTTGCCAACGCCAACATTAACCACGACTTTATTTACTTTAGGCACAGCCATAAGATTAGTCAAGCTAAACGCTTGCTTAAGCGCGGGAACTGTTTTTTCTTTGTAGGTGGTCTTTAAACTCATATTTACCCCCACACCAAACGAGCTTCTGTTTTAGCTTCTCTAAAACAGTTTTGCTGCGATAAATTAATTTGCTGGTTGTATATAAACATTCTAGTAATCATAATTATTTCTACTAATAAAGATCGTTCTGGTGTGGGAGTTTACATAACCTTTCCACAGTGCTTGCATTTGCGCAAGTTGCCTTGCGGCGTTATTTCGTGCCCAACTCGAGTGGCTTGGCCGCAGTTAGGGCAAACCAGCATGACTTTGGAAACGTTTAAGGGTGCGGGTAGTTCCAATCGTTGGCCTTTTTCTCCTTGCTTTTTCGGCCGAGAAAATCGAACGTGGATATTTAAGCCTTCCACAGACAAACGTCGATCAGTTGGAAATACCTCCAAAACCTTGCCGGATTTGCCTTTTTCTTTTCCGGCTAAAACCTTGACTATATCGTCTTTTTTAATGCTCATCTTAATCATATTAGATCACTTCTTCGGCTAATGAAATAATTTTAGTAAATCCCAGATCTCGAAGCTCTCTTGGAATCGGGCCGAAAATGCGAGTGCCGCGCGGCTCTGGATTGTCTTTATTAACCAACACCGCCGCATTGTCGTCAAATCGGATATAAGAACCATCGGCTCTGCGAACTTCTTTTCTGGTTCGGACAATTACAGCATAGACTTTGTCGCCTTTTTTTACTTGGCCCTTTGGGCTGGCGATTTTCACAGATGCAGCTATAACGTCGCCGAGTCTGGCCCAACGGCGCTTGTTTTTTCCAGACACGCCAAACACCGCGATCTCTCGAGCGCCTGTGTTATCCGCGACTTTTAATCTGGATCTTAGCTGAATCATAAATTAGTTGATGGTTGATAGTTTATTGTTGATAAACTTGCCTATTAACTATTATCTATTAACTTTCTCAATTACTCGCCAAAAAACTGTCTTGCTATAAGGCTTGGATTCTTCAATCACGACTTTGTCGCCAATGGCAAACTCTTTTGGATCTGAATCAACGTGCGCCGGATATTTTTTAAATACCTTATATCGCTTGTGATACTTCGGATGAACCTTCACGCTTTCAACTCTGACGATCACAGTGTGGTTCATTTTGTTAGAAGCAACCAGGCCAATCAATTGTCGCTTACTTGGACTGTTCATAAGTTATTGCGATCCTAATCTACGAATGCATCCGAATGCCACGAATTGCCAAATCCTATTTGGGTAATTCGGATGAAGATTCGAATCATTCGGATCGCTCCTTGTTAATTAAAGTTAAAATTCGGGCAATATCCCGCTTCACAACTTTCAAAGTATGAGTATTCTTAACTTCTCTTGAGTGAAGCTTGAATGCCAAATCTCTGACTTGCTCGCGCAATGTCGCCAGATTTTTCTCAAGCTCACCCTGGCTCATGGTTTGAAATTCTTTTATCTTCATATTATTGTTGGCTCCTTGTGATAAATCGAGTTTTAATAGGCAATTTGTGAGATGCCAAACGCATAGCTTCGGCTGCTTGATCAGCAGTCACGCCATCCATTTCAAACAAGACTCGTCCCTTCTGCACAACTGCGACGAAATGATCAACCGCGCCTTTGCCTGCTCCCATTGGCGATTCATTACCGTGAGAAGTGATAGGTTTATCTGGAAAAATCCGAATCCAAATTTTGCCCCCGCGCTGAATATAGCGAGTCATAGCGCGTCTAGCGGCTTCAATCTGCCTTGATGTCACCCAAGAATTTTCCATAGCCTTTAAGCCAAAACTGCCAAACGCCACAAAGTTGCCAGCCATGGCTTTGCCAGATGACTTGCCGCGATGATGCTTCCTGTGTTTAACTTTCTTGGGTATAAGCATAATAATTATTTATTAACGAATTGCGGATTACGGATTGACAATTCGTTAATCCGTTAATTCGTAATCCTATAATTTAGCCTTTCCTCCAGCAAACACTTCGCCTTTGTTGATCCAAACTTTTACGCCAATCGTGCCATAAGTTGTAAATGCCGTAACCTTGGCAAAATCAATGTTGGCGCGCAACGTGTGCAGGGGCAGTTTGCCTTTAAACAATCGTTCGCTGCGGGCAATTTCAGCGCCCCCCAGACGGCCGGCGCATTCAATCTTTACTCCCAAAGCGCCTGATTCCATAACTTGTTCGATTGAACCTTTCATGGCGCGACGGAAAGCAATCCGTTTTTCGATCTGGTCAGCGATATTCTGAGCGACAACTTGGGCTTGCAAATTTATATCCTTAACCTCTTCAATATTAATCTTAAGATCTAATTTCTTCAATTGTAAATGCTTGAGGATTTTTTTCTTAAGCTCTTCAATGCCGGCACCACCCTTGCCAATAATCATTCCTGGTTTCGTGGTCTTGACCGTGACACTGATGTTGGGCCCGAAGCGTTCGATGTCAACCCGGACCAAGCCGGCTTTCTTTAATTCGATCATGAGAAAAGCGCGGATCCTGGTATCCTGTTCCAGCATCCTGGCAAAACCGGTTTTGGAAAGCCATTTGGATTTCCAAGTATCGGTAATGTTCATTCTGAAGCTGTTTGCGTTAATCTTTTGTCCCATAAAATTTGCTTAACTAATTCTTGGCTTAAAATTCGAAGCACGAAGCGCTAAATTCGAAACAATATCTAAATTCAAAGCACAAATATCAAAACGTTTCGAATTTTGGTCATTCGATATTTGAAATTGTTTCGACTTTCGATATTCGAATTTCGGATTTTGCATGTTAGCCTCCGCTCTTTCTATTAAATAATCTTCGCTTCAAAGCAATAAAGCTATTCTTTCTCTTTTCTGCTGATCTTGGCGCCTGGTCTGGTCGGTTCGGTTTCTGGTTGACATCTCCTGCTTTCGGTTCTACAATTTGGGTTTTTTGTTCGGCTTCTTTTTCTAGTTTCTGATCAGTGGTGAGTTTCGGACGGAGAGAAAAAATTGATCGAGTTTTCTTGTTTTTGTTGGCTCGTAATTCTAACACCACATTTATGTGACTAGTACGCTTGCGTTCTGTGAATGCCCGGCCTTGGGCCCTAGGCGCGTAACGTTTCATCACTGGTCCGCCATCGATCGTAACCGCTTTCACAAACAAATCTTGTTTATTCATATTAAAATTGTGCACTGCATTAGCTACCGCGGAATTGATGGCTTTGGTTAAAGGCAGCGCCGCATTCTTGGATGAAAAACGCAGCTGCTCGAGCGCGACATCCACAGGAGTTTGGCGAATTAAATTGGCCACCAAACGCAGCTTACGCGGTGAGACATGGATGTGGCGGGCGAATGCCTTAACCTCAGTTATCTTTTGTAAATTCTTATCTGCCATAAAAAATTATTTATTACGAATTGCGGATTACGAATTGTTAATTCGCAATTCGTTAATGCGTAATTCGCTAATCATTTCTAGCCCCAGCCTCCGGCGCCTTAGCTGCTTCCATTGAACGTTTCTCCGCATCAGCAGCGGCTAGCGCTTCGTCTTTAGCCATACGTCCGCCGTGACGAATAAACTTCCGTGTCGGGGAAAATTCGCCCAGCTTGTGTCCAACCATATTTTCCGAGCAATTCACAGTTATAAAATTCTTGCCGTTGTGGACAAGAAAAGTCATGCCAACCATTTCCGGAAAAATCGTGGAGTCTCTGCTCCAAGTTTTGATTTCCATTTTAGGTTTTCCGCCAGAGGCGGATTCGCCCGTAGCTTTAGCAGAGGCCGATTGGCCATGCAAAACCTTCTGGATTTTCTCCCAGAGTTTGGCGTCTATAAATGGCCCTTTTTTTAACGATCTTGACATATGTTAATCGACAATTGTTGTTTGCATTAATGAATATATTGAATCACATTGATTTTTTTGAACAGTATCAGTAAATAAATTAAATAGTTTTAGGTCAGTAGATGCTTGAATTTTTCTCTGAGTCGTTCCATAGACAAACGGAGGATACAACGCTATCAAGCAATGATTTGGCATAGAAGGGTTACCGTTTGAGTCAAATTTGATATTACCTGAACTTATATCGTACTCAGAAAAATAGATATTTTTACCTTTACCTCCTCCCATTTCATAGGCGTACCAATTTTCGGGATATTTGATTGTTGCCTTATTTGAACCGCCAATTTGATAAGTTTTCCAGTCAACCACCGGTTGAACAAAACTTTCGCCGGGTTGGTTAGGGCTCGGCGAAACAGCCGCTTGTTTGTTGCAAGCT